>JACQPN010000025.1 GCA_016207515.1 Euryarchaeota archaeon | reverse complement strand
CGCGCCAACACGTTGGGATCATCGAACACGGGCTTCACCAGGACCACCGGTCGGGGGTCAGGGTCGACGGGTTTTAGCCCGTTTGCCCGGGTCGTTTTTGGAGTTACAAAAGGGGCCGGTTTAGGAAGTTACAGCACACGTTAACACTTGACAACGAAGCGATGAACATCCTCTTTGAGGAATACAACGCTTTCCCGCCGGGCTACGCGGGGGGCTACTCGCAACTCCGCCTCGACTACCGCACATATTTTGTCGACCTGCTCGACCGTGTCGACCACCGAGAAGCCCCGTTGCGCACCTACATAGTAAACGCATTCCCGAACACCTTCCTCTACGAACACGGGGTCAACAACATCCTCGAATTACGGGAAACCTATCTCGCCTACGCGCGAGAGAAACTTCAACCAATTGACGCCCAATACGGGCAAGGCGTGGAGCAGCTCATCACGAGTCTAGCGCCCGATGCCGGAATCGGAGAAAGAGAAGCAACCACCGCCAGTCGGGAGATCACGAGAGAACTTTCAAGCTGGCGCGACACCACCGCACCACTCGAAGAATGGGACCTGGACCAACTCCAACCTGATATCCGCAGCGTCTTAGAAAAACTAGACGCCCTCAGGACTTGAGTTTTGACATGAAGAACCCTATCCGGTCCAACGCCCCGAAACCGGTGGGATCCCAATACTCCGCACTTGGACCAGTCTCCTCAATCTTGTTCATGATCCTATAGATGCCATGCATGTGTTCGAGACTGTTGATAAGTTGGCTATGATAATTCACGTACTGGGACGCCATTGCGCCGGGTTGGAGGTCACCGCACGCCGTCCGCAAGACCTCCTGGATTCTGGGACCGTACGGGTTAACCCCGAAGCAAGCGGAGGCATGAGCCAACAGGATAGGATTGCTCGGATGAAGGGTAGATTCTAGCGGACCGCGCCTTGTTTGCAAGAGAGACGACAAGCACATGGCTCGGCGCTTGGAAGCCTGTTCCCCCATTCTCACTGGCATGAGACCGAAGTACTCCGAATCAAACAAGGCGACACTTGCGAACGCTGTTGCCTCGGCACTGACGTTACGCCTGTTTGCCAAGTAATGGGTGTTGATACCCGGCGCTTTCCCATCGCTGAACCGACTCCACAAGGAGAAAATTTCCGCAAACTCCTGGTCCGTTGTAAGCAAAGTGGCACCATCGACTCGGTCTCGCCCCAAGTGTCGATAATTCATCATGATGTTAGTCCAGCCGCCTACTGGCGTCTGTCCGAGAAGCCATTCGCGCTCTAGCACGTTCTTGACGTAATCAAATCCATGTCTTCGCACAAAGCTACGCGCTCCGTCCAGGATTTTTTCTTTTTCAGGGCCAAACGCTCTGTCCGCCAGGTGCGCGCGCTGCACTTCTCTTAGTGCTCTCGCGATGTAGACCGTCCACATGGGACACGGGGGCTTCCCAGGGACTTCATGATCCAGGAAGAAGGGCGGGTAGGGCTTGCGGAAGATGAGGTATGGGCTCCGCACCGCGTAGCCTCCACCATCGGGGACCGGTTCGAGTGAATCGAAGAGGTAGTCGACCGCTCCAGTGATTCGCGCGTCGAAGTCCGTCTTGAACGTGTCCCGAAACCTCGGGAACACGTTCCCATTAGGTGTCGTTTTCAACCAACAAAGCAGGAGCAACACCTTGGCCGTCATCTCGACATTGACCGCCGCTTCGGCGAGAATCTTCTCCGACAATTGGCGCGTCGTCTGCTTACCCAACGCTGTTTCCACAGCGGCGTAAAGTTGCTTGACCGCCGGGAACTCCACAAGGATTGTAGGATCGGCATAGGGCCAGCCGAGCCACCGCTCATCTCGCCTCACTTGGGCGCCCATCAAGTGAGTGAGACCCGCGACATATGATTGAAGGACCATTTCTGGCCCCACGACGGGCTCACGCGTTTCGCTTTGATTCGCCGAATCCGTCACGGAAAGAGCCGCTGAGACTCCTGTGTTGGATTTCCATTTCTTGTCGTTTGGATCCTTGAATACGCGGTCCTCATCGGCGAGTCTTCGCAACAGATCCTCGACTGCCTCATACCCCATCCCGAGAGTCTCTGCGAGTAAGTACGGAGTCGCGCCACCGCGGGCCGCAAGTATCGTGACGACTGCTTCTCTAAGATACCATTCCGGGGGCTTCGACCGGCTCCCATTTCCACGTTGCAAACTCGTGTCCAACCGCGGCAGAACCCGTTGAATGCGCGTTTAACCTTTTCGCCTTCCTGTAGGGAGGCGCTCCAAAAGTCCTACCTCGCCTCCATTCCAGTATCATGCATCGCCTCGGCGATGCGCGGACTGAGAATATGACCCTGAAAAAGACCGGTAGCTTCGAATTACGCTTCGATCCAGAACTCGACCAACTTGAAAGATTCAAGCTCACGCGGGCCACCGACACGCAAGTGCTTGAAACTGCCAAGCAGCTCCGTTTCACGCCAGAACGGTCCCCTGAGAAGGACGTGATGCTCCTCGTCAAGGCCGAGCGTGACCACTTGCTCAAAATCTACGTCTTCAAGAAGGAGCCCGCGCTGGTTTGCAAAGTCATAGCGCCGCGCGGAGATTTCCCAGCGCTGAGGAGATACTACAAGAACCTCGAATTTGACGGAGATCAATTCCTAAACGGCCTCGGCGACCTCGACAATGGAGGCAAGGACGAGAATGACGATTCCGGCCCGCCGCCCATGCACCAATAGGAGGATGAGAAAATGCTGAGGAGAAGTGGTGTTAGAAAAATCATCGAAGCCTGCAAGACGAAGAAGGACTACCAGATCACGGAGGAAGCCGCCATCCGAGCCACGAGAATCGCCGAGGCAATCATCAATGCGTTCGGCGAAAAAGCGTGGAAGAACCTCGACTGGTCCAATTCGGCGCTCCAAAACAACGGGTTCCGGAAACGCTTCCGAGAAGGCGACGCGGATGCCGGGCTAGTGAACTTCCTCGACGACCCAGAGGCGCGGGAAAGCCTCAAGCGCGAACTCGGCCTATAGACGAGATGCGCGCCTCGCCTTGGCTACGCTTGCTGCCCTAGGGCAACGCTGCGCTCCGCCCCGCCGCGCCCCCTGGGGGCGCGCCTACGGCTCGGCGCGCCCTCCAACGAGGGGATAGGGGGCATCAAGAGGCTCCTTTGCCGGGAGCGGACGCGGGCGCCGATTGGGTGACGAGGGGGAGAAAGGGAAAGCTTTGAGCGCCGTCCGCGCCAACGGCCTATGGGTTCCTAATTCGACGGACGCTTGGGCTGGCGACCGGTCGTTTTACTTTCGCCGACGCCAAAGCCAAGCCTTTTTACGATGCCCTATTTATAGACGCTCTGCGCGACTTGGTTCCATGAAGAGAAAGGACGAGGCGAAAATGTACCGGGTCGGTCTTGCCGACGTCGCTAGCGTCTCGGGAGCAGCAGTCGGCGGCCTCGTGGTAAGCGGCGGTCTCTCCTATCTCATGGGACGAACCGACCACTACTACCTATGGGGCGATCCCTTGCGCGACAGCGCCCTGACACTTGTCGGCCTGGCAGGACTCGCCTACTATTCCCTGCGTTCATGGAAACACGCCCGGACGATGGTCAGCGCCCCCCGCGAACGATCCTGACGGCAAGGACCGCCAACAGCGCCGGGAAGGGCAGTGTGATGAAGCCCACCACCAACATGTAAACGGCGGCGTCCAAGAGTCGAAGGTCCGGCGGCGTTGCTCCTACTGGCGTGATCCCAAACATCCACAAGATTACGAGGCTCGTGGAATACAGTGGCCACAACAACGCTCCGAAGAGGAGAACATCGCCCTCCCGAAGGAAAATGTTGAGGCCGCCCCGCCTTCTTCCATCGCTCGCCGTTCCGGCCTGTTGATTGCCCGTGCTACCTTTTGTTTTCCCCAAACCAACACCCATCCCTTCCAGAACGAGGCGCGCCCGAACCGCGCCCCGCCGCGATCTCTGACCAGATCGGTTGGAGGAAGCCTACATCACGCGATGTGCGATATAATGGTTTTCCCTTCACTCGCACGTGTTCCGATGGAACCTTTGTACGTGTCAACAACGTGTTTGAAAAAATGAGCTTTCGAAAGTTTTCCGCCGGAGCTAATTCTGGCGTCGCGTGCAAGCCAACCAACGTTCCAGCGACGCGTCCATCGCGAGGAGTCCTTGCACGAAAAGCCGCATGAGTAACGATACTACAGGTCGCCGTGGTGCTTCGCGTGCGCGCCACGGAAACGTTACCCATGGACGCCTTCTCAAGCGCGCGTCGTAGCGACCTGCGCGCGGCGAACACGGGAAATGGCCCTGATTATCTCAGAAGATCGTCGTCGCGGTTACGAATACTGTCACCGACCCCACAGCCACCTATAAGACGAACCGGTCCGATGCACGGGTCGAGCAGGGCGTCTAGTCGGTTGCGAATCCTGGCCCGTGCATAACAGGCCCAAATTCGAACAATGCGGCAGGACGGCAGGTCGTCCTGCCTCCGGGAGCAAGATTCTGAAACACAGCGTGGCCATTCCCCCAACTGGCACGTCCCGCTTTGTTCTCGCCGAAGCGCCTTAACTCGTCCCGACGATTAATGAGCTCACCCTGGTCGCACCGTTTATGAAGGCGCCGCGCCCTCCGCGGTTCCATGCCCGGCAAGTCCACGAAACCCGCTGACCCATGGCTCATCCCTCCCGGTAAGGCGACAGCCGGGAGTCTCCGACAGGACATTTTGCATCGTTATGGCGACCTATCCGGCTTAGCAAAAGCGTTCTACGAAAAGTGCTGGGAACAACCAATAGGTAGCGAGAAGGAGGAGGTCCTCAACGCGCTCGTAGTACTTGCGATAGAATGCGCCATTGCGGACCCACCCCGTTTCTTGCGGCTCCACGAGGTTCTGGTCCCGGGACCGACCGGCAACTTTGCGGCCGGATCACAAGTGGTAGAGTCCCTACTCCGCGGCGACATTGATTCCACCTTCCGCAAGATCCACGCAGAGATTGAGGCCATGCCTGATGCCGAGCCAACCAAGCTATTCCGGTATGTATCACTGCTCGCCTTCATGACCGAGTTTAGAGTTAGGCCACTCCTGGCTGGTATCGCCTGTTGCCTTGACCTTCTCGTCGAAACCAAAAAGAATGGCTCGTTGGCCTTCAAGGGTCCGGCGGCCCACGAAACCATCTACTGGAATCGCTTTTTCAAGCCCAATAAGGAATTCTATGGCCCCCAAGTCATCGAAGTACCGATGGTCAAAACGTTCAGGGATGCAATGCGGGATTTGAAGGAGGCGTTGGAGGCCGCCACTCAGTCACAGGTTCTCGATCCCACGCGTCTTAACAGTCTGGGTAGTTTTCGCGAGAGTTTCCTCAACGACCCGACTCCCCCCATGCAGCGGCGTCCGACCCAGGGATATAGGTTGGGGCTGGGCGAACTTCGCAACAAGACCCTCCACGGCGATTTCAGCATGCGAACCAATGGCTCGCTCGCCTTTGGGTTAGCCCTTTTCTACGACGATTTCAAGAACGGTCGGAAGACCCACAACGTCCAGACGATTCAGCTCGCCGCCTGCCGTCCTAATTGGGAACGGCTGGATAGTCTCATTTGCTTGACGCAAGCGTGGGAGGTAGCGCTGCGGAATCTCTCTTTATGGCTCTCCATGTGGGGTCACCAACCTCTTCCGTACTAGGGCGGCCCTTCCTTTTACCGCGTGAATTGCGCCAGCGCATTATCGAAGCGGGTCAAGGCCAGACGCCCCTACCGCCCCGGACTTAAACCATGCGGCGGGTGGCGACTTGTCTGCGGCGTGCCAGCACCCGTCAATCTCGCCGTGGCCCCCGCTTCGCATCTCACATCGGGCCCCTTCGTCGGCACGCCGATGCAGTTAATTCCCCAGGAACATCTTCCATCTCACGATCCAATGTGGCCCGACTTGGCACTGCTCCTGTCGATTGTAGCCCTTATCCCTTTACTCGCATACGCCGTACAGCGTACCGCCTTTGCTCCCCGTATCCGTTTTCGAGTCGCCGGCGAGCAGCAGGGGGAACCCATTCCAGTTACGCCGAATGGCCGGATAATATTCGGCATAGGCACCGAATCGAGGCGACGCGTACGCGTCACGGACGTTTTCGCGTTGGGCGATCCAGCCATTGTCGACCTTTCCAAGACCAAGGGCACGGAAGTTCGAATGAGCATCGACGCTGGGTTCCCACTAGGCATCTTTTTCCCCGGACCTTACGTGATAACGAAGGGCCACCACCACGGGTTCTATTGGCAACACGAAAGCCGCGCCCCCGCGTTCTCCATCAAACTTGTGGCGGAAGGTCAAGTTGAGGACACGGAAGTCCCTCCCATCCTCGACATGGTGCCCACGCGGCGTTTCCGGGCGGAGCGCATCGTACTTTTCGTGGTAAAGGACACGGGGGATCAGGACATCCACGCGGCGGGCTATACCGTCGGACCGGGAGAGGCGCTCCATGTTGACGGCGTTCAGGCGCAAGAGGCATTGTTCGCCGCGGCCAATAAGGAGAACACACCGGTCAGGGTGCTTGAAGTAACAAAGCGCGAGTAATTGCGTCTACTCTCGCGAACCATGGAATGTTTTCGACGCGAGAATTGCCGCCTATGGAAAGCCCAATTTTCAGGCTTTTCGTCGCGACGTTGCCACATCCCCTCACATAGTACGTTCGTCGAACTCCACTTCCGGAGGTTTCGGCGACCCGTGGTGGAAAAGCCCATACCAACCTCGTCTCATGCAGGGGGTCGAGGTGATCAAGCAAGCGCACGGAGCGCACGCGAAATCATGGAACAAGCCTGGAGCTCACACGCTGCCAGGCTCAGGGCAAGACTGGAAGAAATCAAGACACCTGTTCAGGACTGGACCACGGAAGAACTCGAGATGTATCTTCGGGACTACAAGAGGCGGAAGCGAAGCACGATACGAACTCGGTTGTGCCAGCTTCGTTTCATGGAGAACTACGCGCCCATGCCTGTGAAGCTTCACGGGACGCGTTACGAACTCGTGCAGTCGTTCTTTCTCTACTCCCGCGTTAGGGAAGAAGAGGAGAAGGCGCCCGCAACGACTCTGATCAACGACCACAAGGCGATCAGGTCGCTGGGCGACTTCCTCGGAATCCCACGCGAGATTTGGCCAACGGCTCCAACCGAGCCGAAGAACGACGAGCGAGAACTCCCGAGCCCCGAAGACATCTACGACCTCCTACACGCGGACTACACGCCGCGACCGAACGTCAGCTACGAGAACGCCCTCGTCAAGGCGCTCTTGTTGCTCGACTTCGCGGTCGGCGTCAGGTTCCCGAGCGAGGCCCATTCGCTACGATTACGAGACTTCGACCCGGAGCGTCACATATTGACGATCACGGAGCCGAAGAAATCGGGCCGCAGGCGAACCGTGCTTATCGAGCCGGAGTGGATCTGCTGCTCCGCTCGACAAGCAAGCCTCGCCAACTACCTCGCGTGGAGGAAGAAGGTAGACCCGGAAGGCCGCGAAGACGCTTTCTTTTTGAAACCGAATGGCCGGCCCTTCCACTCGAAGTTCGGCCTGAGCAAGTTCCTGAACGACCACGTTAAACCGCGTTTCCCGTGGTTCCACCCCTACCTCGGCCGCCACTGGTGCGCCAATGCCCGCCTAATCGACCAAGGCTTCGATTACGCGCGAGTTGCGGACTGGTTAGGCCACGAGCGCCTGGACATGACCAGACGCGAATACGAGCACGGGGCGAGGATCTACGAGCGACTGTACGGCCGCCATTGGCTCGACCGGATAGCCCGGCGAACCAAGAGCGCCCAAAAAACGCCGATGTCGTTTCGTCCCCAAGTGGAGAGAGTGAATGCTCCTGCCGGGATTCGAACCCAGGTCGGAAGCTCGAAAGGCTTCTATCCTTGACCGGACTAGACTACAGGAGCGTGAAGGCCGGATTGGCTTACGCGTCTTGTAGTTTTGCCTACGCATTCGGAAAAAACCGACGCTGGCATCGTGGCCCGCGCGTCGCTCATCCGCCCGAGACGGCGCGGAGTCCTTGGGGTCGTCCGCTGGTTTCGGTCGGTATCAACCGCCCGAAACTTCGCGGGCTCCCATTGGTCGTCCGCTTCTTTCCGTCGGCCTTAGCCGCCGGAAACCACTCTGAAGACTTCCAGCGTGTCGCCGTCATCGAGAGGTTCGTCGTCGGGGACGACTTCGCTTCGGCGCGATACGAGGTACATCTCGCGCCTGAGCGACGCCGCGGCCAAGGCATCGGTGACGGTCGACCCCGTCGGCAGGTCGACGACGCGTCGTCCCTTGTCGGGGCCTGTTTCGATGAGAGTGACCTGGATCCGTTCCACCGAAGCGGTTATACAAGGCACCGTTGATACGCGTTTCGCCCTCCTTGGACGGTTTCCAACGGGGTCTTGCCCAGGTAGCCAAGCCCGGTTTACGGCGATAGACTCGAGATCTATTGGGGGGAAACCTCCACGGGAGTTCAAATCTTCCCCTGGGCGTGTGAGCCTTCCCGCAGGAAGGCGAGCACGAGGTGACGAGCGCGAGCGAGTCACCGACGCTCACATTTTCCCCAACCATCCTGTGAGCGACCAGTCCCAAATAGTCTGGGAAGATTTGGACGAGACGGAACTCCCCAAGGGTCCCCAGGTTCCGGCGGAGCTCAAATCTTCCCCTGGGCGCTGCTTTTTCCCCAACAGTCTAGCAGCGACCAGTCCCTAATAGTCCGGGAAGTTTGAACGAGGGGGAACGGGTCAACGGTTCCGAAGTTCCCCCGAAGTTCAAATCTTCCCCTGGGCGCTAATCTTTTTGCCGAAGCGCAGCTCCGCTGCGCTAGGGGCGCGGGGGCCGCCAAAAAGCTTAACCAAGACTCGTACCCAGTTCAAGAATTGGGGCCATCCTTCGGGTGGCCCTTTCGCCCGACCGGGGCGTCTTGCTCGTTTTCGTTCCCCCTCAGATCGAGCAGCTTGGACACGGGAGCGAATCAGCCGAGGCTTTCGCTTGGTTTGTCGGCCGCCCCTGGGACCGAGGTCAGAAGTCCTCGAATTGCCCTGGCCGAGGGAGAGTGGACGAGCGTAGCGAGTCCACGAGGGGCGGCTTTTGCGCCCGTTTGCCGCCGCCCCTGGGAGCGACGGGTTCGCCTCAGCGAAGCCGGAGCGACAGGGGCGGCTCGAACGAAGTGAGAGCCGCCCCTGGGAATTGAACCCAGGACCTACTCCTTACCAAGGAGTCGCTATACCACTAAGCCAGGGCGGCAGAGTCGCGATCGCGCACGTCGAGCAAGGCCGCAAACGGCGGAAGCGACGGTCGCGAAATCGCAGAACGTCCCGCCGTATGGGGCCGGGTTAATTAACCTTTTCTTGGGGCCCCGCCGTCGTCCAACCCTTGGGGTAAGTCCCCGGCTCCATGAGCACTCGTTGCGTTTCGAAGGCTATCCCGGTCTTCGCGTCGTCGAGTTCTTTCGCATCCATCATCGCTTTTCCGATCGCGACCCCTTCACCTTTCATCGAGTACATTGCGATGGTGTCTTGTTTCTTGAGGCTGGCCGGAAAGGAGACGACGCCTGGGACCGCAAGCTTCGCCCCATGGCAGACGGCGTCCACCGCATTTTCCCGGATCTGGACCGAGGGGAGGTGGGCGAGCAGTGCTTCGATGGGGAGGACGGTTTTTCGTAGCCACGTTTCGTCCCTACTTGATTTCCACTCCTCGTAAGCGTCTTTCACGTCGTGGAGCGTTACGGCCGATTTTTCCGTGAACGGTCCCGTCTTCACGCGGCGTAGATCCACCATGTTGGCGCCGACGCCCGCGACCGTGCCGATGTCGTTGCAGAGCGTCCTCACGTATGTTCCGGCTTGGCAGTCCACCTTGAACAACACGTCGCGCCCGTCGAGTTCAAGGATCTCGCTTTCGTAGATGGTCCGGATACGAAGGATCTTCTTCACGGCCGATTTGAGGGGCGGCGTCTGGTAGATCTCGCCCTTGAACTCATCGAAGATCGCTCGGACGTCTTTCTCGCTGAGGTCTGCGTGGAACCGCATCGTGGCCACGTACGACTTCGGCGCGAGGAGAAGCGTCTTTATCGCGCGCGTCCCGTTTTCGAGCGCCACTGGGAGGACACCGGTGACATTCGGGTCGAGCGTCCCGCCGTGTCCCGCCTTGGAGAGCCCTAGAGCGACCTTTAGCCACGCGACCACCTGGTGGGAGGTGGGCCCGGCCGGTTTGTCGAGGTTCACGACACCCAGGGCAAGGTGTTCCTCGATCGTGCGTTCGCTCGGTCTCTTCCCGTGTGTCCCGGGGGTCGCATCTTTTCCTTTGATGATGAGGCCGTTTTCAGGCAAACCTTGCTCGGGCCTCCTTGACAATGAGTTCTGCGATCGGTTCCGGTCCGTGTTTCGAGGAGTCGATCTTCATGTCGTAGATCTTGGTATCGAGGATATCGATGCCATAGATCTCGCGGTAGCGCCTGGCCTCGGAGTCCTCACGCGTCCGGTTCGCCTTCGCGGCGGCGGCCTTCTCCATGTCGTCGCGTCCCCCCACGCGCTTTGCCCGGACCTCGGGCGGCGCTTCGAGCCAGACTTTCAGGCAATCGAGTCGGGCCCATTGGGCTACGTACGCGACTAGGCGCCCTTCGACGACGGCGTCGCCGGCGCGCATGACCTTCTCCATCTCCTTGTCGAGCGCCTTGTCGACCTCGAAGTCGCCTTCCGCGAGTTTACTGAATTCGAGAAGCGTCATCCCTCTGCGGCTGGCCTCGCCACGGAAGATCTCCCCGGCCGTGACGGCAGGTACGCCGAGCTCCTTGGCGACGAGCCGCGCCGCCGTGGATTTACCGCTTCCAGGAAGGCCCGCGATGGCCACAAGCATCAGCCACCTTCCGTTCCGCGTCGCTTCACGACCGCGTGCTCGGCGAGCCGCAGCCCCTTCTGGACCAGCGTCCCGAAGCCTATGGATGTGAGCGAGTAGTACAGGATCCAGTGTGGCAGGATCCACCACGCACCGAGGAGGTCCCAGTCTCCGACCCACGGGAGGGACATCGAATGAGGTTGTAGGGTAAGCGGAGGCGCGCCCTGTGAGAGCGAGTACGCGCTCGCCCCCGTGAGGTTCACGGTCTGTGTCCGCCCGGCGCTCGCGAACGTCACTTGTGCGGTCCCCTCGAGCGCCTCGCCCTCGGTGAGCGGGATGACGAGGTAGCCCGTGTCGTTCTCGAGGAATGTGACTTTCGCGGCCGGGCCCGGGTTCAACTTCATGGCCCGCGTAGGCGTCGTTTCGTTGCCGAAGAGGACGAGCCCGAAATGGTTTGCGAAGCGGCCCTCGACGCGCTCGAGCGAGGACGCGTGGTTCACGCGGAACCCGTTTTGGCTTATGGTCACCTCGTATTCATCGGGCGGAAGTTGTACAGGGGCTATCCCCACCGGGTTGAACGGGTTGGTCGCCTTCGCGTCGAGTACTCCTACGCGAGCCTCCCCTTTCGAGACGTCTGCGGTCCCGCCTCCTTTTGCCTTCACAAAATCGAACTCGACGGGCACTATGGTCAATGCAGTGTGCTGCCAGGGTTGGATCGTGGTAGCGTTGCCGGAGCCTACGGCCTCGAAATGTAGTAGGTCCTTGTCCACGGCCATGAGCACCACCGGGTCTGAGTCGGGCGACAAAGCCACGTCATGAGGGACGGGCGCCGTCACAAACGCGAAGAGCCAACTGAACGTCGGTATGATCACCACCATGGTGAGAAGCATCGGTTTGAGCTGCGAGCTCGACATCTCGCCTTGCATCTTCATGATCTCGGGCTGCATGTCGGTAAGCTGCTTGATCTTGAACTTGTTGTTCTCCTTCGTGGCGGTCTTGAGCTCGCCCTGATAGACGCGCATCACGTCCTGGACGCGCGCCATGTGGGCCCAGTCCATGAAGAAGTGTCTGAGCACGGTCGTTATCAGCACCATCAGGGCGGAAGCGAGGAGTATCGTGAGCGCAGGCTCGCGGCCGCCGAAACCGATGAGCGGGTTGAGGATGCGGTCAAGGTTCTTGCCGACCGTCGTGTTCACCGACGGGAAGAGGATCGTGAGCAAAAGCGCCGAGATCGCGACAAAAAGGAGGGCTTGACCGATGGGCCCGTCGCCGCGCTTTTTCGGCGGCACCTAGCGACCCACCGCGTCGAGGATCTGACGTTTCGTCGCTTCTACCGCGCCGTCCTTGTTGTGGATGATCTTCAACGTGGCACCGGTCAGGGTGGCGATCGCCGATGCGGCCGCCCGGTTGATCTCCTGATGCAAGGCGATGGAGGCCTCGTCGTCCGCGTCACGATGCCGGCTCGCGTCCTTGGCCCTCCTGGCGAGGATCTCCTTCGGCGTGGCCTCGACAAGGATGACCATGTCGGGTTTGAGCGCTGTCGCCACCCATTCGGGGATACCTGGCAGGTAGCCCTTTGGCGTCTTGATGGTGCAATGCGTGTCCACGATGACGTCGCCTTGCGTCGCGATCCAGACAGCGGCCGATTCCTGTATCTGGCGCTGTGTTTCGGGCGGGAGAAGCCGCATCTCGTCGCGGGTCTTCGCAAGGCCGCGCTTCGAGGCCTCTTCGAACATGACCGTCCCGTAGACGACGACCGGCATCTTCGTGGACTCGGCGGCCGCATTGATCACGGTCGATTTGCCGACGCCGGGGACCCCGGTGATGATGATCGCGCCCATGGGATATCGAGGGTCAATGGAATGAGACGAATATAGTTTACGCCAGACTGTGGGCTCGGTATCGGCTCGGGCCGTCTAGCCTTCGCCGAACACTTCGGTGACTTCGTCACCTCGCCTCGGCGGCGCGTTCGCCGCCCTCGGTTTCGCGGACTCGCTGCTGCTCGCCCGCTCGTTTTCGGCTCGGGACATCCCTCGCCGAAGATTTCGATGACTTTGCTTCGCTCGTCATCTCATCTTTGTCGAAGGCTTTCAGCCTTCGCCAAAGAATCCTCGCAGGGCAGGATGCATCTCCATGACCTGCTCCTTGGCGATCTGTTCGTAGAACTGGTGCAGGATGCCGACGGTGAGCAACACGCCGGTCCCGGAGGCCGCGCCCAGAGTGCCGAGGAGATCTGCCGTCGCCGCGAGGGCTCCGACCGCGAACCCGCCTATGACCGTGACCACCGGGATGTATCGCTCCAGTATGCGCTCCACGATGCGAGGATCCCGGCGGAATCCGGGTATCTGCATGCCGCTCTTCTGGATCTGTTTGGCCACTGCGTTGGGGCCCATGTTCGTCGTCTCGATCCAGAACTTGGCGAACATGATGGACCCGAGCACCATCGCAAGCCAGTAGATGAGGACATGGGCGATCACCTGCCATGGTTCCCTGATGGCAAACACCGCCCCGTACCTCGCTTCGTTGAGGAACGGCAGTAGCCACGTCTCCAAGGCACCTTGGCTTCCCCCGCCGCCGAACGGCGAGAAATAATACGCCGCTCCGCTGATGGCACTCGTCGAGCCTGGGGCGTAACTGCCGACCCATCCTTGGTGGCCGACTAGCGGAAGGTTCTGGAGGGGTCCAGACCAAAGGAGAAGGCTCACAAGGTTCACGTTCGCAAGCAGCGCCGCCATGAGGATGACGGGGATGTTCGACGCGTAGAGCAGCTTGATCGGGTAGCGCCCGCGCGCGCCGCGCACCTTCCCGTGGGCGAGCGGCAGTTCGACTTTCATCGACTGCGCGTAGACCACGACAACGAAGATGAGCACCGTCGAAAGGAAGGCGACTGCGCTGTTCTGCCCTTCGAGGAAGATCTGCTCGAACCCGCCGCCTGCGACGAGTTGGGCGGTCGACATCTGGTCGAGAAGGTAGATTGTCCTCGGGATAGTGCCCGCCGGCGGGTTCTGTACGGAGATGACGCCGGTCGTCGTGGGAAGCCACGACAAGGCCCCCGTGAAAATGGATTGGGAGACACCTGCCGCGATGAAAAGCGATATGCCCGACCCGATGCCCCATTTGGAGACCACCTCGTCCATCAGGAAGACGATGTAGCTTCCGAGTGCCAGTTGTATGATGATCAGGGAGCGCGCCCAATCGAGGCCGATGTTCGATATGAGCAGCTCATCGGGTCGCAGGAATCCGTAGACCTGCGGGACCGCCTCGACGATTATCATCACTATGACGAGGACCTTCTGTGTCCCTTGGTAGATGGACTTGTCCTCAGGCTTCGTGAGATCGAGGTTGATGATCTTCGCGCCCGTGAAGAGCTGCATGATGATTGAACCCGTGACGATGGGTCCGATTCCTAGGTGGACGAGCGAACCCGAGGCTCCCGCGAGGATGGCCCTGAACGACTGGAACACGTCTACGGTGCCCGGGGCAAGGCCGTAGAGGAGGACGTTTGCAAGGACGAAGTACGCGATGAGCGCCACGACCGTCCAACTCATCTTCGTGCGGAAATGGACGTGGCCCTCCGGTTTCTGGACGGCGGGCATCCTCTTGATGATGGGTTCCAGTTTGTAGAGCAGGCTCTTCTTTTCGTCCGCCATCAGCGTTTCCCCGGTTGGTGTTGGCGCGTCGACGCGCCGCCCTTTATGGGCGGGCGGCTAATCCGCGCCCGCGTTATTAACCCTGTTACTTCGACTTCTCCCTCTTCGATTTGGCGTCGCTCGCCTTCCCGGGCTTTTCGCCCTTCGGCTTCCACCCGCCGCCTTCGTGTTTTCCCTTGGCGTGAGGACCGCCCTCGGGTTTCGCGGTCTCGTCGGTCTTGTGCTTCGAGTCGCCGCCCTTCTCCTTACCTTCGGCCTTCGGAGCTTCCTCGGGTTTCGCCTTCTTTTCGCCCTTCGCCGGTTTCTCCTTCGGCGAGTCTCCCTTCGGAGGTTTTCCGCCAGGAGGCGGGGATGGTTTCGCCTTCTCTTTTGGTGGGGCTTTGACGACCGTGGTCGTGACATGGCCGCCGGCGGCTTGGATCTTCTTCATGGCCGAGGGGGTGGCCTCGCCTACCGTGACCATTATCTTGTGGCGCACCTGGCCGCTTCCAAGGAGCTTGTCGACGCCGTGCTGCGCCAGGTCGACCGTGAACGTCCCGTCGCTACTTGGCCCTGCGTACGTCGCTATCCTCTCGTCGAGGTCGCACACGTCGATCGTCCCCTTGACGTGGGTGACGTCGTCGGGCCGCACGAATCCCCGGTTCTTCAGGAAATGCTCGGGGAAATACTTCTGGAAATAGAGCTTGCGGTGCTTTCTGGCTCCCGCGTTCCCGACGCCGCCGCGCATGCCGGGGCCGCGACCGTGTTTCTTGCCGCGACCGTGGGTACGGCTTCCGCGAAGTCTTTGCGTCCTGTTGGTCTTCTTGGCCATTTCGGTTTCCCTCCTTAGATCATTCGCTTGATGAGTTCGTTGATGTCCTTCCCGCGGTAGCCCAAGGAACCGCCGACGGTCCAGTGGCGCTTGTTCCCCTCGAAGCCTCCGCGCGGCGGGCTGAGCCTGAAGAGGGGTTTTGCGCCTTTGACTTCGGCAAGGCGCGTCTCGCCTTTGGCAACGGCCTTTGCAAGCTCCGAGATGGTCTTGTACTTGGAGTTGGCGGCCACGTGCGCATCGGTAAGAGGCTTGTTCCCCTCGATGCGGCCCCGGCTCGAAAGGAGCGCTTCCACCGTGAGGGCGTCGACCTCGCCGTATGCGACGTAGTCCTTCGCCTTGTGGAGCATCCCGTTCATCGAGTCGTTCACGGGCACGATCACGCAGTAGTTCGGCCTGTTGATCTTCAACTGGTCCATCGTCATGCGGATGTCATGACGGATCCTGGCCGTGCCACGGATGCGCACGATCGCCATCGCCGGCGTCGAGGCGGCTTTCCTCGCGGCCTTCGCGGTGGACCTCTCCTTGATCTCGGTCGCTCGGCTCATTGCACTACACTTCCCTCGATTATCCCGAGTTTCGCCCTTGATTCTTCGCGAACGCGCATCTCGCTCGATTTCTTCATGGCGTCGAAGGCGGCCTTCGCGCTGTTGATGGTGGTCTTCGTCTGCCCGCGGGCGAAACCCCAGACGTCCTTGACTCCGGCGAGGCGGAGAACGTGCTTGGCGACGTTACCCGTGGCAAGACCGATGCCTCGCGGCGCCGGCCTGAAGTGCATCTCGACGGAAGCGCTCTTCCCGACGACGGTGAACGGCACCGTGTGGCTCGTCCCGCAGCCGCATTCCCAGGAGCCGCAACCGCGCCGGACCTCTATCATGTTGAGTTTAGCCGCGTCGATCGCCCTGCGGATCGTGGGTCCGACCTCCTTGCCCTTGAAAAGGCCAAGGCCCACGTACCCGTCCTTGTTGCCGACCACCGCGACGACCCTGAAGCGCACCCTGCGACCGGAGTCGGTCATGCGTTGGACCATGTTGACGTCGATGACCTCGTCCTCGGTTCCGGGAAGGAGCACGTCGACGATCTCCGGTTCACGAAGCGGCAATCCGGACCGGAGTGCCTGCCTCATGGTGGTGATCTCGCCGCTCTTTACCTTACGGCCGAGTTCCGTTATCGGCACCCAGTCCGCGATGTTCCGTTCTTCCTGTCCCCTGAAATCTGCCATCAGGCCTCACCTTGGATCTTCGCCTTGACGGCGTTGAATTTCTCCGTCGAGCTTCCTTCGAGGTGGCCGCCCGCGATCCGGGCGTCATCCGGGAGGATGTTCTCACCGTGCGGGACGTCGACCCCTGCGTCGACCACGCCTTTGAGCGCGGCGAACACACGGCTGCCGGGGACCGGGTTGTGGCGCCCGATGTCGAGGACTCCTTCCTTGACGTTCTTGGCGCTCGCTCTCTTCCCGGCAAGAAGGCCGACGAGGTACGCGGCCGGCGTGTTCGTGGGCGCCCCGTCCCAGCCGAGGCCCTTAAGGTCCACGGATGTGGCGGTCGCAATGATGACGTCGCCCGTCTCGCTGTAGTTCGCGAACTGCACGGTCACCCGCTGGAGGCTGCGGCGCACGACGACGCGGGTCTTGCCGCTCTTGAGCAGTGCCAACCTCTTCTTGTAGTCCGTTTTTCCTTCACGCCTTCGCCTGAAGGGCACCCTGTAGCGGGGTCCGTCCGTCATTGCGGTTCCTCCTTGAGATGTCCTGCAGAGCGCAGGTGGAATTGGAGGTTCTTACGCGAGTTGAAAGCACCGCCCTTCGCCTTCATGTAGTAGGCGCGGTAGGTCTTCGCGTCGATCTTCTTGGTCTCGCGCAGGTCGCTTAGGACATCGCGTAGCGCCCGGATGGTCCTGATCCACCGCTTCTTGCGGGGGTCGCGCGCTTGGCTTCCCTTGGCGCCCTTACGAGTTCCCGGGCCCCGCCTTCGTCCCTTCTGCTTCTGGGCGAGGATCTTGTTCGCCCTGGAACGTGAGACGCCCTTCTTCTGGTGCGCCTTGATGAGGCCGCGGCCCACGAGGGTCGCGATGTCCCGCCTTGTCACGGCCTCTGCGACCTCGTCGGAGCGCAGCGGGTCGATCCAGACACGGGACTCGCCGCAGCCTAGGACGGCCGCAGCCAGGCGACGTTGGTTGCGAAGATCGGTCATCTAAGCCGCCCTCTTGGAGTTGAGAACGCGGATCCCGAGTTTCTTCGCCTCGGCCTCGATGACGCCACGTTTTCGCGCCCCGACGCCGCCGCCGATGCGGGCGGCCTGGGTCTTCGGGCGGATAGCGACGAGGTCTTTGGCATTGTGAACCAGGACCTCCTCGAACCCGGACGGGTGCAATCCACGCGCCGCAACGGGGCTACCGTAGCCGATGGCCGGCTGACGCGGCCTGTATTGGTAGTTGCGGCGCTGCTTGGTCGACACGCCGGAGGGATTCCTCCACACATGCTTGAGTTTCTTGTACCTGAAGATCTGGTCCCTGTTGAACGAGGGCCGATGGCTCACCTGGATCTTCCGAAGGTGGAGCGCCGCCGCGGTCGCATCGGAAAGCTCCGGTTTCGCCTTGACGACGTAAGCCTCCTTCTCTTCGACCACCTTTAGTTTCTCAGGGGCCGCCTCTTTGGCCTTCTTGGCCTTCTCCGGGGGTTTTTCCTTCTTCTTCTCCACGACCTTGATCTCTTCCTTCGCCGCGGGCTTTTCGACGTGCTTCAAACCATCGACGATCGCAGCGGCGGTCTTCGGCCCGATGTGCTCGATCTGTTCGAGCTCCGATGTCGTCGCCTTCTTGAGCTTCTCCACCGTGTGGTAGCCCGCGTCGTAGAGGTGTTCAGCGGTTTTCTTGGAAACACCGGGGATCTCGCTGAACTTCTTGATCGTCTCGTCCTTGGTCATTGGTTTCACTTCCCCTTCTGCGTGATGTATATGCCGTCCTGGAAGACGCGCGGGTCACGGTCCCGGATCTTGCAGGCCTGCTCGATGTTCGCCGCCGTCTGGCTTACCCTTTCCAGGTCGATGCCGGTGATCGTTATCCACTCGGCCGCCACGTTGACCTTCACTCCCTGGAGTATCGGTGCCTTGCGGGCGGTTCGCTCGCCGAGGAAATTCTCGATGAGGAAGGTCGTCCCGGCGATCTTCGTCTTGATCGGGAAGTGGCTGTACACGATCTTCATCTTGTACTCGTACTCTTCTGTGACGCCCATGCACATGTTCCGGATGTGGGACGCCCAGGTCCCTACGACCGCCTTCACTTGACGGCGGGGGAACTCCGCGTGGACCACGATCGAGCCGTCCTCTTTCGAGAGGGTGACCTGCGGGTGGGCGAATTCGCGAACGAGCTCGCCCTTTGGACCCTTGACAGTGACCTTTTGGCCCGCGATGGTCACGTTGACCCCGTCCGGGACCTTCACTTTCTCGGTTGCTTCGACACTTGCCATGTTTGTCACCTAGTAGACGTATGCGAGGAGCTTGCCGCCGGTGTTCTGCTCCTTGGCGTTGTAATGGCTCATGACACCCGCCGTCGTCGAGAGGATGAGCGCGCCGAAGTTCCGGGCCGGCAAGTAGCGGGCCTCCCACTTCTCGAACTCGGTCCTCTTCACGCTGAAACGGGGCTTGATGACGCCGCAGTCGTTGATGTGGCCGATGAGGTTCACCTTGAAGATACCGGACTTCTCGTCGTCGACGAATTCGAACGTGCCGATGAACCCGGACTCGTTCATGACCTTGAGCACGCGCCCGATGAGCTTTGAGGCTGGCCTCACTTCGCACTCCATCTTGCCGACCCTTTCGGCGTTCTTGATGAGTGTCAGGGCGTCTGCGAGTGGATCGTTGAGTGACATCTTTTCACCTCTAGCTGTATTTCTTGAATCCAAGGTCCGGGGCGATCTCGCGGAAACACTGCCTGCAGAAGTACAGGTTGTATTTCCGGACCAAGCCGGGCATTCGTCCGCAGCGCTGGCAGAAGTTCGCGCCCCTGCCGAAGCGCCGGTTCGGTGGTAGCGTCGCGTCGAGCGGCATTACTCGAGCACCTCCACGTTGAAGTTCTTGACAAGCCAAGCGATCGATTCCTCACGCGTGATGCGAGATCGCGCGTGGAGCGGGGTCCTCAGGAGCCGCCTCGAGCGGATACGTGCACCTGGCCTTGTGATGACCGCGGTCACGTTCATCCCGAATATGCCGATCTCGGGGTCGTACTTCTGGCCCGCGATGTCGGTGTGGTCGGTGATGCCGAAGTTGAGGTTGCCGTGGTCGTCCACGTTCCACGAATAGATCTTATTCTGGCGGACCGCCAGGGCCTTCTTGAGCCACTCGGGGGCGTCGGCGCCGCGGATCGTGACCTTGCAGCCGATCGGTTGCCCGGGCCGCAGGTTCCAGTCTCTCACGCTCTTCTTTGAAAGGGTGCGCGTCGGCTTCTTGCCTGTGACGCTGCCGAGGACCTTCTCGGCCTTGATGAGCCGATCGCCGCTCTCGCCAACGCCGATGTTCACGACGACTTTCTCGATCCTAGGCACGCGCATCTTGTTCGAGTACGCGTAACTCTTCACCTGGTAGCCTGCTTCAGAAGACACCTGTCGCCACCTCCGGGAGCGTTATCTCGGATCCCTTCTTCCCGACGACGAACACGTAGGGCTTGATCGTGAAGAACGCCTTGTCGCTCTTCAGGTTCACGAGGTTCGCCCTCGGGTCTTCCGTGACCTCGACGGATTCGACGGCCGCTATCTCGCCGACGTGCTCGCCACCCGTGATGAACGCGGTGTTTCCCGACTTGAGCTCGATCGACTCGACGATCTTCTGGTCGGGCACCTTGATCTTCAAAGTGTCGCCCGTCTTGTGGGCGCCCTCCTTCACGACGATGTTACGGCCGTCGTGGAGGTTGAGTTGCATTCGGCCCTTTGCGACCGTCGTCTTGTTCTCGATCCGGACCAGTTTCCAGTCAGCGTCCTTCTTCTCTATCGGGACGAGCTGCAACCGGCCGCGCGTGTCCATCGCGACCCGGAAATGGGCGCCGGTCTTCTCTATCGAGAGGACGTCCATTAGCCCGACGCCGCGCTTGATGTCGGTGACCACGTCGCCATCGATCTTGATGTTGCGGCCACCGATTATCCGCTGCGCCTCGCGTCCGGTGTCGCAGAGCTTGAGGTAGTCGCGGACGATCGTCATGAGGGGAATGGAGTCGGCCGCCCCGTGGGGGCCCGGCCTTACCTTGGGCGCCCACTTCGACGCCTTCTTGGAGATCGACCAGGTACGCGGCACTGCGAGTCGCTTGAGGTGCTTGCTCACTTCTCTTCCTCCTTGTCTTCCCCGCCGGTGTCGTCGGGCGTTTCGTCGTCCTCGACATCCGCCCTCTTGGAGCCGGCCTTCTTGGGGGCTTCCGCCTTTTCCTCCGTCTTTTCCGCCGCAGGCTCAGGCTCGACGTCCGCCTCGGAGGCGCCCAGCTTCTCACGCCGCAGCTTGTCCGTGAGGAGGAGTTTCGTGATGAGTAGGTTCGAGGGTTCCACGGGCTTCGGTTTCTGCGTCCCGTCGGCCTTCGCCACCGTGACGCCGTCCACCGTCACCTTCATCGTCGTGTGGTTGACACCGATGACCTTCCCGACGTGCCCGCGGAAGTCGCCTCGCGCGACTTTCACCGTGTCGCCCTTGACTAGCGGCATCGAGCGGGTCTCGTACTTGAGCATGAGCTGCTCCGCCAGCGGCGCTGAGAGGCGCTTGTGCCTGCGGTGGCCCGGGTTGTTGTAGAGCGTCTTTCTCTCCTTTCTCGGCTGTATGCTCATGTTCTCACCTAAACGATCATGCTCGCGGTCGCTGCGATACGCGGCCACCGCTCCGCCGCTTCACGGGCCACGGGGCCCTTGATGTCCGTTCCCTTCGTGTCGCCGTTCTCGGCCACGATCACGGCCGCGTTGTCCTCGAACTGGACGACCGTTCCGTCGGGGCGCCTGTAGGGCCGCCTCTGGCGGATGACCACGGCGTTCACGATCTGACGCCTCATCTCGGGCGTTCCCTTCTTCACCGATGCGAAGATGTAATCGCCGACCCCTGCCGACGGGTAGCGCCTGTGGTGACCACCTGAGCGCGGCACCGCGATTATCTGCACCACCTTCGCGCCGCTGTTGTCGGCGCATTCGAGCCTCGCTCCTACGGGAAGGCCCTTCGTTATCCTTGCGGGGATGGCCTTCATTCTGCCGAGGCCTCCTTCTTGGCCGTCCTCGACGCGAGCGCTTTCGTCTCGACCGTGTAGTCCTCGCCCTGGATCTCGGCCTTCCCGGCGCGGGACTCGATGACGACGAACGTGGTCGTCTTCGACAGCGGCCGTGTCTCCATGATCGTGACCTCGTCCCCTTCCTTCGCCGCGATGCAGGGTGGGTTGTGGGCGGCGAACTTCGACGTGCGCTTCTCGTACCGCTCGAACTTGTTGAGGTAATAGAGGTATTCTCGCCTTACGACGACGGTCTTCTCCATCTTGTCCGAGATGACGCGGCCGTCGAGCATCACGCCGCGGACGCGTAGCGTCCCGTGGAACGGACAGTCGCGGTCTTGGCACGAGGCCTTCGGCGGTTGCACCTTGATTCCGATGTTTCGAGCCTGGCTCATCACTGCTTCCTCCTTGGGGCCCTTTCATTGACCAGCCTTATCCGGTCCTCGGGGCGCCGGGCGAGCACACTCCCCTGGATCTCGGTCGCGCCGTATGCGCCATCGAACGTGAACGATTGTCCAGCCTTCGGAACGATGACCTCCTTGCCGTCGCGCGTCTCTATCGCGAAGGTGTTCATCGTCTCGTCGACGACCGACCCTTCGACCCCGAGAAGCCCGGCGTCATGGCTACCCGTGACCTTGACGAGCCTGCCGATGAGTTCGGCCGCCTCTACATTCCGCTCCGTTATCTCCATCGTGTCACCGTATCTCTGACTTGAACCCCATCTTTGTGAGGACTTCCTTGACCCTATGCCGGTGGTCGCCTTGGAGTTCGACCTTTCCGTCCTTCCCGGTCCCTCCGCAGGCACAGGCGCTCTTGAGCTCGGTGGCGATCTTTGCGACGTCGATGTCGCTTGAGTCCATGCCTTCGACGATCGTGACGGTCTTGCCGTACCTGCGTTGCTCGACCCGGATGCTGATCTCCTGCTGCTCACGGGCTATCTCCTCGCATACACAGATCTCCTTGGGCAGTCCACACGTCTCGCAGACCTGACTCATTTCTCGGCTCCTCGCTTTGCCGTCTTCCTGGCCGTCGCCGTCTTCGGCTTCTTGGTCGTCGCCGCGGCCTTTGGCTTGGCGGCCACCACCGGGGCCTTGACCTGGCTCGTCCCCTGGGTGTTGAGGGTGAGGATGCGGGCGATCGTGCGGCGAAGCTCCCGGATCTTGCCCGGGTTCTTCACGGCGCCTCCCATCGCGGCGAGGCCGCGCTCGTGCATGAGCTCGTCGCGTGCCTCGTTGAGGGCCTTCGCCCGATCGTCTTTGTTGAGTTCGCGTAGCGTCTTGATCGCCGTCATCAGCGCTCCATCCTCCCAAGCTCGCCCTTGATCTTCTTGGCGAGTTTCGGCCCGATCCCCTCGACTTTCGCGAGGTCGTCCTCTGTGGCGCTCATCAGGCTGTCGACGTCGCTGAAACCGGCGTCTTCGAGGGCCTTGGCCTTCTTCGCCCCTATCCCTTCGATGTCCACCATCTTCTCCGCCTTTGCGATCGGTCCCGTGGCCTCCGCCTCGGGCGCAGGGCTCGTGGATTCGGGTGCCGCCGGCGCGACGGCGCCGGGTTCGACGACCCCGGGTTCTTTCACGGTTATCTCGTCGGGCATGCGCGCGTCGGGCGCCATGATCGATACCTTGACGCCGATGGCGCCGAGTTTCTTGCGGGCCGTCGCCTGGCCTTTGCCCATGAACTGGATGGCGGTCTCGCCGCAGTGCTTGATGTGGCCCGCGATGAACTTCTCGGTCCTTGAGCGCTGTCCGCTGAGTTTGCCGCTGATGACGATGATGCAGCCCTTCGCACCCGCGTCCATGATGCGTCTCAGCGTGGAGTGACCGGCGCGCCTGAAGTGCCAGCCCCTTTCCATCGCCTCCGCGAGTTTTTGCGACATGATCTGCGCGTTGAGGCTCGGGTTCGGGCTCTCCTGGACCTCGATCTGCGGGTTGTCGAGCTTGAAGTGGTGCGTGAGGTCTTCCGTGAGCTTCTTTATGGTGGCGCCCCGGCGGCCGATGACGAATCCCGGGCGTTCGGCGACGAGCGTGATGCGGGTCCCCATGGGGGTGCGCTGGATGTCGACGCCTCCGAAGCCCGCCCGCTCGGTCTCGCGCTTGAGGTATTCCCTGACCATCACTCGCTTGGCCCTTTCCTCGACGAGTTTCCTTTCGACTGCCAAACTCAGGCCTCCTTCTTCTCGGACAAGACCACTTCGACGTGGCAGCGCGAGGTGTTCCACGGCGTCGCCCGGCCTTGGGCCCGCGGGCGCGAGCCCGCCTGCGACGCCGCCTTCTGCGCGGATATGTGCGAGATGTACATCTTCTCCGGGTCGAGTCCCTTGTACTCGGCGTTGGCCTCGGCGGCCTTGATCATCTCAAGGATCTTCGACGCCGTCTTCACGGGGTAACGCCCGGGTCCGATTTTTCCGGGCCGGTGCTGTACGTGGCGGATGTGGCGGAAGTAGGGAACGGCCACTTTCTTCTCCATGACGTCTTCAAGGAACTTCTTTGCCCGGGTAAGCGGCATGCCCCGCACGGCGCGGCAGACGTTCACCGCGTACTTCGGCTTCACGTGGAGCTCCCGCCCCATGGCGCGCGCCGTCGTCTCGGGGTCCGGTTTGATTGAGTACTTGATCGACATCTTCATCTCACCTACTTGAGCGGCATGAACTTGGAGCTTCTGGTGGCTCCTACACCCGGTCCCGTGTGCTTCACGCCCTTCCTGGTGGGGGCGAACTCGCCGAGGTAATGGCCCACCATGTCCGCGTGGATGTCCACCCGCTTCCACTCCTTGCCCGAGTGGATCGCGAACGTGCGGCCGACGAAGATCGGGAAGATCGGCATGTCCCGCAAGTGCGTCCGGAGGACCTTCTCCTTCGTCGTCTTCCCGGCTCTCTTGATGAGCTTCATGTGATCGTCCGAGAGGCCGCGCCTGATCGACCGGCGGATCCTCGAAGGCATGACCTTCGCGATCTCCTCGATCGAGAGGGGCTTCAGCTCCTCGATGGTCTTTCCACGGAAGGTGAATTCCTTCTTCTTGACCTCGATCCTCGCCTTTCCGCGTCTAGCTTTCGTCAACTTGGATCACCTCTTCCCGGTGCGCTTTGCGGCTATGAGCCCGACCTTGCGGCCCGGCGGAGTTCCGCGCGCCACCGTCGTGGGCTTTCCTTCATGCTGCTTCTGGCCGCCACCGTGCGGGTGGTCGACGGGGTTCTTCGCGACCCCGGAGCCGACCGGGAACAGTTTGGCCCTGCTTCTCACAGAGTGCATCTTCTTGCCGGCCTTCACGAACGGCTTGTCGCCGCGACCGCCGCCGCCGGCAAGGCCGATCGTCGCCCGGCACTGTGGATGGAATGACTTGAAAGCACCCGAAGGGAGCTTGATTATCACACGGTTGCGCTCGTGCCCGACTATGGAACAGGTCGTTCCGGCGGCCCGCACGAACTTGCCGCCATCGCCGGGGCGCGCCTCGATGTTGTACACGGGCATACCGTCTGGGATGCGGGCGAGGTCGAGGACGTTGCCGGGCGCTAGCGTCGGCACACCGAAGAGGAGCTTCTTGCCGACATGGACGCCTTCTGTCGCGAACATGAGGATGTTCGAGCCTGTCGCTTCGAGCCTTGCGATGACTACGGGTGCATCGTGCCCGGGATCGTGCACGATGTCAAGCACGGTCGCGCTCGAGGGTTCCCGAAGCGCCGGGTAGCGGATCGCCCCAAGGTGCCTATGGCCGGGGCTCTTGTGTATTCCGCCCTTGCCGCGCCGTTGTACTATGAGCCTCTTTCCCACTAGAACACACCCGTCCTTGTCGCGATCTCGTCGGCCTTGAATTCAGGCGTGAATTTGACGTGGGCCAGTTTCTCGCCGCGCATCGTGATCTTCGTCCTCACGTGCTCCACCTTGACCGCGAAGAGCTTCTCGACGGCCCACTTGATCTCGCTCTTCGACGCGTCCTTGCGGACGACGAAGACGAGCGCGTTCTCGCCGGAGCGCTCCATCGCGGCCATCGTCTTTTCCGTGACGAACGGGTGGTGGACGATGTCGTGGGGGGCCTGGTTCACTTCCATCCCTCCAGGACCTTGAGCGCCGATTCACTGAAAACGATGAGACGTCCGACGTCGCCGCCGGGGGCGACCTTCAAAGCGTCGAGGCCCTGCGGTGTGGTGACGTCGACGCCCGGCAGGTTCTCCGCCGCCTTCCGCACGGCCGAGCCCGAAGGGACGACGAGTAGGAACGACTTCGGTTGGCGCATGCGCCTTCCGCGGAGTTTGCCGCGCCCAGCCCGCTGGTGACGGCCGTCGCCTGCGCGCTCGACATCGGCGAAGACGCCGATCTTCTCGAGCACGTCGCTCAAGTCGCTCGTCTTCGCGATCGAGGAGACCTTGTCCTCGACGATGACCGGGAGCGTGAGACCTTCCTTGAAGCGGTGACCACGGCCGGAAACGAGTTCCTGCGACGCGGACGCCGCGAGCGCGGATCGGATGGCGAGTTGACGTTCCTTCACGTTCATCCTGCGATCAAGCCGTTCCCACGAGCGCGGCGGGTGGGCCCTTCGGCCACCCACGGCGCTTGGGATCTGGGCGGCATTGCTTCCGCCGCGTAGACGCGGAACGCGTGAAACGCCGCGGCCGGGGCCCCATCCTTCGACCGAATGGCGGAAACCAGCCTCGGGCTTCGCCCCGTAGGGTTGGCGGGCGTTCTTCCTTGCCACGTCGACGGCCTTCCGGACGATGTCGGTCCGAACCGGGGTCGCGAACGCCTTCGGCAGTTCGACTTCGCCCTTGACGCTTCCATCGACCTTGTAGACCTTCACGTTCGTCATCTTCAGGCCCCCTGCTTCGACTTGGCACTCACATAGTTGAGAGCCGGCGCTTCCACCTTGATGCCGCGCGTGTAACGCGTCGCGTCCCGTAGCCGTATGAGCCTCTTTGCGGGACCGGGGATGCTTCCGTGGAGCAGCACGTACTTGTTCTTCACGACACCGTAGTTGAGGAAGCCGCCCGCGGGCGTGATCTCGTTGCCGTCCTCGCCGATCTTCAAGACGCGCTTGTTGTATTCCGTGCGCTGGTGGTAACCCGTCTGCCCGGGCATCGGGACCGACCATCGGATGAAACTCGGGTGCCACGGACCCAAAGGCGTCGCGTCACGCCTGTTCTTGCTGTTCTTGTGCGATTGAAGCTTCACGCCCCACCTTGGGACGGCGCCTTGGTTGCCGAAGCCCTTCGTCACGGCCGCCACGTCGATCATCTGGCCGGGCTTGGCGAAGTCCGAGACCTCGACTTCCTTGCCGAGAAGCTTCTTTGCGAAGTCGAGCCGCGCTGGGAGAGCGCCGCCGCCGACTCGCAATTCCATTATCTCAGGCACCTTCTTTGGCACGCCGGAGACGGTCTTCGGTTGAGTGTAAGCGAGGACGCGCACATCGTCGACCTTTGTCACGTCGATGCCTGTGACCCCGTCCGCTTCCTTCGGGACGGTGAGCCGCATGCGGAGTTCCTTGTCGACGTTCGCGGCCCAGAATTCGCCCTTGAGCTTGAGACCGTAGACCGTCTGCTTGTAGACGCGGATCGCCGCGATCTTCATCGGCGGCGTCTCGATGACCGTGACCGGCACCTGGACCTCTTGGCCCGTCGTTAGGCTCTTCGGTCTGTAATCGACCATGAGGGCGTGGGTCATGCCGGCCTTGTACCCGGCGAAGCCTTGGAGCTTCGGCGCCTCGCCGTCGGCGGGCCAGCTTGCAAAGCGTGGAACCTGGCTAGGTGCGCGCTTTCGGGGCGAGAACCCCATCGATCCACGTCGTGGCTTGTGTCTCTGGGCCATGTTTTCACGTCCATGTCCGATTTCGCGGATTTCGCTTAGCTCCATCCGCTTATCGGCGTCTACTGCCGTAGCCGCCGACCAATCGCAAGGGCATCTCCTTGATGCCGACGGATAGATGGAGCAAGCTCTCGGAAGGACTCGTACTGTCCCTTCGATGCGGCGAAAACTGGACGGGTCTTCCCGTCGGCCCTCGCTCATTCTGCTTCATCCAACCGTGACGCCATCCGATGACGGCAAGCGCCGCCTCTTTCGGGGTTTCCCAAGGCATTCCACAGATGGGAACGCCAGTTTGCGAGAATCGCCCCTCGCGTCTGGTCTGGACTACTCTTCCGGTGCGAATTGCACCGACCGATTATCCCTTGATAAGCGGTAAGGCGGGGGAAGCGCGTTCCTGTATATGAACGTTATCAGGGGTCGAAGATGGGGGGCCGCCCGACTACGAGGCCGTGTCGACACCTGAGTCGCACCACAGGCCGCTGAGCGCGCTTAGAGGCACGTTCAAACGAACAGCGTCTTCCATTTCCCTCCGGTGAACTTGGCCAGCGTGAACAAGGCTCTCGCGTAGTACTCGATTACGTAAGCGGTACAGACGCCGCCGACGTCTACTCCGTGCGCTTTCCAAGGCCAGAATGCGGTCGGGAGCCGAACAGCGCCGCGGCCTTACCAATGGCGGGCATTGTCCCCGAGCGCAGTGCCCATTGACACCGGGCCGGAATAAATGTACGCGCTGAGCATCTTTGATTCGCGGTTCTCCACGAGGTACCATTTCTTGCACTTCGCCTTGTGCTTCCCAGCGACATTGAGGGGGGGTTGGTGGGTCAGAATCATAAGGGCTTCCAGGTCGTCGGCAGTCCGCCTAGCGAACCCTTCGTCTGGCACAGTCACAACGCCGGCCGACACGACGATTGGCGCGTCGCCCATGAGGTTTCGGGCTTGCCGCAGACGTTCGATATGATCGCCATCTCTGAGGCGATCGCAAATAAGTTTCGTTCGCGTCTGGCCGACGTAAAGGAGCTTGTGGTGGTCGTTCACTCGGGCGCCAATCGTGTAGAAATTTGCCTCTCGACAATGATAACGATGAAACCTGGGATGGCTTTTGCGGAGCGTGTGCACCTGGTACGTAGGAGACCACTTTATCCGGAACTCAAACAGTTTATGCCGAGGAGGCAGCATAAGTCGCGGAGAATCATCAAAGTAGACTTCTTCATCAACGACGCTTGGTTCTCCGAATTTGCGCGTCAAAGGCCATCAACCTGGTTGCGGTCAGTTCGCCTCTAACCTATAACTGGCGCCAGTTCCGAAGTAGTAGGCAATGCGGGCGCTCGTTGAGCCAGCCGGTATTGTTCCGGTCTCGTTTCCAGCAGTTTCGTAACATGGGCTGAGTTGTGTGCTGCCAGCGTACCAGCAGACGTCAAAGTCCGAGTCCGGGTCGCCAGTTGTCAACGTAAACGGATTTCCCGCGCATCCCCGTGGAATGTTGTCTTCCCAACTCGCACTGACGTCCGTCACAGCTATGCCGAGCATCCCGACAAAAAGGTGATTTTGTCTTTCAATGGTACACTGACTGTACCGGACGATTTCGGTCAAATACGTCTGACCGGACCCGCCAAAGATATAGGCATTGGCTCCGTCCCAGATTGCACTCGTGTCATCTCGAGCCGATGGGAGACCTACGGTAGCCGTTGTCGTCGCTTCACTCGTAGTGTTGAACTTTATTATTGTGTCCACGATCGAGGGCGCCGGATAATAGCTGTCGCCGCCAAACAGAATGGCATTCGAGCCGTCCCAAACGGCGCTATTGAACGCCATTCTGACAGGGAGCTTCGTTGACAGAAGCGTTGTTGATCCGATGATCGGATTGAATCTGATGACATCGTCCGTTGGGCCGAGGCCATCCCTTGTTCCCCCGAACACGTACGCGTTTTGCCCGTCCCAAACGGCGCTTGTGGCTTGGCGCGCGCTAGGGAGGGCCACGCTAAGCGCCGTTACAGTCTTCGTAAGCGGGTCAAAGCGCACGATGTCGTCCAGATTCTGAGCGGTGGCGTTTCTTCCGCCGAATACATAGAACATGGAGCCGTCCCAGATGGCGCTGGTTTGGTCCCTTGGACTTGGGAGCCTTGCCTCGATGACAGTCGCCGTGTCAGTGGCCGGTTCATATCGCGTGATCGAATCCACGGCTGCGAGGCCCGAGTCTAGGCCTCCAAAAATGTAGATTGCCGAGTTTCCGGCGGCCGCGCTCGTGTAATGCTTGCCACCAGGCAAGGTCGCGCCCATCGTCGTGACGACGCCGGTCGTCGTATTGTATCGAATTATTTGGCTGAGAAGAGATCCCCCCGCAGCGTGGCCGCCGAAAATGTATGCGTCCTTCCCATCCCACGCCGCGCTGGTGCCGTGGCGACCGCTTGGGAGGACGCTGGGCGTTACAACCGCCGTGTCTGCTTTGACCGCCAAAGGAAGCAGCATAATCGCAGCCATGAGCATTGCGGTAACGGCTCGTTTTCGCGGCTTACGCCGGTCTCGATCCTCGTGTTTGGAACCCAAAGGTCCGACGCCTCCCTTACCTCTTCGAGAGATTGTGATTGCATATACTTTGCGGCCCATTCCTGCGCGGCGCGGACGATGCCGGCCTTGGGCACAGAAACGTCCAAGGAATCGCACCTTCATGTCACGGACTTAGCTATACAGCTGCTTCCTTCCACTTCCCTCCCCTGAACTTCGCAAGCGTCAGCAGGGCTCTCGCGTAGTACTCTATTATGTAAGAGGCCCAGACGCCGAATATCCCGTAGCCCATCGTGATGCCGAGGAGGTAGGCGATTGGGAGCCTCAAGGCGAACAGGCCGATGAAGGATACGGCGAGGGGAAACTTGGTATCTCCCGCGCCACGAAGCCCTCCGGACGCTGCGAAGTAGAGGGAGATCGCCGGGAGGGCTACCAGGATCGCCTGCGTCCAGAAGCTTCCTAGCCCCAAGGCGGCGGTGTCGGTCGTGAACAGTCCCGCGAGGTCACGGGAGAAGAGCACGAGCGGGATGCCGAAGACGACCATCGTCGTGAGAGCCATCATGGCCGCGGCCCAGCCGCTTTCCTCCGCGTCTTTGGGATCGCCTCGTCCCAACCCCTGGCCCACCATGGCGGCCGCGGCGGCGGAGAACCCGAAGCCCGGCATGAAAGCGAAGGATTGGATGCGTAGCCCTATGAGGTGGGCGGCAAGGGCTTGCGTCCCGAATTGGACGATGAGGAGGAGGTAAAGCGTGAAGCCAAGCGAGAGGAGAAGCTGCTCCGCGGCGGCCGGTGTCCCGACGCGGATGAAGCGGACGGCCAATGGGTCGCCCGTCGGCTGCTTCGAGATGTCTACCCTTAGCGGTCGGCTTCCCTTCCAGATTAGGTAGAGGAAAAAGAGCGCTCCAACCGTGTAGGAAAGCATCGTCGCAAGCGCAGCACCCGTGAGGCCGAGGGCGGGCGAGCCGAGGTTTCCAAAAATCAATATCCAATCGGCGACGAGGTTCACGACGTTTACACCGATGTTGATCCATAGGGTCGGCCTCGTGTCGGCGGCGCCTTGGAAAGCGCCCGTCGCCGCTATCATTAGGAAATTCGCAGGAAGCCCCAAAGCGAGGATCTCGAGGAAACGCGCCGCCCCGGGCCGGATGTCGGTTCCCGCGCCGAGAAGGTCCATCATGGTCCCGGCGCCGAGCCACATGGGGACGGCCAGGACGAGACCCAGCCCAGCGCCGAGGAGCATCGCCGTCGTGGCGGCCCTGTTCGCGAGCGCGGTGTCGCCGGCACCGTATGCCCGTGCGACGAGGGCCGTCGCGGCCGCCGCGAGGCCGGCGCCTACCGCCATCGCGAGGAGAAACACTTGCGTCGCGAGGCCGGCGGCGGCAAGCGCCTCGGGGCCGAGGCTTCCGACGAAGATGAGGTCGACGGTCAGCGCCAAGGATTGGAGGAAATTCGTGACGACCACCGGCCACGCGATGGTGAGGATGCGGCGCCAACGCGGAAGGTCGGGGTTGACGACGCGGCGCCAGACTTCCTCAAGCGCGCTGGTCGTGATGTCGCCGACCGGGAGCCGTGGGATCGAGACCAAGGTGTCCGACTATTGCGCGTCGGGATTAATACGCGTCCCTCTCCCCGTGGTGAGCGGCATCACGGGGCGGCAGGAACGTGATCAACGAGATTGAAAGGGGGAACACGTTTCAAGAAAGGGCGGCTCAAGGGGAAAACGCAGCGGCGCATTTTGACGCGTCCACTAATTATTGTCTTTCTCCTTCTTCTCGAACAGACGCCGGTCCCAGTACTCCTGTAGTTCCCGCGGTATTGGCAACGGTAGCCGAGGCTTGTGCATCCCTATCCCGATTTAGCGTACTCTGGCGCGATTCAAATAGTTTGCGAAATCGACTTGGAAGATGAGCGGAAGTGTCGCGACGTCCCGGCGATGTTCAATTGAGTGCGAGGCGTCGGCGAACCTTCATCAACGATGCTCCCATTGGGTCGCCCCGTGCTCCGTTTCCGCATCGTGATCATCGCGTTGCTGGCCCTCGCTGGACAACTGGCGACGGTCGCCGCGCACGTCGATGGATTGGACCATGCGATCCCCGACAGCGGCCGACTCGCCCCCGGCGAAGGCGACGTCCATGAGCTCCGCTTCAGCGAAGGCCCGCTCCAGGCGGGCTGGGTGTTCATCGTGAACTTCTACCAGACCATTGGGACGGAGCCGCTGCAGGTGTTCCTCGAACTGGACAACCGGACGCAGTCACAATGGAGCGTGCGCCCCGGCGAACCGAACCACCTGATGCGGCTCATCCCCGAGACCGGAAACTACACTCTGCGCGTCTCGAACCCGTCGTCATCCGACAATGCCTCGTACGTCTTCTTCTACGATCAATCGTGTAACTGCATCGGCAAGCTCCTCCCGCCCGCGAACGAGACTGGTGTGCCGCTCGACCACGCGATCGTCATCTTCAACGTGGACGTAGAGCCCGGTTACAAGGTGTTCTTCAACCTCACGGAGCCGCCTGCGCAGAAAGTGACGCTCGCGGCCGCGACTTTGAGAAACGACACCGCCCAATGGCCGATCGACTACGACGTGATCGCCACATCGGCGCCCTCGGTCGCGTTCCACCGGTTGTCGTTCGACGCGCACGAATCGGGTCGCTACTACATTTTCGTGGAGAGCGTCGAAGCGAGAATCGATCGTTTCACTTCCGTGGAAAGCGCGCTCATCTATCCGTCGATCACCGTCGAGAGCCTCGACGCCGAGGTCGCTTTGGCGCCGGGTCAAACGCCCCTAGATTCGATCCTCGCCATCGTTTTGTCGCCGCTCGGGCTTTTGATCGTCGTCGCGCTTTACTTGGCGTCCTATCCATTGGTATTCAGGAAGGGGAAGAAAAAGCAGGATTGACGACGAAGAATGCCTTCCGGGGAAGGCGCGCTTTCCTGCAATGAGCGCGAACGCCTTTCTCGACCGGCCCCGGGAGCTCGCGCCTACACGGCGCCCAGGTAGACGACGGCGAATAGTACGACCCACACGACGTCGACGAAGTGCCAGTAGATCGCGGCCATCTCCGCGCCTTCGTGGCGCTTTTGCGTGAAATCGCCTTTCACGGTGGTCCTTACGTAGACCATCGTGAGTGCAATGATGCCGCCGAAGACGTGGAGTCCGTGGGTTCCGGTGAGAGCGAAGAACGTGGACGCGTACATGCCCGTGCCGGGCGTCATTCCCTCCTGGAACAGTTCCACGTACTCGTTCACCTGGCCCGCGAGGAAGATCGCGCCAAGGATTATCGTCGCCAAGAGTGCTCGCTTGTAGGTCTTCATGTTGCCCTTCGCCAAGGCGCCCTGGGCAAGATGCACGGTCACCCCGGACGAGATGAGGATGAGCGTGTTGATGGTCGTCGGCCCCACAGGCAGCTCGACGCCTTCGGGCGGGCCCCAGAACGCCGCGTGGCCGCGGCCGTTGAAGAACGTCGCGAACAACGCGCCGAAGAGCATGATCTCGGTTCCAAGGAAGAGGATGATGCCCCACCAGCCGTTCCCGGCGCCGGTCGAAGTGAAGCCGTGCCACCACTTACTGTCCTCGTTGATCCACCCGACGAGGCCGATCGCGATCACGATCAAACCGAGGCCGAGCGACGCAAAGCCCGCCGTCTCGAACTGGGCGTAGCGCGACATCGCGAGGCCGAAGTAGAGGAACAAGACGCCAAGGCCGAGGACGGGGGGCCATACGCTCCCGTGCGGGAGATGGTACTCGTCCTTCGTCGCCGCGGCGTCGCTTGACATCAGGCTCTCCTCCGAACGAGTGCGACCGCGCCGACGGCGGCAAGGAAGAGCGAGGGCTCGAAGCCTGGGATGAGGGCGGCTCCTTCGATGCCGGCCGCGCCGCCACCGCCGGACGATTGTCCGGTGCCCGCGACCATCGTGCCCTTCATCCCTAGCTCTCGGTGGCCCGGGACCGCGCAGTAGTAGGCCAGCGTCGCGTCCTTTTCGGCCGTGAAATTCATGAACTTGGTGGTGCCCGACGGCACCGAGGTGATGAAGAGGTTGTACGGCGGGTCGACCTTGAAATTATGGAAGCCGTCACCAGCGTTCTCCACCTTCAGAGCGACCTTCTCGTCCTTTGCGAACTTGAGGTCGGCGGGCGAGATGCCGAGCGAACCGTCCCCATTCTCGACAAGCTTCACGTCCACGACGCGGTAATCGGGGCCACCCGGTTGGTCGTCTACGCCTTTCGCGGCGAAGCCGAACGGCTTATCCTGTGTCCCTGGCGCGAAGACGACGACCTTGCCGCGCATGAAGGCGTGCCCGGTCCCGCAGTACTCCGTGCATTGGACGTAGTACTCGCCGGCGTTGTCGGCCCTGAACCAGAACTTGTTCGTCTGGCCCGGGACGGAGTCGAGCTTCACTCCGAGGCCCGGGATGTTGAAGCTGTGGATGACGTCGGTCGTGGTCACGTTGAGAAGAACGAGTTTTCCCGCCTCGACCCTCATCACGTACTGGTCGTTCGGGAGCACCGCGGTCGCGAACGCGGGGTCGTCGAGGCTCGACGTCCCGTCGGGGTAGACGAATTCCCACGACCATTGGCGGCCGATGACGGTTATCTCGAAATCGGGCTCCTGCGGCGGCGTCTCGATGTCGAAAAGCGTCTGGGCTGAGACCATGCCCACCCACAGGAGGATCAAGGCCGGCGGGATCGTCCACATGATCTCGAGTTTCGTGTGGCCGCGCTCCTCTTCGCTCCGCTTTCCGGGCCCCTTATCGCCGTACTTGAGCACCGTGAAGAGGATGACGCCCTCGACGCCGACGCCTATCGCGATGGCGATCCAATAGATCGGCTCGTAGAGCGCGACGATGCGGCCTTGCGTCGATGAACCGGGGTCCTCCAAGGATTGCGCTGCCGCCGGGCCTGCGACTGCGAGTGCGCAAAGCGCCACGGCGATGAAGAGGTGCGAGGAACGCATTCTGGTCGGCCGCGTCAATGAGGATTCGTCACTTAATACTTCCTTTACACGTGGGTTTTCGCATCCGGCGATCAGGTACGCCGCAGGTCTATACATACAAGTACGTATACATCGAATCGTCGATCGGCGTCGGATCCCGTGACCAAGGCCGAGTGCGCGTAAGGAGCAACGTTTTTGAGCTCTACCAGTATCTTCCCGGCAGGTCGCCTAATGTCTGAAAGCCCGTCAGCCGGACACGGTCACGCCGAAGCCCACCACAAGCCGACGGGCATCAAGCGTTGGCTCTTCACGACCGACCATAAAGACATCGGCCTCATGTACATCTGGACGGCGTTCTTCTTCTTCGTCCTCGGCGGCATCATGGCGCTTCTCATGCGCCTCGAACTCATGTTCCCGAACGGCGGCCCCGCGTGTAACCCCGCGCTCGACGTTCCCCGATGCGTCATGACGGCTTCGACTTTCAACCAGTTCTTCTCCATGCACGGGACGACCATGATCTTCCTGTGGACGATCCCCGTGCTTGCGGGCTTCGGGAACTACTTCGTCCCCTTGATGATCAAAGCGAAGGACATGGCGTTCCCGCGCCTCAACGCGCTTTCGTACTGGCTCATCCCGCCGGCAGGGCTTCTCATCTGGGCGGGTGCCTTCCTCCCGGACGTGAACTACGCGGACCTCGGCTGGACGGGCTACGTGCCCCTCTCCATGATGACCAAGGGCATCGGAATCGACATGTGGATCCTTGGGCTCCAGCTCATCGGTGTGGCCTCGACGCTTGGAGCCATCAATTTCATCGCCACGATATTCTTCATGCGGGGTCCGGGAGTCACTTTCACGAACATGCCGCTCATGGTCTGGGCGCAGCTCACCACGGCGCTTCTCACGTTCCTTGCGACACCCGTCCTTGGGACCGCGCTCGTGATGCTGTACGCGGATCGTAACTTCGGGACGCACTTCTTCAACGCGGACCTCGGCGGGCCGATCCTTTGGCAGAACCTCTTCTGGTTCTACAGCCATCCGGCCGTCTACATCATGATCCTCCCCGCGATGGGCATTATCTCCGAGGTGCTGCCGAAATTCTCGCGCCGCCCCATCTTCGGTTACAAGGCCATCGCCTACTCCACTATCGCGATAGGGTTCCTCGGCTTCACCGTCTGGGCGCACCACATGTTCGTCACCGGCATCGACCCGCGCGTGCGCACGGTCTTCATGATCAACACGATGATCATCGGCGTCCCTACGGGCGTCAAGATCTTCAATTGGATCGCGACCGTCCACGGCGGGAAGATACTGCTTCGGACCCCGATGCTCTTCGCGCTCGGGTTCGTGGCCCTCTTCACCATCGGCGGCCTCGACGGCGTCTTCCTCGCCTCGATCCCCGTGGATTACGCTTTGACGGACACCTATTGGGTCGTCGCGCATATCCACTACGTGCTCTTCGCCGGCACCGTCATGGGCGTCATGGCGGGGATATACTACTGGTTCCCCCGGATGACGGGGCGCATGTACAACGAGTTCTGGGGCAAGGTCCACTTCGTCCTGATGTTCATCGGCCTCAACGCGACCTTCCTCGTGATGCACGTCATGGGCACCGACGGCATGCCCCGGCGCGTCTACGACTACGGCGAGCAGTACGGGTGGATGAACTTCCTCGCCTCCCTCGGCGCTTTCACCATCGGCGCGGCGATGCTGCTCTTCTTCACCAACATGCTTTGGAGCATGAAGAACGGGCCAAAGGTCGACTCCGTCCCGTGGGACATCGACCGCGGAGCCGAGTGGGAATCGGCCATGGCCCCCTACCGAGCCCCGACGGGCCCGCCCTCCAGCGCCCCCACTTCACCCGGGCCCTTGGCTGCGGCGGGCGCCCCCGGCGAAGTGGTCCTCGTGCCCGAGCCTGCGCGCGCCAGCGATTGGGGCGCCGGGAAATGAGCCTTGACGGGAAAGCGATCCGTGCCCGGGAAGCCGTGAGATGAACCGGCTCCAGAAGGTCTCCCTCGCGACCACCTTGATCGTGCTCCTCCTCATCGTGGTCGGCGGCTACGTGACGGCCACGGGTTCCGGCGACGCTTGCCCCGACTGGCCCACTTGCCACGGACGCATAGTCCCTGAATTCACGACCCCCGTCCTCATCGAATACAGTCACCGGCTCGTCGCTTCGGTGGCGGGTTTCGCGGTCCTGGCGCTCGCGATAGTCGCCCACCAGTCTCCAAGGCAGCCGCGCTCGATCGTGTGGCTTTCGCGCGTGGCGCTCGTATTGGTCCCGATGCAGATTATCCTCGGCGGGCTCCGCGTGCGTAACCCGGGCATCCCCGACCTCGTAGTCCTTCACCTTGCCATCGGTTCGTTGTTTTTTGGAAGCCTCACGGCTCTCACGGCGCTCGCGTTCGCCGGAAATGGAACCGACGCCCGCATGCGGACACCAGAGCCGGCCGGTTTCGGTGAGACGCGCGAAACATGGAAGGATTATTGGCTTCTTGCAAAGCCCCGCATCCTGTTCCTTCTCGTCCTCGCAGCACTCGCGAGCATGATTGTCGCCGCCGGCCGAAGCCTCACCCTTGACAACATGTTCTACACGTTGCTCGGCGGCACCCTTGCGGCCGCGTCGGCGAACGCCCTGAACAATTACTTCGAAGTGGACGTCGACAGCCGGATGCACCGCACAATGGGGCGGCCGCTACCGGCCGGTCGCGTCGACCGGGGCCGGGCACTGCTATTCAGTCTGATCCTCGCCTCCGCCGCCGTCATCATCCTTGTTGCGTACGTGAACGTCCTCTCGGCGGCACTCGCCGTCGGAGGGTTGCTTTTCTACGTGGTGATATACACGCTGGCCCTCAAGCGCCGCACCCCGCAGAACATAGTCATCGGGGGGGCTGCCGGCATGTTTCCGGCGCTCGTCGGCTGGGCGGGCGCGACGGGGGAGCTCTCGTGGGCCGCAGTGCTTCTCGGCTTTCTCGTCTTCTTGTGGACGCCTCCACATTTCTGGGCCCTAGCCATAGTGTACAAGGAAGACTACGCCAGGGCGAACATCCCGATGATGCCAAACGTCGTCGGCGACGACGCGACCAGGAAACAGATGGTCGCCTATTCCGTCGTCCTCCTCGTCGCGTCGATCCTCTTCTATTATCCTCTTGGGGTACTCCGCGAGGTCTACCTCGCCTCCGCGCTTATCCTCGGCGTCCTCTTCTTGTATTTGACCATCCTCGCGGCGCGCGAGAAGTCGATCAAGTCCGCGAAAAGGCTGTTTCACTTCTCGATCCTATACCTGACGGCCCTTTACGTCATGATGGTTGTAGAGCGCCTGTTCATCGTGTGAATCCCCTCGTTTCTTTCCTCCACTTGAGAACGTTGAAATATCAACCAAAAAGCGCAATTTTTCCGGATTTTTAGTTTCATCGCTAGATAGACTTTTTCCGATTTGCTTAATACCAAGGTCCGGTAGTGGGGGGATGTTTGCGGGAGACCCCGCAGCAATCGGGTAGGAGGAGCAGCACATGAAAGCAAACCGAAAGTTCATCGATAGAGAGGAAGCCGTATCGCCCGTGATTGCGGTCATCTTGATGGTGGCCATCACGGTCGTGCTCGCTGCAGGTGTGTTCGTACTAGTCAACCAGTTCGGGGCGTCGAGCTCGAACATAGTACAGGCGTCCGTCAATGCCCGCGCGTATGACAGCAGCGGGAACGGCGCGACAGATGCGATCGAGTTCTTGTTGACCGATGCGCCATCGGCGCCATTTGCGCCCGGTATCGTGAAGGTTCAGCGTAATGGAACGACTTTGGATGGGTCGACCATCGCCTTGAACAATTTCACGGCCCAGAACGTCTCCATCATGGTGAATGGTACTGCCCTTGCGCAGGGCGTCAGCAAGTACATCTTCACGACCGTGACGCAGGTCGGCCCGGGCGCCGAAGCCCCAGCCGTGCAGACGTGGCGTAACGGTGAGAAGCTCTACATCGACTGCGCGCCGGGTCCGAACAGGATCACCGTGATCATCTCGAACAACGGTGTCGTCGACAAGACTATCAACTGCGACGAGTAGTCTCGGCTGATGCCCTGAAGGGGCGACCCTTTGGTCGTCCCTGCCCGCCCGAGGGGGCGGGCTTCTTTAGTTTTTTTTTGACGCCGTGAGCGGCACGGAGGCCCGCCCTGTGGCGGCGGACGCTTCATGGGGAAAGACGTGGAGTGGTTATGTGAGGCCATGGTAGGCCCAGGCTCCAGGACGGCTCTCATCACGAGATCTCATTTGCGAGGAATCGTATCTTCCTGTCGAGGCCATCCAAATCGACCCACTCTATCGGTCGCGTGCGCAGGCGCGTCAGCGCCGTAAGATATCTGCTCCGTCCCCCGGCCTCCTTGATGACAAACTCGTCGGCAGTGATCGTGGCGACCGACGTGTGATGGACGACCCAGATTCGCGGCAGGCCAGGCTCCACTCTGTCCCGAAGCAGTAAGAGTTCATCGAAGGTTGTCTGCATCTTTGCGCCAGGTGGCCACCAGACGACGACGTCGGTGATGCCACGGGTCCGTAGGATCCGGTCGAACTTGTCTACAAGATCCTCCGTAGACCGATCCTTCTCATCCTCGAGAAGGATGATTGCGTGCCCTCGTTCAGCGGTCAATACGGCCGCGAGTGAACGCCGGATGTCCATGGGCGTGGGGGGAACCGGCTTCCGGCGGGTCGGGTCCCACTCACTGGGGCCGAGTAGGAGAATGACGCCCATGGGCTCGCCTAGGCGTAGAGATTCTCCAAGGTGCGTACTTCTGCGACTCGAATCGCGCTGCGCGAACCCTCGATGGCTTTGAAGAATGAGTCGAAAGCCCGTAATAGCGCGGCTCCGCGTTTGCCGATCTGGTATTCGACCTGGATCCGGCCTTTGTTCGCGGGGGCCGTTTCCGCAAAGATCCAGAAGCCATCGCGTAGTGCCTTAAGCGCTCGGTCTACCTGGACCGGATTGAGGCCGAGGGTCTCTTGTATCTGGGTGAAGCGCATCGGGCCCCTCGCTCGGAGGACGAGGAGGACTCGGAGGTGGGCTTGGTGTCCCAGGATATCCATGATCTCCGCTTTCATTCCAGAAGTATACTTACGCTTGGTAAGTAATAAACCTTGCGGCGTCCGCTTTGCCACAGATCGCCTGGAGGAGGGGCCGCTCGATTGTAGACCGGAGATTTGGTGGCCGGGGCGTCCCGGAAACGATTTGCCGCGCTCAACATTGTGCTCTTTTCCTTCCGTGACCATCGCTCGTGAGTCGTGATGCGACAAGATATCTTTTTTCCCGTGACCCTCGACCGCTCTTGGTGATATGGGGCCTACGACTGCGCGCCGGGTCCGAACAGGATCACCGTGATCATCTCGAACAACGGTGTCGTCGGCAAGACGATCAATTGTGACGAGCAGTCGGCGCGCCCCCGGTCGGTGCGGGATCGGAAACGGATTGCCTGCTCGCTTGGCGCGACCAGCAGGACGATTGCCACCTCGAACGACGACGTTTTTAGTGCTTGGCGCGAACGCGATTCCACTCGAAGGCGCCAGTGGCCCGGGACGCGCTCATACTTTCCGTGCGCAAGCCTTTTTAAATAGGCTGCCCCGATTCCATTAGCCGGAAGGAGCAAGAGCTTGCCCATCGCCATCGAATCAACCCCCGACTTCGTCAAGAGAGTCTACGCCAAGATGGAGAAAGGCGTGGCCGTCGCACGTCGCCGCCTCGGCCGCCCGTTGACCCTCACCGAGAAGATCGTCTTCGGACACTTGGCTTACCCGGAGGAACAGGAACTCGAGCGGGGCAAGGCGTACCTGCAATTGAACCCTGACCGTGTCGCGATGCAGGACGCCACCGCCCAGACGGCGATTCTCCAGTTCATGAGCGCGGGGATACCGACCGTGGCGGTCCCGACGACCGTTCATTGCGATCACCTCATCCAGGCGCAATCAGGCGCGGCAAGCGATCTCCCCATCGCCTTGGAGCAGAACAAGGAGGTCTATGATTTCCTTGAATCCGCGTCGACGAAGTACGGGATAGGCTTCTGGAGGCCGGGGGCCGGAATCATCCACCAGGTCGTCTTCGAACAATACGCGTTCCCCGGCGGCATGATGATCGGCACCGACAGCCACACGCCGAACGGCGGCGGCCTCGGGATGTTCGCGGCCGGCGTCGGTGGCGCGGACGCCGTCGATGTGATGGCGGGTTTCCCGTGGGAAGTGCTCCACCCGAAGATCATCGGCGTGAAGCTGACGGGTGAACTCAACGGGTGGGCGGCGCCGAAGGACGTGATACTCAAGCTCGCGGGGCTTCTCACGGTCAAAGGCGGCACGAACGCCGTCATCGAATACTTCGGCCCCGGCACAAAGTCCATCTCGGCCACCGGCAAAGGGACCATCACCAACATGGGGGCGGAGGTGGGCGCCACTACCAGCATCTTCCCGTACGACGAACGCATGGCCACGTACCTCCGTTCGACCGGGAGGGAAGGTCTTGCCGACCTGGCCGCGCGTAACGTCGCTCTTCTTCGCTGCGACCCCGAGGTCGAGGCGCATCCGGAAGCCTTCTACGATCAAGTGGTCGAGATCGACCTTTCGACGCTTGAGCCGCACCTTGTGGGCCCGCACCGGCCGGATCTCGCCCGCCCTGTTTCGACGATGAAGGCGGCCGTGGCGAGCGAAAAGTACCCGTCGAAGATCAGCGTCGCCCTCATCGGCTCCTGCACCAACTCGTCCTTCGTGGACTTCTCCCGCGTCGCGGACGTCGCCCGCCAGGCCAAGTCGCACGGCCTCGACATGCCGATACCCCTCCTTGTCACACCGGGCTCGGAACAGGTGAACCTGACCATCAAGCGCGACGGCCAGATGTCGGAGATCCAAGCGGTAGGCGCCACCGTCTTGGCGAACGCCTGCGGTCCATGCATCGGCCAATGGAAACGCCCCGAGCTCAAACCCGGGGAGACGAACGTCATCGTGACGTCGTACAACAGGAACTTCCCCAAGCGTAACGACGGGAACGCGAACACGCTCGCCTTCATGGGAAGCCCCGAGGTCGTCATGGCGTACGGCCTTGCTGGCCGGCTTGACTTCAACCCGCTCACCGACGAACTCACGGGGAAAGACGGTCGCAAGTTCAGGCTCAATGCCCCCGCGAAGGCGCCAGAGGTGCCGGCGCGCGGTTTCGAGCGCGACGTTGCCGGTTACGTTGCGCCGGCCCGGGACCCTTCGAGGGTAGAGGTCAAGGTGAAGCCGTCGTCGGAAAGGATAGCGGTTCTCGCTCCATTCGACAAGTGGGACGGCAAGGACTTCCATCGCCTGCCGCTACTACTGAAGGCGCGCGGCCAATGCACGACCGACCACATCAGTCCGGCGGGATCTTGGCTGCGCTTCCGCGGTCACTTGGACAAGATCAGCGACAACATGTTCACGGCCGCCACGAACGCCTTCACGGGCGAACCGGGAAAAGGCGTCAACCAGGAGACGGGGGACACGGATACGTTCCCCCAGATCGCAAGACATTACAAGAGGATGGGCCTTCGCTGGGTCGTCGTCGGGGACGAGAACTATGGTGAGGGCTCGTCGCGAGAGCACGCAGCGATGGAGCCGCGTTTTCTTGGCGGCGGCGCGATAATCGCGCGCAGTTTCGCCCGCATCCACGAGACGAACCTCAAGAAGCAGGGATTGTTGCCCCTGAAGTTCGCCGACCCCCGCGACTACGACAAGGTGAAGGAGCGGGACCGGATATCGATCTCCGGATTGGCGGGGCTTGCGCCCGGAAAGGATCTCACCGTTACGCTCCGCCACGAAGACGGGTCCGAGGAGTCCTTCGCGGTCCGGCACACTTTCAGCAAGGAGCAGGTCGAGTGGTTCAAGGCGGGGAGCGCTTTGAACGTACTAAAAGAAAGGCGTTGATGAGGCCCATCGTACCGTAGCCAGGCTCTTGTTTCGCCGTTCAGTAGCGTAGATCCAGACTCGGGATCCAAACGCCGCTTCCCACGGAGACGCGTCCCACGGCCTGCGCCGGGAAGTGCTTCTGAAGCACCGAAAGCGCATCGTCGGCGTCACGGTCCTTGACGATGACCGCGAAGCCCATCCCCATGTTGAAAGTCCGGTACATCTCCTTGGTATCGACATCGCCGAGTTTTTGGATCTCGGTGAAAAGCCTCGTCGGTTTCATCGGCGAGTCAAGGAGGAACTCCGCTTTCCTGTTGAGGCGGCTGAATTTCGTGACGCCGCCACCGGTGATGTTCGCGAGGCCATGGACATCCACGCGTTGGATGAGCTCCATGATCGCCCTGACATAGATCCGGGTCGGCTCTATGAGGAGATCGCCCCATGTCTTCCCGTCGAAGGCGGGATCGGCATAGCTGATTGCCTTTTCCCGAAGGATTCTCCGGATCAACGTGTAACCATTGCTGTGGACGCCGGACGCGCTGACCCCGATGATCGTGTCGCCGGGCTGGATCTTCTCACCGGTGATTATCTTGTCTTTCTTCACGGAGCCTAGACACGTCGCCGAGAAGTCGATGCCGTTCACGATCTCCGGCATGATGGCCGTCTCGCCGCCTATGATGCTCACGTTCGCCTGCCGTGCGCCTTCCGTGAGGCCGATCCCGAGTTGCCGCGTCGTCTCGGCGTCGGCCCTGGGGAGCACTAGGTAATCGACGATGGCCATCGGTTCTGCGCCGACACAGATACAATCGTTCACGTTCATGGCGATGCAGTCGATCCCGACCGTGTCCCACTTCTTCATCGCCGTTGCGACCTCGAGCTTGGTCCCCACCCCGTCGGTGCAAAGGACGAGCGCCGAGTCGCCGAAGTCCACGAGGCCGGCGTAGCCCCAGTAGAGGTCGATGGGCGCGCCAACGCCGGTCCGTTTGAAGGCGAGCGACTTGATGAGTGCCTTCTTGGCCTTGTCGGCCTTTTCGATGTCGACGCCGGAGTCCGCGTAGGTGAGTTTCTTGGGTTTTTCCGTGGTCACTTGCTTTCACTCGTCCGGCAGACACCGGGCGAACGCAATCGGGCCCTTGATAGATAAAGATGATTCCGGCGCCGTTTCCACTGGACGTCGCCCGGACGAGGGACTGCGCTGGAGGGGCCCCCGGCGTCTTCCGGTCCGCGCACTTTAGCAACGGTTAACCGGGGAAGTCGCAATCGCGCGCACCGTGGCGTGGAAATGGGGAACGGCGCGACGGCGCGCAGGGCCCGCGGATCCGGCTCAACGTTGGTATTACGCGTTCGTCCCGAAGGATGCGGCGCGCGGCCTGCTCCTTCCCCTTACGCCTCTTTTCATCGTGGGAGAACTGCGTGGGGACCTAGGGGACGTGGGGCTAGTGCTCGCCGCGGGCAGCCTCGCGAACGTGGCGGGCGCCATCCTCTGGGGCCACCTCGCCGACAAGAGCCGGCATCGTTCGGCCATATTGGTCGCGAGCTTCCTCGGTTGCGCGATCGCCCTCGTCTTCGCCGGGGCCGCCTCCGAGGTCTCTACGTATCTACTGTGGATCGGGGCGTGGAACTTCTTCGTCGCGGCGTCCCCGCCGATAAGCAACGTCCTCGTCATGGAGAGAGCGAGGAGCGGTGATTGGGCGGAGGCGATATCGCGTTTCAACCTTGTCGGCAACTACGGCTGGATCCTCGGGCTTCTCACCGGAGCGGCGGGTTTCGCTTCGTTAGAGATCTTGGGCGCCCATCCAAGCGCCCTATTCTACGTCGCCGCGGCGTTCTTTGTGTTAAGCGCCGTGGTCTTGCGCCTCACCGTGCCCGAACGCGGATTCCGGGCGTCGCTACGCGACTACTTCCAACACATGCTCTTCGAGAAGCGGATGCCGGAGCACTCCGGATCGACCGGAAGGCTCACCCAATGGCTTCCATCGACGCGCGCTTTGCGGGCCCTACGGGACCATTCACGAAACTTCTCCGGTACCCTAGGGACCTACTATTTTGCGACGCTGCTCTTCTTCATCGGGTTCACATCCTTCTACACGGCTTTTCCCATATTCCTTCGAGACGATGTCCATCTAGTTGCCGGCTCCATCTTTCTCGTCTATGCCGCAAGCTCGGTCGCTTCCACTTTCATGTACCGTCGCTCCGGGGCCATCATCGAGCGCGGCGGTGTCGTGAAGATGCAACTGATTGCGCTCGCGTACCGTGGAGCGATGTTCCCAGTGATGATCCTGGTCCCGACGTTTTCCGGCGGGATATCCTTCCTGATCGTGGCCTTGCTCAATGCGAGTCTCGGCCTCGCTTGGGCGCTCATCAACGTGACCATGACCCTGGCGGTCCCGGCCATGGCCCCCTCGCAGTACAAGGGCGAGGCGATAGGGCTCCTCAACGCCGTCATCGGCGTCGCAACAGTAGTCGGGAGCTACCTCGGAGGGGCGACCGCTTCGGAGTTCGGATACGCGGCCACGTTCGTCCTCGCTGGATTGTTGGTGATAACGGGTCTGAAGCTTGTGCAGCTATCCGGTTACGAGCAGAACCCGCTTCTTACGTGAAGGCGCCCCTCGGGAGGAAGCCCTATTCGGCGGCCTTCTTCAAAGCGGCTTCGAGGTTCCGTTTCGGTTGCGCTCCGACCATCTGCGCTATTGGCCTGCCGTCGCGAAAGACTATGGTCGTTGGGATGGACATGACGCCGAACCGCATAGCCGTCGCCGGGTTCGCATCAACGTCGAGTTTCGCAACGAGCGCCTTTCCGCTCCACTCGCGCGCCAGTTCTTGGACGTAGGGCTCCATTATGCGGCATGGGCCGCACCAGTCCGCATAAAAGTCCACAAGCACGACCTTGTTGGCCTTCACTTTCGTCTCGAAATCGCCATCCGTGAGGTACGTCGCGCCGCCTTCAGTCATCGGTTTCCGGCCTATAGTCAAGGAGGGGCGCTTAAAGGTTTTCCGTAACAGGCCGGTAATCGGAGGCGTCGACGGGGTCGAAGGGCACTGCCTTCAATTGCGGAATTCCTCGAACATCGCGTTGTAGAAGGTGTCGAAGTTCCACCTGTTCAGGGCGCTTATAGGCACGATCCGGTACTCGCGAAGCGCGTCCGAGACACGCGTGACGTCCGATTGCGGCAGGTCGATCTTGTTGACCGCGACCACCACCGGGAGCTTTCGTGCCTTTGCGTGTTCGAGGAGCTTCATGTTCACCGGGTTGTCGGGCCGTTCGGTCGAATCGACCACGAGGACGAGCCCCGAGACCCTATTGAGGTGTCCGATCGCCTGGACTATCCCCTCCGTCGCCTGTCGGGCCCGCGAGGCGGCGTCATCCGAGTCGAGGCCCCATTGCATCTCCATGTCGAGGGCGGTGACTCTTGAGGCAAGGCCCGGCGTGTCCACGATGTCGATCGTCATGCCGCCTTTCTCGGAGGCGAGCCGTACCCGTTTGATCTCGCGGACGCTACGCGTCTCGTGGGCGACTTCGCTCACCGACCCTTGCGCTTCCACGTTCCAATCCTGGCAGATGCGGTTCGCAAGCATCGTCTTGCCTGCGTTCGGGGCGCCGTAGATGCCTATCGTGCCGTCTCCGGCACCGAAGAGGCGCTGCAGCGGCCGGATGATGCGCTGAAGAAGCGCAGCGAACATCAGCGGACCCCCGCGATCAAAGGAAGTTCAGCCCCGCGTAGATAGCCAAGGCGATCCCGGCAAGGGCCGCAGCCTTCACAACGCCCGCTGGCCCTGCGCCAAAGTAGTATTCGAGCGGGCTCACCTTGATCACGGGGATGAGGCTGAGAAGGTCGGAGAAGTGCGTGCCGCAACTGCGGCATATGACCTTCATCTCGTGCCCGTCCCACTCCGAGAAGACGCCCATCTTCTTGCAAAGCGTGCAAAGGTAGAGCTCCCGCCGATCGACGACGAGCGGGTGGGACGACGCGCTCTCCACATCGACACTCGCCCGCACCGCGTGTCCGTTTCCGCCGCTTACGGGACTTAGGCTCTGCGGTGCCTCTATCGGTCTTGCAAGCACTTGCACCGTGTGAGGCCCTTGCTGGCCTGCGCCTTGCTCGACGTGCACATCGCGCGGCATCTGATCCGGGCTTGCGCGACGTGGCGAGTGGGCCCCGCTATGCGAGGTGCCCCAATGTTCCGACCAGATGCGATGGAACTCGGCTTTCAGGCGCTCGTGCCTTGCAAGGTCGCTTCCAAGCCATTTTGTGACGTGGGGTTTCGCGATGAATTCGCTGTACATCTCGGGCTCGGACCGTCCCCGTGAGTTGGACACGAACTCGGAGATCGTCTCCTCGCCCGTCAACCTCAGACGCTCCCGAACTTCTCCCGCGTCGAATTCTGGATGACGCGATAGGAGAGCCACGCGAAGGCGAGGGCGGCCACGAAGGCGTCGCGCGCCACGCGGAAGAAGGCGGAGTCGCGGGCGGTGTTGGCCTCGAAGCTTCCTCCCCCCCCGAAGGACGTGATCCCTAGGAAATAGACGTCAGACATCATGGCGCCGACGGCGGCGAGCATCACGAGAAGCGCTCCCACGTCGATGTAGAAGCGGTATTGGGCGGTCTTTGCCTCGTCAAGTACTTTGACAGATAGTGCTATCCCTATCCCTCCGGATGGAAGGAGGAAGCGTTTCCGTATAAAGTAATCGAAATAATTCTTTGGCGTGACGCCAAGGGCGGAACATGGGCGGAAAAAGGCCTGCGGCCGCCTCCCACACACGCCGGCGCCGTCCGCGCGCCGCGTCACCAATAGGCCTCTCCTTCCAGGGGTCAGCGCTGTTGCTGTAACCCGACCCTTTTTTGGGCCGGGGACCCAAAAAGCGTCGACGGAAAACCAGCCACCGCGGGTGACGAGCGCTTGACCCTTCAAGACGGGAGCGATCACCAGTAACGCTCTTCCTTCCAAGGGTCAGCGCTGTTGCTATAACCCCTGACCTCCCAGAATCCCGGCTCGTCCTCCTCTTGGAGCCTTAGCGCCCGCACCCATTTGGCGCTTTTCCAGAAGTACTTGTGGGGGACGAGGGTGCGCAGCGGAAAACCGTGCTCTCCCGTGAGTTTCTTGCCGTCGTATTCGTACGCGATGAGGACATCGTCGCGGTCCATGTCCGAAAAGGGGAGGTTCGTCGTGAAGCCCTGCTCGCACTCCATAACGACGTACTTGGCCTTCGCCGTCGGTCGTGCCATCTCCATGAGGGTCTTGAAGCCCACGCCGCCCCATTTGGTGTCGAGCTTGCTCCAAGAGGTGACGCAGTGGATGTCGCACAGCACCTCCTTCTTTGCGAGCCTCATGAATTCGGCGTACGAGAAGCGGATCGGGTTCTCGACGGCGCCATAGACCCTGAACGCCCATGTCTTCTCGTCGAAGGCGGGGATCGAGCCCGCGTGGAGGACGGGGAAGAGTCCCGTGACGTCTTGGCCGGGCGGCACGCGTTCCTTCGGGCCCACGGTTCATTCCTCTTGATTGTCGGATTGTCCGCGACCCTTCTTGTACCTTCTGTAGAACAGGGGCAACGAGGCGACGCCGAGGAAGAAGAGAAGGGGAAGAAGGAACCCGGGGTTCAATACGTCCGACGGGGATTGGATCGACGCCGCGCTTTTCGTGAAGTAGACGACCGTGAAGATGTGGGGCACCATTCCGATTAGCGTCGCCGGCACGAAGTCGCCGAGGCGGGTCTTTGATAGCCCTGCCCCGTAGTTGGTGAACCCGTACGGCACAGGGGTCAATCGCAGCGACAGGACCGCCATGAAGCCGTGGTCGTTCGCGAACTCCTCGAGTTGTTGCATCCTGTCCCCGAGGAAACGCGCGGCGAAGCGTTTTCCGAGGCGGCGTCCGACGAGCATCGCGGCCGTTGCGCCGGTGGTGGCGCCCACCATCGCGTAGATCGTGGCCTCGTAGATGTTGGGGAAAATGAGGGCGCCCGTCGCCATCATGAGCGTGGCGGGGAAGAGGAGTAGGGCGGCCACCACGAACGCGCCCACATATAGGAGGGGGCCGAAGATGCCCAACGAAGTCACGGCAGCGGAAAGCTGCGGAAGCGCGGTCTCATCGAGTCGGTAGGCCTTGATGAGGAGGAGCAGGAGGATGAAGAGGGCGAGGCCGAGGAGGTAACCGAGGGCGTCGCGGGCGCGCCAACGGGATCGCATCACGTTCTCGATGGCTTCGGCCGGTTCCTGGGGCCCTTGGGCCGAGGCTTCGGTGGCCGAGGCGAGAAGGCTTGCAAGCGCGAGGTCCGCCGACCCGGGCGCGCCGGGCCGCCGCTTCTTGTGCGCTACGTCCCTCACGTAAGGCTCTAAGCGTGCCGGTTCTAAAGGTTGTTCCATTGCAACGGAGGCGGCGCCCCCTGTCCGGCGGGAGGGTCAAGGGTCGGTGTTCTTACGCTAGGCGCCTGTGGTCGCGCGTTCCCTCGGCGATCTCCTCGTCATGATCGGCGTCGTCGTGGGGGTCGCCGCGCCGGTGTCGTTCGCTGTATTGGCGCAGCGCCTCCTCGATCAAGGCTTCCAATGGCCGGCCCTCTTCGTTGTGGAGTTTTTCCAGATCCTCGTATAGGGCCTCTGTGATGGGTATCTTGATGGAACGCTTGCGCGCTCCCCCCACGCTTGTCCCGTCCATGCTTATCCCCTCGGACTCCCCCAGCCTGAATGTGAGCTCATAGATATATAACATTCGTGGTTGAGATATATCATACAGAGTCGTTTCGTCTGGGCGTTCGCGTCGCCCCATCGCGTCCTGGCACCCAGGGCTAAATCGCGGGCATTCCGGAGCGTTCTTTAGCGCGCGGCGGAGATTGCTGCGCGTGAGCGAGCGCGACGCGCCGAACCCGTCCAAACATGACCGGCTCCGCCAGCTCGGCCTCACCGAGTACCAGGCCAAGACCTACGTGGCGCTACTCTCGCTCGGATCCGCGACGGCCTCTGAGATCGCCGGTTCGAGCGCCGTGCCGCAACCGAAGATATACGGCGTCCTCAAGGAACTCGAGACGCGTGGCCTCGTCGAATCGTCGCTCGGCCCCCCCGCTAGTTACCGGGCGGTCGCCATCGAGGCTTACCTACGCGGATTCGCACGCGACCTTCGCGGCCGCGCAGATTCCATAGACGCCGAGGCGCAGGTCCTTGCCGCGCAGTTCAGGCCCTCCGAGGACACGGGGGCCGGCGATGCCGGGCGCGTCGCCGCAGTCTCCGGCAAGCGCAACATCCTTTCGCGCGCCTTCGAGACGGCGCGCGAGGCGCAGCGCACCCTCCAGATCTCCGGGACAGCGCCTTTCGCCGAGGAACTGTCGAAGGGCTTCGTCACGGTCATCCGCGAGAAGACCGAGGACGGTGTCGAAGTTCGGGTCCTCCTCCCAATCACACGCGACAACGTAGAACAGGCAAAGCGCCTCGGCCGCTACGCCGACGTTCGCCACAACACGAGGCCGACGGCCACGTTCGCGGTCGTCGCCGACGAGTCGGCCGCGCTCCTTTCGCACGCACGCTCCACGGGCGAGCGGCCGCTACGCGGACAGGAACGGGCCATAATGGTCACGGACAGAGCGCTCGTGCGGTTCGCGTCCGAGGCGATCGCGTCTTCCTGGCACGTCGGTACGCCGCTTCCCGAGCGTATCGCCGAGCTCGATGGGAAAGAGCTTCGCCTCACCGATGTCGTTCGCGACCCCCGCGAGGCCCTTGCGGCCGCGAAGGCGATCGTAGCGGAAGCCGAGCGCGACCTTTCGATCGCCGCCACCGAACTCGGGGTCTTCCAGCTTCTCGGTCTCAAGACCGCTCTCCTTGCCGCCCGCGGCCGTGGAGTCCGGATCCGTGTGCTCGTCCCGCAGACGAGTATGAACGTGAAAGCACTCGACCCCTTGAACGAGATAGTGGAGGTGCGGACCCTTGAACGGGTGCCGGCGAGGTTCTTCGTCGCGGACGCGCGAAGGGCGCTGCTCATCGACTCCGCAAACGCCGCAGACAGCCCCTTCCTCGACGCGTCCGCCTTCGGCCCCCACACGGTGCATGCGAAGGGGACACCTTTGGGAGGCGCGATGGCCGCGCTATTTGACGCCTTGTGGATCGGCGCCTCGCCGCGAGGCCGCGGATAGGGCCGGAAGAACCCGGCGCAAAAGACCCCTATCGGGCGCGATCCACCACGAACTCGCAGCGCCCGTCCCCTCGCGCCGCGCACTGGATCTCCTCAGACGAAAGTCCTCGTAGGCCGCTCATCTCCTCCGTCATGCCGGCAAGAAGCCCGCGCGTGAAGTGGCACGCGGCGGCCGCTTCCTCCGCGTGGCTCAAGGCCGCGTCGGCCTCGAAACTGTTGGCGCAGGCGAAGACGGCCCGCGGCCTCGACAGGTCAGCCTCGAGGACGCTGAAGTTGCCGTAGCCCGCATCGGCGAGCGCCTCGACGGCGCGCCGGAACCCCTCCTCGTCCTTTGCCACGGTCTTCAACCTCACACTCTTCCTGATGAAGTCCGCCGCGGCGCGCCGTCCCACGGGTTCGAGTGTTTCGCCCAAGAGTTTCCAGATGTAATAGTAGGTCGAGCCCGAATCGAGGAGCGCCACGCGCGAGAGCCCTAGGTCGACCCAGCCGCGCGACGGCCGGCGAAGCTGCCGTCGGGCGGGGATGCGCTCGGCGCGGAACTCACAGTAAGGGTCGCCGGCAGCGAGGCGCTTGTCGATCTCCAAGACGTAGTCCTCGGCCGCCGAGTGGACGAGCCCCTCGTTGTAGTTGCGGCAAGCCTCGCAGATGAAATCGCTCGCCGTGCCTTTGGCAAGCGGCATGAGGTCGACGAAGGGGCATTGGGCCCCGCGCCACACGTAGCGGTCGGCATCCGTCGCCACGAGATCGTAATCGATCCCCTCCACCTCGCTCATCGCGTTCGCGGTGAGGCCGGCGCTTTCAAGGTCTTTTCCCGTGATCCGGAAGACGTCGCGCAAGACCCGCCCGTCGCGCTTTCCCACGGGGTAAGCCGCGTAGCTCATCACGCGCGCGGCGAACTCCTTCTCAAGTCCCGTTTGCGATACCCGCGTCGCCTCCGTGATGAACCGGATGAACGTGTCCACGAGCATTTCCTTGCGGGTCGTCGCCGGCATGAACTTGACGCGGTCCGGGAGGAAGAACTTCTTTGGCCCGGGTTTCACGCCTTTGACCGACACGTCGAAGCGGCAAGAGTCGTCGCCCCAGCCCATGCGCTCCGGCATCTCGAAGCTCGCCTCGGCGTTCACCGCATGGACGAGGCCGCGCAGGTACTCGCCGCAGGACGAACAGCAGGAGGCGGCGGCCTCCGGACCGTACTGCGCGGCGATGTCCTTCAGCGGGCAATGCGTTATCCGCATCTCGAGTCCGCCTCCAGATGCCCGCGGCACCTCGTATTTCGCCTCGTACGTCTCGATGGCGATTACGGCGCCGGCAGACGATGAGACCGCGTTCTTCCCCTGCACCTCGAAGTCGCGTGCATACGAGGCGCCCTGGTGTTTGCCGACCTCGTAGGCGGGTTCGACTATCACCCGGTCGCGTAGCGCCTCACCGCCGAATTCCGCTATCCCTGCGCCCATGTTGAAAAAGAGGCCGGCAAGAGTTTTCAGACGGAGGTCGAGGCGGAGGCCTCTCGAGAGCGGGCTCACCCACGCGGAGAAGTACGCAGGCTTCGCCATTTCCCGTGCGAATCGTCCCCCGGCGTATTAAGGCATTGTGGAAGCAAAGGGGACGCGGCCGTGGGACGGAGGAGGAAATGGAAAAAAGGGGGGGAGCGCCCGAGGCTCGAAACGCCCCGGGCGTCCATGTGGTGCGACTAGTCTACCACTTGCGGCGGATCCTCGGAAGGATCGCCTGCGCCGCGACCACCACTCCAAGACCGATGGTCGTGTAGAGGTAGATCGACGGCGGCGGCGGCGTCTGCAACGTGATCGTCCGCGTCGAGAAGTGGCTCAACGTGACGATCGCCTGCAGGCCCACTTCGCCTTCGGTGGTTATCAGCCAGTACTTGTCCGCGTCGGGTTTCAAGGCGTCCTGGTAGTTCGAGGCCCGTGAGACGACCTTGCCGTCGACCAGGAGTTCCGCTTCGCCCTTGATGAGGCCGGAGACGGTCTCTCGGTCGAGCGAGATGACGATCGACTTGCCGACCTGGCTCGCGCTGTCGACAAGTATCTCGATCTTCTCGGCGGAGGCGACCTTCGTCACCGCGGCCACGTTCGCGTAGTAGTTCACGTTCGCGGTGGCCGTGGCGCTCGTCGCGGCGTTCGTGTCCACGATGACCTGGCCCAGGAGCTGGCCCTTGGCTATCGCCTCGGCCTGCGCCTGTTGCTCCGCGGCCGTGAGTTCCGCCTCAAAGCCCGAGAAGGCCTTGAAGATGACCTGGCTTCCCGCCGCCAGGTTCGCGGTGATCTCACCCTGCGCAGAGGCGGCCGTGTTGAAGCTCGACCCGGCAGCGGCACCGCCCTCGGCCTTCGTGAGGATGAGGGCGCCGACGAAATCGGACGAGGTCAACATCAAGACACCGCTCGCGGCGGATCGCGCCTGGATGTTCGAGCCCAAGTCGAAGTTCGCTGTCGTCTGCGCGGTCGCCGTGATCTTCATCACGGCGCTCGAGGTGTCGAACGCTTCCAGGACCGCCTGCTCGTTTGTGAACCTTATCGAGTTCGCGCTCGATGCAGAGGCCTGGGCGAAGGCCGAGGATCCGACCTTCACCGCGTCAAACACGTTGGTCGTCGCCGCGGAGACGTCCGCCTTGGACTTGGTCGCGACCGTGTAGTCCAGGATGAGCCCGGCGTCGGGCTTTGCGACCATGCTCACGATGGAGCCGGTGGCCGCGCCGCCGTAGCCTGCCTTGAACGACCCGAAGACGTCGAGGGCCGCTTTCGCCCTGGCATCGGCTTCCAGTTTGCTGGTCACGACGACCTTGCTTGCGACGTTGGCCGCAAGGTTCGGCAACGACGTGATTATCTGGGTCTGTCCCTGGAGGTTCGTCTGGACGAAGTACTTCGCGCCCGCGGAAGCGCTTGCCGCGGCACTTGCGGCCGCGAACACTTCCGCAGCGGTCGAGGCCTGGGTCGCCGCTTGACCGTTGACGCTCACGAGTATGTCGCTCGCGGACGCGGCCGGTAGCGACGGCCTGTCGGCCGTGAGCACGACCGCGGTCGCCTGTTGGACCTTGCCCGTGACGTCGACTTGCACGGTGCCCCTGTGCGATGCTGCCGCGTTCACGGCGGCGTCCACCGAGCTCGTGTAGTCCACGTTCGCGGACGAGACGGCGTTGGCCACGATGCCTACGTTGACTTCGCTGGCGACCTGCCCTGCCGCGACGGCCTTCGCGATTATCTCCGCGTTGACCTTGGCCTGGGCCTCGGCCGAACCGCGGAAGATGATCGACTCGCCGGCCGCAAGCCGCGCTTCGACGGCGGCCTTTGCGTCGGCGGCGGCGTTCGTGTCGAGCTTCGACGTCGAAGCGGCCGAACCGTCGGCCTTCGCGATGAACAGGTACCCGAGCGTACCCTTGGGGCCGTCGATCCTTGCGACAGTGTCGCTGATCGCCGTCGCCGAAACGTCGCTGCCGAGCGTCCACCGCGTCGTGGTCGCGGCCTTCGCCTCGGCCACGATGGACGAGTAAACGGCGTCGGTGAACGTCGCGCTTGCGACGATGCTGCTTGCGACACTCGTGTCCATGTTGGCGGCCGAGGCGCCCGAGGCACCTGCGGACGCGGCGCTCGTCACGGACGCCGTGGCGTCCGCGGCGGCGTGGGCCGCGAAGTCGATCTTGGCGAAGATCTCGGTCGAGGAGCGCACGTCGGAGTAGGACTCCACGTTCGCGTCGCCCTTGGCCTCGCTTGCAAAGAAGCTGTCGAAGGACCCGATCACTTGGCCGGAGCCTTCGGCGCTTGTCTGGAGGTTGCCGAGCACGTTGAACGAGCCCTGTACTTGCGAGGTGACGCCCAGTTGGGCATCAAGTTGTGCCAGGGTCTTCGCCGCGACCGAGGCGTCCGGGACGCTCGCGATCGTGATGGTGGATGCCGAGGCCCTCGTCGCCGTCGAGGCGAGTACGAGTACCCGGCCTTCCGACGTCGTCGCATAGTAGCTTTCCGCGCTACCCGCGGCCTTCGTGTTGACCTCGGCCGGCGTGTTCACGCGCGTCGCGAGGGCACCGTTCACGTAGACGGCGACGTTCGAGGCGCTCTGGGCCGGGACGTTGACGTAGTCAAGGTCATAAGCGAGCGAGTACCCGCCGCTTGCCGCCGCACTGGCGGCTGCCGCAGCGTTCGCGGCCGCCTTCACCTGTGTGGTGACGCGGTTCTCGACTTTCGCCTCGGTCTTTGCAGAGGCGGAGGAGAAGTAGTTCGCGTTCGCAAGGAGGCTTGCCCCGCTCGAGAACTCCGTCGTCGCTTCGCCGGCAAGGCGCGCGGAGGCTATCGCTTCCACGACTGCTTGGTTGTACGAGGAGACGTCGGCGCTTCCCGAGTATTCGGAGTTCGCCCTGAAGATGAGTTGCGTGTCGGACTTCAAGGTGGCCTTCGCCTGGGAACTCGTCGTCGCGGCGATGCTCGAGCCGCTCGCGACGCTAGCCTCACCCTTGGCGGAGACGAGCACGATGGCGCCGCTCACGGCGCCCGCGGCCGAGGATTGGACATCCACGATGTTCGCGGAGGCCCTCTTGTTGAAGGTGACCCCGGCGGGTGCGTCGAAGGTGACCTCCTGGTCGGCCGACCCTGTGGCCTTGATCACGAGCAACGAGTTGACGTTGTCAGTGACCGAGATTAGGGCGTCAGCGCTTTTCAGGGTGACGGAGGAAGTACCTGCGCCCTGGATCTTCGAAGTCGGGACGAAGCCGGCGATCTTCACGTCGGTGAAGAGTTCGGCCGAGGCGCTTGTTTCGCCGCTTGAGGCGACCGTGAAGCTTTGAAGGACGGTGTCTTTCAAGGCTGGGTCGGTGGTGGATTCGACCACCGTCGTCGACACAATCGATCCTTCGGCCTGTCCGGAGCCGGTGGCACCTTCAACAGGTGCCACGTCGAACGTTCCGACGGACTTGGCTTGGGTAGCTGCTGACGTTGCGGATGATAGACCACCCTGGGCTTCTGCAAAAGGCAGTGCGTATGGCGCGACAAAGGAGAGCGCCAGAAGGATGATCAAAACCCGTGCTTTGTTCTGTGTTCGTGTTCCGGATGGCATGGTTGTCCCTGCCCGAACCAGAGAGGGAACGCGCGTGATAAGAGAATTCCTAAAGAACTCAAAGTGGTTATTTGTTGCATTTCAAGCGCGCTATCGTATATGTCAATGCTATATGAATTGGTTAGAAGTCTTAGTGTTTTCCGCTACTTATCCGACCCGCAACGTCCGGTTTGGCCAAACTGCCAAGTGGGCGGCCGTCGGCTAGGCCCGCTTCGCCGTGAGCCAGGGCGCGTAATTGACCCCGGGCCCGACGCGGTCCGCGCCCGGGGCGCCCGGTAGCGCTTCCGTCCCCGGCGCACTCGCGACCGGACCGCTTGCCGCGCCCCACCAGTTGTTCGACGCGTCCAGTTGGTCCTGCGCGGCCGTCGCCGCACCCGGATCGACGGCGATATCCCGGACGACCGCGAACAGGCGATGGCCCTCGAAGTTGTTCTGCTGTACGACGGCGGTCCCGTTGAGGATGGCGACACCGTTGTCGTTTCCAAGAAAATCGTTCCCGACCAACGAGGCCGAGCCGCCGTCCACGGCCACCCCGGCCCCCGATTGGCGGATATCCGTCGCCGAGCCGTCGCCGTTCGATTGGATCCTATTCCCCTCGACGCGCGTCTCGGTCGTGCAATCCTTGAGGTAGACGCCGGCCCTTCGGTTGCCCTCGATGGTGTTTCCCGTGACAAGGCCTTTCGTCGCTACCAACGCGACACCTGCTTGTGACGTGCCCCGGACGGTGTTCCCCCTCATTTCCACGTTCGCGTTCTCGGCACCGATGCCGACCGCTGCCGTCACGATCATGTTTCCCACGACGGCGAGCTGGCCGCCGCGCACCGCAATCGCGGCCTCCACTCCACTGAGGCCCGCGGAGACGGTGTTCCCCGACACCTCACCGGTAACGCGTTCGAAGAGGAGGGCGAACCCGGGGGCTTCCACCCGGTTTCCAGTGAACGTCGCCACCGCGTCATGCCAATAGACGGCTGGAAGCGAGGTGTGCACCCTTATCTCATTGTCTCGAAGCTCCGCGGCGCTCGTCACCTCCATGACGCTTACGTCAAGGGTGCTCGCCGTGATCGTGGCAGTCTGGGAACGGATGTAAAGCGACGGGTAGACTGCGCCGCCGGTGATGCGGACGTGATCGAGCTCAAGCGTCGATCCAGGGTAGGCGGTGAGCCGGAAAAGGTTCGTGATGGCGGCGTTGCGGACCACGAGGGCACCTCGGACCTCCACGACCCCGTTTACGACCACCGCCGGATCGGAATTGAGCCGAAGCGCCCCACCGTCCACTTCGTAACGGCTCCCCGCGGGGATCGAAAGGATGCCGGTCCTGAGGACGACCTCCTCGTTCGAATGCGACTCATCCCCGGCGACGACAGTCTCCGTGGGAGGCGCCGTGAGGCAGCCTGAAAGACCGGCGAGGGCGAGCATGAGGACGATTGCCGCGCTTCGGGCCGTTTCCACATAGGCAAAGAGGCCCACACCTTGAAAAAGTACGCCCCGACTAACCCTGGGTCTTCTTGTGGATCGCGTCGACGACGCGCTTGACGCCCGTCGCGTCGAGAAGCAGGAAAAGCCTGCCGTTCTGCGTGATGCCGAGGTCGAGGGTGCTTCCCACCGCCCAGACCCGCTCGGCGCCAGGAGTGCTCCCGAGGAACGTGTATTTCATGAGGGGCTCCCACCCGGCGGAGGCGATCGTTGGGACCCCGTAGTCGACCTCGAAGCCCAGGAAATTGTAGAACGTCTTGAGGTACGTGCCGGTGGCGACATTGATGAGCTCCTTCAACGCAGATTGTTCGAGCGGGCCGAGGGTCCGCGTCGTCCCGGGTTTCTTGCCTTGCATGAGGTCGGCGACCTCCCTGGCGCTTTCCTCCGGGAACGCTATCAACATCGCTCCCCGGATGTCGCCTTGTAGCTTCGTCGCGGCACCGGCGATCCCAAGACCCGTGACGCCAAGGGCAGTCGCCAGTTCGCGCGCCGGCACCTCGTAGGTCTGGGAAGTCACGTGCGTCGTTCGACGCCCGGTGAGCTTTGCGATCGACGCAGACGTCGCTCCGGCGCTCATTTCGCCGATCTCTTTCAGCGCGTCGCGCTCCATCGCCGAGAGTTCCACGACAAGGCAATCGGGACGAGGGCGGATAGCCCTTTCGCTAGGTCCCCGGGCCTCGCCAGGACCTCGGCGTCGATGTGGTCCTATCGGTCGGCGACGCCGATGGCCGGGATGGCCTTCACCGTGGCGGCTATCCGGTCCGCAAGGCCCTCAAGCGGCACCACTTCGTCCGCTAGGCCACGGTCCCGGACGGCCCGCGGCATCCCGTCGATCGCGGACGAGGCGGCGTCCTGGCAGAGGATCCTGCCCCCGTTGGCCTTGACCGCGCTCATCCCCTTGACGCCGTCCTCCCCCATGCCGGTGAGGACGACACCGACGGTGGATCGCCCGAACGTCTTGGCCGCGGATTCGAGGGTGAGATCGGCGCGGGGGCGTAGTCCTGCGATGGGCGGCGAGTCGCTAAGACGCGCAAGGGGAACACCGCGCACGAGTTCGATGAGAAGGTGCCAGCCGCCAGGCGCTAGGAGCACGCTCGACTCGTGTATGGGCTCGGTGTCCTCGGCTTCCGCCACGGGGAGCTTCGAGACGGAATCGAGCCGGTTGGCCAGGGTCTTGGTGAGGCCGGCCGGCATGTGCTGTACTACCACGACTCCCGCGGCGAGGTCGACTGGAAGGCGCGGAACGACCGCCGTGAGGGCGTTCGGCCCGCCAGCGGACGAAGCGATGACGACGAGGCGTGTCGCGAGACCCGGTTCATCGGGGCGCGAAAGGTAGCCGGTGACGTTCCCCTTCGTTGCGGCGGCGATGACCGCATTCACGAGGTCCTCGCCCGTACGCGTCTCGGTCGCCACGTTCCTCGGTTTCTTCACAACGCCTGCGGCGCCTCGTATCTCGAACCGGTGGGCGACGGCCTTCGTCACGTCCTTCCCGGGAACCATGATGACGACAGGCCGAGGCGCCTCCGCCATTATCGCGTCAAGAAGCGCCAGCCCGTCGGTTCTTGGCATCTCGAGGTCCACGAGGACGACATCGGGTCGTAGTTTCCCGATCATCCCCATCGCGTCGCGTGCGCTTCCCGCGAGGCCGACCACCTCGACCCGGGCGGAGCGGAGAAGCTCCGCGAGGACCGTGCGCATGTAGAGTGAATCGTCGACGATGACGACGCTCACCAAGACGACCGCCTCCGCCCGCTCCGGCAAACGTCGCCTGTGGATCGCAAAGGCTCGCATGGGTCGATCATGGCCTGCTCCTAGGTCGGCTCGTTGACGTTCTGCGCCCCGCAGGAATCGCAAGTCGCGCTCACGGCTCCCGCCTCGAACATGATGGGCGCATCGCAGTTTCGGCAGCGCGCGTAGCGCGCACGCGGTGAATCGCCGGGGGGGGTCGGCCGCTCTTGCATCCGGCGTAGCGTCTCGCTCTTGAAACCGGGGGGCGTCGCGCCTTCTGCCTCAAGGTCAGACCCCTTCTTGGAAGGCGGCGTTTTCCCAAGGGCCCGTTGCACCGCCTCCGAACGCGGGCCCCGCGAGGTTGGTTCCCCTAACCCGCGTGCGGCCGCCCTTGATCGAAGCGTCATGCGAAGCAACAACGCGCCCTCGCCGCCTGCGACAAGGCCGAGACCGAGCGTCAACCAGAGGAAGAAGCTCGGCACCCCGGGAAGCACGGTCCGGATCACGACCGTCCGTTCGCTGAAATGGGGGATCGGGAACGTAAGGATGAGCGTCTCGCCATCCGTGAGGCCCCCGAGTCCAAGCGGATTCACGGCGACACCGTCGAGTTCGATGTCGAGGCCACCCACATCCATGAAGCCGGCGGGCATGATCGTCCGAAGCGTCTTTCCCCCGTTCTCCGAACTCGCGTCAACGACAAGGCGCCACGTGCCGGAGACCGTGCTCTGGTCCAATGGCTGCGCCTCGCCGGGCTCGGCGCTTATCGACAACGCCGCCCGGCTTCCCGCCCAACCGTTGGCCCCGTGGCGGCCGGTCGCTATGAAGGCGACACCCACTTCCTCCGAGTCCTCGCGCGCGAGTTCCATGATGCCGGCGTAGCGCGTGGCGCCGAGATCGGCGACCTTGTACGCGAGTAGGTACTCCGCCGCGAGCACCTCCCCCGCGCCGCTACGCTCCGGGACGATGATGAGGCGGGTCCCGTCGACCCGCAAGGTGACGCTCGGCGCGCTTCCGGAGAGGACCACGCCGGCGACGTCGGTTGTCGCGGGATTGTAGACGGAGAACCAACGGTTCTCTCCAGGAACGCCTTGGAATACGAGTCCGCCGGCCTTCGACACGGGAACTGCTCGCACCCTTCCCCCTTCCTCGGTCGCAAGCCAGGATCCAGCCGGTGCTTCCAGCGCTATTTCCCCCGTGATCGTGACTTTTTCGCTTCCCGCGACGCGGACGCGAGTACGGGAATCGGAGTGCAGGGTACCTTCAAGAAGCGCGAAGCGCCGCCACATCTCGGTCCCGTCTCTCACCACGGTCTTTTCCCCGGCCAAGAGGCCCGGCGCAGCCTCGTCCTTCTTCACGTCGCCCGCGCGAAGGTCCGCGTGGGACAGGTCCACGCTTACACCGGCCACCAAAGCCTCCTTGGGGGCCTCCGCCTCGACCTTCGTCTCGCCGACCCCTTGGCTAGCGGTCCCGTCCGCGAAGGCGGTCTCGACGCCGATGGCGTTCTCGAAACCTGTCGAAAGATCCTCTGCCGCGTCGCTTCCAAGGACGCCCGTGATCGAGCCTTGGAGGTACGAGGCGCGCCCGCCTGTTGGTTGTATGTAGTCTTCACCAGCGGCGCCGACGAGTTCCGCGTCCCGCCGCTCCTCTGTGTAGGTCTCGTCGTGAGATTCGCCCGCCGCGTACGCGGCGGAATACTCTTCGACGGTCCCTCCTTGCCCGGGTTCGTCGCCGCCGGTCCCGTCGGAGGTCCCGTTTTCGATTGTGTCGTTGCCGCCGGTTACGTCGTCGCCTTCCGTCCCGTTCCCCTGTTCCTCGACGCCTGCTGCGGTCGACACATCGAAGGTCGTCGAGAGATTGCCGCTGTTTCCGGCCTCATCGAAGGCGACGAGCGTCAAGACATGCCGGCCCGTCGAGGAGGGGACGAACCCTCCGGAGAAGAAGACGTTGTCCGACGTCACGAGCCCGATGGTGGAACGCGCTTGCTTGCCGAGGGCATCGCTGAATTCCAGGGTCCCCTCGATCCTCACGGCGCCGCTAGTCGCGTCCGAGGCGGATACATTGACGAACGCCTTTGCTCCCTGGACGGGACTCTCGGGCTCGACCGATACGTCCGACAGCGATGGGCCGACCGAATCCACCGCGGCGAAGAAACGCCCCGCAGCACTACGCACACCGGCCCCGCTCACGGCGTAAAAGACCAGCGAATGAGAGCCCTCCCCGATCGTGAGGGGGGCCTCGTACATCGTCGAAGATCCGCCGTCGAGGCTCACCATGATCCGTTCTCGCGCTCCACCGGAGAGCGTCACGGTCGGCGTCGTCCGGTACCAGCCCTCCTTCCCATCGGCCGTCGCGGGTGAAACCGTCAGGACCGGCACGTCGGGTGCTGCCGTGAGCCACGAGGCGACTTCCTGGGCGCTGCGATCGCGGATGAAGACGTTCCTTGCGTGGTCTCCGTTCCCGGGCGCGAGCGTCGAAGCTTTCGAAGTGAAGGCTACGTAGCGGCCGTTCCCGCTCACAGATGGGAACGAGGAATCGTCGTCGCTTGTTGCGTCCGATGTCGAAACGCTCACGGCCTCGGTGGTGAGGTTGTCGAGGTCGCGCACGTAGACGTCCGTGAGCCCAGCCTCGTCGACGCCGACCAGGTTACTTGCGTCCGATTCGAAAGCGACGATCCGGCCGTTGGTCGAGATGGCAGCGTTACGCGAGGCCCCATCCGCCTGGGCCTGCGACGTCGAGACCGTGACAAGGCGGGTCGTTCCCGCGGACGCGTCGCGGATGAAGATGTCGCGCGCCCGGTTGGTGTCGTCCGGCACGAGGTTCGTGGCGTCGGATTCGAACGCGACGTAGCGTCCGTCGCCGCTTATCGACGGCCTGAACGAGAAATCGTTCGCTTGCGTCCCGTCCGTCGCCACACTCGCGAGCGCCGTCGTCCCTCGGAGCCTGTCGGTCACGAAGATGCCGGGGATGTTGCTCGACCGGCCTGTGACGATGTTCGTCGCCGTCGAGCGGAAGGCCACGTAACGTCCGTCGGACGAGATCGCCGGCGCGAAACTGCCGCCGTCCGATTGCAGTCCGCCCGCCCCCACACTTATGCGCGAAACGTTCTTCGCGCCGCGGTCCACGACGAACACGTCGGAAATGCTGTTCGTATCGCCGGGCACCAGATTGGTGGCGTAGGAATAGAAGGCCACGATCTGCCCCTCGGAGGAGACGACCGGCTCGTAGGAATCCCCGTCCGCGAGCGACCCGGCGGCCGAAGCGCTTACGAGCGAGGTGGATCTTTGGGCCATGTCCCTGACGAACACGTCACGTTTTCCGTTCGAATCACCCGTCACGAGGTCCGTTGCGTTCGAGACGAAGACGACGTAGCGTCCGCCGGCACTCACCGCGGGCTGCTCCGAGACGCCATTACCGGCTTTTCCCGCGACGGTCGCGGAGACGAGGAAGTTCTGCCCCGTTTCCATGTCCCTTAGGTAGACTTGCGGGCCGGAAGCGTCCGAACCGGCGACGAGCGTCGGCTCGTAGGACGTGAAGACGAGATAGCGCCCGTCGACCGACAACGAACGGGCGCCCTCGATGAACGAGTCGAACGTGGACGCAGCACCCGTAGCGTTGAGGCTCGCGATCGCCGTCGACCGTTCGATCGATGCCGGGCTCCCCGACGGGTCGTACTCGATGATGCTACGGCGAAGAAGCCGAGTGCCGTTTGCAGCGCCTTCCGTGAAACCGCCAAAGATCGTCGCTTTCTCGCCGTCCCAGACGGCACTGGCCGCGGCGACGTCGGAAGGAAGCGAGACATCCATCACGGAGACGTCCGTTGCGGCGGGGCCGATGCGTAGGACCTCGGAAAGCGGGACCGTCGCGTTCCGGCCGCCGAAGACGTAGGCGTCGCTACCGTCGAACACGGCCGACGCGAATTGGCGGGCACTTGGGAGAGTGTTGGTAAGCGTGGACACGACCTCCGCCACCGGGTCGTACCGCAAGATGGAGGAAAGCGGCGTCTCGAAGCGCGTCACGGGGTCGGATTCGACGCCTCCGAAGACAGTCGCCCCATCGCCGTCCCAGACGGCGCTACCGTAGGAGATGGAACGCGGAAGTTTCGCGCTCGCGAGCGTCGCCTCATCGCGCGCGGGGTCGTACCGGACGATCCGGTCCCACACGGACAATCCAAGGGTACGCCCCCCGATCACGTGGGCGTGCCTTCCGTCCCAGACGGCCATGGTCCCTTCAAGCCCGGCCGGTAAGGTCGCGCCCATGATCGCGAGCGCATCCGATTGGGGATCGTAGCGCAAAATGCGTTTCTCGAGGGCACCTTGCGTCGATTCCCCGGAAAGGCCGCCGAAGATGAAGGCGTACCGGCCCGTCCACACGGCGCTCGTCGCGGCGAGTCCACGCGGAAGGACGGCCCGCATCTTCACAACGGTCCCCGTCGCCGAATCGTACTTCAGGATGTCGTCGAGGTAACCTGCCTCGTTGCGGCCTCCGAAGACGAATGCGTATTGACCATCAAAGACAGCGCTCGTGCGCTCCCGGGCGGACGGGAGTCGCGCGTCGGAGACGGACGTTAGCGCGGCGGACGCGCTCTCATCAAAGGGCCCTATTGGAGGCATGGAAACGAGGAGGACGATAAGGGCGACCAGGGCGAGGCGAAGACCCGGCCGGTGGCCATGCGGGCCTCCATGGGCGGCACGTGGGCTCAATCGAGGCCACCTCGCCGGTTCACGTTGGAGTCGCATTCCATTCCAAACCCTTCCCTGGCTTTTCCTTTCAGGTCTCCGAATTCACGTTCTGCGCCTGACAGTGGGGACATACGACGGTCGCCGCGCCTGGCGCGAAGACTATGGGCCTGGCGCATGCATTGCATCTAGCGTAGCGGGCGCGTGCCCCGGGTTGAGGCGGGCCCCCCGTGCCTTCTTGTAGTTTCTTGAGAAGCGAACTCTTGAACTCGGTATCCCCCGTCTCGCCCATAGGGGCCGAGCCCCGCGGCGTTTCGCCCAACGCACGCCGCACCGCCTCCGACCTCGCAGCCCCCGACGTCGGGGTCTGCGGCCCTTCCCCGCCAGCGCCGGGCCCCATGCCGCGTGCTGCGGCTTTCGAGCGTAGCTCCACGCCGCCCGAAGAGCCTCCCGCGGCGCCTCGTGCCGCTGCGCGGGATCGAAGCGTGCCTCTCGCCAGTATGAACGACTCGCCGCCCACGACGGCGCCCAGCGCGAGTGTCAGCCACATGAAGACGGGAGGCACGCCTGGCGTCACTGTTTTGATCTGTACAGTGCGAAGGCTGAAGTGGGGGATCCGGACCGCGAAGGAATCCGTGCCGTCCCCTTCCATCGTGGACGATGACGCAAGGCCGGCGGGCATGCCGTCGATCGTCGCTTTCGGACTGAGTTCCCCTGAAAGTTCGGTGGGTACGATGACCCTGAGGAGTTTCCCGTTCTGAGCGGCCGGCGCTTCGACCTGGATCGTCCACGCCCTCGTCGTCCCCCACAAGGCTTCCCACCAATCGGATCCGGTCGTGGTCGCGGCGACGTCTATGCTGCGGGCCCCGTTCACCCATGGAACGCCCGCACCCACGCCGACCCCAAGGTAGGCAAGGCCCAGCTCTTCCCGATCCATCCGGGCGAGTTCCATGACTTCGTCGTAAGGAGCGGCGCCGGAGGCACGTCCAAGGAGAACGTAGTGGCCGGCATCCACGGCGTCCTCGCCCGCCCAGCCCGCTGTCACCGCCAGGGCGTTGCCCGCGCGCGACACCGTAACGTCTCGAAGATCTCCTGCAAGGACCACGGACGCATATCCCCCGTCGGCGCCGCGAAGTGCTACCCACATGTTCGGGCTGGAAACGGGCCGGTGTTCGTCGGTGAACGAATCAAAAGCAAGCGATTCCACTTCGGCTCCTTCACCGAAAGCGATCTCGGCCGCCCCTGGGATTGAAAGAGTGACTACGGTCTCGAACGCGATGTCGTGGCCGGCCGCGACGGTGTTGAGGCGCAAGTCCGTGTGGCGCGTGCCCTTGAGGATCGTCGCTGTCCATCCGCCACGTCCCACGCCAAAAGTCAGGTCGGCGCTTCGCGTCGTCATGGCGGCCGCATGGTCGCCTTCGACCGGGGACAGCGCCCCCGTGATCGCTGATGAAGAGCCGTCGATCGAAACGGATTCAGGGAGCCGAACGGTCGCTATACGGCTGTCTCGCGAGACGGACGAATGGTCGAGGTCGAAATCGATCCTATCGCCAGCGGGGGAAGTCCCGGTCCAAGTGGCGGCCGCTACGCTCGCGACCATCGATAGGGAAAACAGCACGGCGATCAAGGCGGGGCGGGTCATCATATGGGCCCGGCTCCGCTCGTCTCTTCCTCGACGCCGTGGTGGATCATTCGCGCGTCCTCCTGCCGGATCGGTTTCATAAGTCGGCCGGACGCGCCGATGGTCGTTGCGGATCGCACGTCCGGGTCGTCCTGCGGAATGATCGTGGTCGGGACGAGGCGCGCCTGGGACTGTTGCGAAGACATCGCGCGCCTCGAAACCACGCCGTCCGCTTCGCCCGGCGATATCCTGTCAAGGAACACGACCTTCGGATCCGGTCGGATGAGCCGCGCGACAGCGTCCGTCGCGTCGCCGGCCTCGGCGACCGCGGCCTCTTCATGCTCGACGGAATCCAAGGCGCCCCTCGACGTCTTTCGGATCGAAAGGCTGCCCTTGCCGACCAGGTAACGTGTCAAACGTCAGTGTCCCCCTGACCTTGGGCCCATGATCTCGCGCTCCATCGGTGTAATGGCATAAAAGAGTGGTGGATGGGTGCGGTCGACTTTTGTGTCCCTCGGGGGTCGACCCGGCGATGATCTGCCGCCCGCAAGGACCGGTCCGCGGCCCCGACGCCGGGGTTCGGCGGCAAGGCCGCGGTCCACCAGTCGTTGTTCCGGCAGGTGCCGTTTTGCATCACGTCATTTCATTCAAGTTTTCGCGTCCGCAATTCGGGCACTTCAAGGACGCCTGCCCGGGGTCGAACCGGATGGGCTTCGTGCACTGGACGCAGCGCGCGTAATGGGACCGGGCGGCCGTTCCGGATCGCTTCGTCGTCGAACCGGGTGCTCCCAGTTTCATGAGCAGTTCGTTCCTCAACGCCGCCTGCGTGGACTCGTCCAGCCCGGCTTTCATCACGGCCTCCGAGGCCATCGCTCTCCTTGCCGCCTCGCTCTTCAGGGCGCCCTCCGCGGGGCCGCCGCCTCCAAGCTGGTCGGCGCTGCCGAGCGCACGTTGGACGGCGGCGCTACGCGGTCCCGTGAAACCTCCGCCCCCGCCGCCAGCCGCCGCCTCGCCGATCCCAAGGCGCGCCGCCTTCGACTTTAGCATCCTGCTCCCGATCGCGATGCCGCCACCGGTCGCGACCGTGCCGAGGCCGATGGTGAGCCACATGAAGATGGGCGGCACCCCGGGGGTCACGGACTTGATCTGTACGGTGCGAAGGCTGAAGTGCGGGATGACTAGCGTGAAGGAGGCGTTTCCTCGCGATTCGGCGGCGCGCTCAAGGCCCACAGGTTCCCCATCGAGCGTCGCAGATGGCACCAACCCGTCCGCCAGTCGTTGGGGGACGACGAAACGCATCGCCTTGCCCCCGTTACCCGCGTCGGCGGAAATGGAGAGCATCCATGAGCGCGCTTCGCCGCCGAGGCTGTCCACGAAATCGGTCGTGGTCGACGAGGCGCCGGTCGTCACCTCGGCATCGCTTGACCGCCACGAGACGGCCGCAGTGTAGCCGTCGCCGAGGAACGCCGTGCCGACTTCCGAGCGCTCGCGCTCGGCCAATCGGGAGAGCGCTTCAAACGGCTGTTCCGCAGCGACTGTGTCCGTCGCGGTCAGGTACTCGGCGCCTACGAGGGAGCCGACACCGCGCCACGTCGTTGTGACCGACAGTCCGTTGTCTACGAGACGCAGTGCCACCCGTTCCATTGGACCGGCGAGGACGACCCCCGCGGTGGTTCTCGTCGAGGGATCAAAGACGGCCACCCAAGCGCTCTTCGCGGCGAAATCGAGGGTCGTAGGGGTAAGCGGGTCGAGTAACACATCTTTGGACCCCGTCGCATCCCCATAGGCGACGCGTGCGTCTTCGGGTGCCCAAAGCTTCACTTCGGTGACCAGTTCCAACGGGGGCCCGGGCGAACTTGCCAACTTGGTGCGGATGTCTGCGTGCGAGGTCCCCTCGAGAAGCGTGAGCGTGCGCGTGACGGTCGCCGAGCCCGCGCTTGCGTAAGTGCCGCCAGTTTTCAATCCTGGCGCCGAATCGTCAATAGAGGATACGCGCGGCAAAGTCACGTCGACAACCGCCGCGCCTTCCCGCGCCACCACGCCGTTCTCGGCCGAGGCGCGCGACTCTCCAACTGCCGTCCAAACGGAATCGTCATCGGCGCCGGCCGACGGGAATGAATGGTGCGCGAGGGCGTCTCTTTCCTCATCCCACGACACCCACGTGGCGCCCAACGCGACGATCGGCGTCGCGATCAACAAGGACGCAACGAGCAGTGCCTGGCCTACCGAGATCCTTTTCATCATGTCTCTCGCCTCGTGTTCATCGCGCCGCAGGCGGCGCACGTTGCGGACCCAGCGTCCTTGGCGAAGGCGACGGGTTGACCGCAACGAGAGCATTTCGCTTCCGCCGGTCGAAGGTCTGGCCCCTTGGGTCCCGAGGGTGCCGCGGGCCCCGCGAGCTTCGCAAGGAGCGCTGCCTTCGCGGCCTGTGTCTCCGCGTCCATCCCAAGCGCCTTTCGCACGGCGTCGCTTTGAGCGCCCGACGGCAACCGGTCGCTAGTCATTCGTTCCCGGTCCCCCGCGATGATGCCTTTCACCTCGCGCGTCTCGCCGGAACCGGATGGTCCCTCGTCGTCGGGCGCGTATCCGAGCGCCCGCCTCACCGCCGCGCTTTGAGTGCCGGCGCCGAACCGTTCCGTGCCGCGCGCCGCGGCGCCACCGCCAAGTGCCTGTCGGGCCAGGACCAGCGCTTCGGCGCTCACGATCGCGCCAAGGCCCAACGTCGCCCACAGGAAGATGGGCGCGAGGCCCGGCACGACGCTTCGGACCTGTACGCTACGGACGCTGAAATGGTCGATCGGCGCCAGCGCGACAAGCGTCACGTCGTCGCTCATCGCCGCGATCTTCGAAAGCGACAACTCGGCGCCGTCGATGGTGAAAGCCACGGAACCGTCCGCGAGCACGTGGGCCGGAAGTATGAGACGCACGGCCTCTCCGCCTTGCGTCGAAGGGGCCTCGACCCGGAGGTCCCATTCCATCGGGAACCCGTTCAAGGCGGTCCAATCCGCGGCAAGCCCCGAGGCCACACCCGCCTCCATCGTGGAACGGGCCCCCGCCCAGCCTACGGCCGCGGCGCGGTCGTCTGCAAGGACCGCGGTCCCGATCTCTTCTTCGTCCTGGTGAGCGATCTCCATCACCCCGGCGTAGCGCGTCGCGTCCGTGTCGGCCACGTCGTAAGCGAGGATGTACTGGGCGGACAGAAGCGATCCGACGGCTTCGTAGTCGGTCCGTATCCTGAGAAGCGCTCCTGACAGCGTCGCCGTCGCCGACCTAGCATCGCCAGAGAAGACGACGCCGGCGACGGAAACGTCGGTCGGCCTATACACCGCGAACCAACCGTTCCCGGCGTCGAACGTGACGCTCACAGCCTCGCCGTCGACGAGCCGCAAGGTGTGTACGGTCGCTCCCGATGCGTGTGCGAGCCACGAGCCTGACGGAGCCGTGATGACGGTCTCCGTCGTGAGGTTCAGGGTGTCGCCGGGCGAGGAACGGATGACGTTTCTAACGTCTCCGTGGAGCGTGCCTTCAAGGAAAGTGAGCGTACGCTTCGCGTTCAAGGTGCCACGCAGGTGCGAAAGTTCGACCATCAAGAGCCCGTCGTTCGCGTCGTCGTGATGCTGGGGAGCGGCGGAAAACCCCTGGAGTTCCTGTGGCCCACCGTTCACGGTGACGTTCTTCGGGGGAAGCGAACGCACGCGCGCCTCCCCGAGCGATTGCAGGCCCTCGCCGCGATCGAAGCCCAAGACGCCGCCCAAGAGATTGGTGAGCGAGAGCGTTCCGCCGTTCCAGGTGGTGACGACCGCGGCGTTCAAGGAAGTACCATGGACGTAGGCTTGAACCCCTCGCCCCGGAAGGTATTCCCTTCCTGGCGCGCCTGAGATCTCGCTACCGAGCCATGCGTCCGTGTATGCCTCGACATGGGTGAGACCCTTCGCGTAGAGATCCTTGTAGATGCCGAGCGTCCCCTGGCTCGGGATGCCGTCCGTCGGCAGGCCGGTCTGGGAGGCGACGATGGTGACTTCGCGGACCGACGCCGAAGACACGGCCCCGAAGTCGTCGGTGACAACGAGGACTACAGGGTAGTTCCCCGCTGCTGCGTACGTGTGCGTCGGCGTCACCTGGTCGCTTTTCGCGCCGTCCCCAAAATCCCACGACCACGAGACGATGCGGCCATCGGGATCCGCCGACACGTCGGCGAAGTTCACGCTGTCGCCCACGGCGGGAAGGATGGGCGAGAAAACGAATCCGGCCACGGGGGGAAGGGTCGGGCCGATTGAAGTGAGAAGGAACGGCGCCGAAGCGACGGCAGGCGAAGCGCCGCGCCGTGCCGAAATGCTGTAGTTTCCGGCGGGCTCTCCCGAGTAATCCCAAAGAAGCCAGTTCTCGACGAGGGCGTCCGGGACATGCTCGGAGAACCCTTTCGTGACGGTGATGTCGAACGTCACCGTGGGCGAGATGCTCGTTGGCCCGACGGCTTTGAGGATCACGTCCGCCTCGTAGGGGCCACGCCCGAACTTTTCGAGATCCGCCCTCGACACCGTGACGTTCTCCTCGGGTCCGTTGGCCCGGGACGCTTTCACGATGGTGCGGTTGGTGCCGCCCAACCGGTACACTTCGAGGTCGATATTGGTGTCGCGCGTCCTCACCGCGGCGTGTTGGCCGGAGAGTCTCACGTTCACCGATTGCACGTCGTCGCCTATGTCGAAAGCGATCTTCTTCGTGGTTCCCGTCGCGTCGCTTCGAAGGAACGAATCGCTCGTCGTGTCGCTCGCAGGCTTCTTAGAGGAATCGCCTACGACGGCGGCTCTCGGCGACGAACCCACGGAAAGCACGGTCTCGCCACTTGGCCCGACCGCGAGTCCCGTCACGTTGCCGTACGTCATAAGCCCCAACGGCGCCGGGGAGCCCGTAAGATAGATGGCGTTCTTCCCGCCGGGAAGCGCGACGCCTTCGATGGGTGCCAGCGTCTTATCGAGGTATGTGAAATTGAGACGCGAATCCGAGACCAGCGTGAAGATGTGGAGTTGGACGCTTCCCGTGCCTTGGGATTGCGCCACGAAGATTGCGACGGAAAGCGCATCACCCCTTGCGAGCGAAAAGTCGTCGGCCGTCCCGCTCGCCTTGAGAAACGCTCGCGCGTTCGTCGCCGCCTGGGCCGTGCCGACGAGTTTCACGGTACCGGCGGGCGCCGTGATCCCGTCCCAGTCAAGAGGAAGCGGGTCGGGACCGACAAGTGCGAGAAGTGTCGTGCCTTGCGTGTTCGTCCAATCCACGTCCACCGCCAGTTCGAGCGGTCCCGACAGCGTGAGATCGTTCTCCAGTGGGAGTGTGCGCCACGTCCCGAAGGGAAGGATCGCGTCCGTCGACGCGAACGTGCGTGCGATCAACTGCTCATTCGTGCCCTTCGGCGCGTCCCGCACGAGATCGCCCGGGACGACGGGTTCCGAGGCGCTATTCACCGTGACGCCTACGAGATGAAGAGTGGACGCGGCGGGCGTGCTTGAGAAGTCCGGACCGAGTTGGAGCGCTTTCACCTTCTCCGCCTCGTCTTTTCCGACGACGACAAGGACGCTCACGGGCACGTCCCCGCCATCGATGGTCAGCAATCCCATTTCGCCGGGCTTCGCCGACGCCGGGACATGCACCGTGAAGGCAAGGGAGGATGTTTTCCCGGGAAGGACGCTGAGACCGAGCGAGTTGCCGTCGATACGCCAGCCGTCGATGCTCAGTTTCGCAAGTAGATCGGTCGTGAGGTCGATCGCAATACCGGGAGGCGAAGAGGCAGTGAAGGAGATAGTCGTGTCCCGGCCGGGCTCGGCGGCGACGATTGCTGAGGTGGGCCGGACGGTGACGTGGCGGTTGTAGGAGAGGTTCGACTTGAACGTGAAACTCGACCCAGGGGCCGTCGTGTCCACCTCGTTACAGGGGCTGCAGCCGCTGGACCCAAGGCCGTCTTGGTTTCTCACCAACGGGTTCACGAACGTGGTGCCGTCTTCCCAGACTACTGCCGTTTCGGTCGCCGTTCCATTCGGAATCGCGATGCTGAAGCTTCGTGGGACCGTCACCGCGATCTCGTTCTTGGATTGGTCAAGCGTTGGCGCGGCCAGCACGTTGATCGCGGTGTCGCCGGGTGAATCCAGTGTTGCGAAGGGTGGATTGGCGCCGGTACTGTCGCGAAACACGGAAACGCGCCACGAGCGCCCGCCCGGCTCGTCCCAGTAGAAGTTCCACACCTGCGAGTTCGTCCCATCCCTGAACGCCCCGTTGATGTCCTGCAGCCGGAAGTGGACCTCGAAACGGTCGTCGCCCCTTTCCTCGAACCAGCCGCTCAACACGTCGGAGTTCGGCGCGTCCACGTGTTGGTTCTGGATCGGGTCGAATTCATCGCCAGAGGGGTCAACCACCTCAGGATTGCCGGGTGATCCCGCCGAAGCAGTCCAAGGGAGTAGAATCGAGACAACGGCGAGCATGACAAGCGCGTAATGGATCGGCCGCGTACCGGCAACCGCAAGGATGTTCGATGGTCGTTGGGCGCTTTGTCTTGGCATCGGTTCAGGCCCGCGTGATCTCCACGGCCGTCGCGTTCCCGCTGAACTTCGTGTTCTGGGCGGAGATGACGTAGCTTCCGGAGAAGTCACGGATGAGCACGACGTCCCCGATGTGGAGATCGGTGTTCACGTCGTTGAAGGTGATGGACTTGTGCTCCGTGCGGACTTCGAACTCGTACGTCGCGAAGCTCCCGGTCCCGCGCTGGTCGTGTATCGCGACGCCGAGGAGTTTGACGTAATTCGTGTCGATGGTGGCTCCCTCCGGGTTGGTCCCGGAGTAAAGGTTACGAATCGTTGACGAGAACGTGAAATCGCGTCCTGGCGCCGCGGCGTCCAGTTGGCGGCAGGGGGCACACCCGTGTCGGTCGCTTCCTGGGGCAAGCCCCTCGAAGCTGTCGGCACGGGGGGCCGTGAAGGTGGTGCCAGACCCGAATTCCCACTGTTGGCCGGTGAGCGCGTCCGCAAAAGCGCGCGGGAACGTAATAGTGATCTCGTCGGCCGCGATATCGAAAGCGATGGTGGCCACTCCGTCATCCGTGTTGGCGCCGCCGGGCGACAAAGCTCCGAAGGTCCCGCCTAGGATGTCTCTGCCGGCACGCGCCGTGAAAGCGTCGCTACCGGCATTCCAAGAGACCACCCAAAGATGTGATGTCACGCCGATGCGGTACGCCGATGGCGTGTTCACGGTGAGGTCGGCAGCGGCGACATGGACCTGGAACTGCGCGGAGGTTTCGGTGAACCACGCCGCGACGAGGTCCAAGTCGGTCTCCTCGACGGGCGCGCCGGTGAAGGCATCGGCCGTATCCCCGTAAGTGTCTACTACCTCGGGGGCCGAGCGCGTTCCGGCGAATCCCGCGGGTGAGACGGCCAGTCCCGCGACGGCAAGCGCCAACGCCGTTCGCCACGAAAACCGTATTCTACCCCTCATGCGGCGGTCGAGCCTCTTGGCGGCGTTTAAGGCTATCGACGCATAACATGGAATTCCGATTGACGAATCGGGTTTTCGGGCGAGCTAAACGCGGTCAAGTAGAGTCGAATCCGGCACCCGAGCCGGGTGCGGCACGGGCGAATGAGGGGTCGTCACCGGAGTCGACGCTTCGCCGTTCGGGTCACTCCAAGATCAGCAGAGCGTCGGCGTCTCAGGAGCACGTAGGCATACTTGCCGGTTGACCACCGGGACGAATTGGTTGATGAGCGTCGGGTCCGGGTCGTACACGCTCAAGCAGCTCCCATCCGTGCCTTGGAAGTTGCAGGGTTCCATCGATATCGTCACGCTCGGCGAATTGGCGATTTCCGATGACGTCTTGCTCACGTCGTGCAAGTAGTAGATCGGCACCGGGCTCGCCGCCGGCACATGTGCGTGTTGCCGCACGGTCACGCCGGCCGCGTTGAGGAGCATATCGATGCCGATGCCGTTGGTCGCTGGCTCCGTCTGGATGAGGACGCGGGACCTCGTGTACGTAGGATCGCCCCCGTCGTGCCTGATGGTCAGTGAGTGGGCTTTGCCCAGGAACTTGAAGTTGTTTCCCTGGTTTATCTGCCAATTCCCGGCGAAGTGCTCGATGAATACGGTCGAGGATGCTGGGATCGGGTAGTCGACGCCGTCGAACGTGAGGTCTTTCGGGATGTTCTTTGTGTCGAACTCAATCAGGTCGACGGAGCCAGAGGCGTGACCGTTGGGTGCAGTCTGGCCGTCGAACCTCACAGTGTTGATGTTTACGGGTTGGTAGACTTGGGACGGGGTCCCGGACCAGATCGGGGGGTCGTCCTGCCCCAGATGCCCGGCCGCCGGGACGCCAAGAAAGGCCGACGCCAAGCCGAGCATGGCGAATGCGCTAATGGCAAATCTCGTCTTTTTCACCTCGTATGGCGACATCCGCATACTTTTTCGCCCCCTTTGGCGCCTCCCATCAAGCCCCGGGGGCGCCTTGGTTCAGAACCTAATTGACCATTGTTGTCCAGCCCTTCTCGGCCTCAGGACCAGACACGCGCCCTCCTTCCTCCGTGCCCAACAGCGGGATTTGTTGACGCGACTTGGCGAGATAAGCCTTCTTGTCAAGGCGTGAACGCGCTTCGCAGGATGCAGGCCCGCACAAGCGGGCGTCAAGGCCGCCGCCTCCTTGGCATCGAAACGTCGATAGACGTTATTAACCACCACTGGGCTCCGGAGGTCGTGCTAGAGGACGCGTTGGGGGCGCGGTCCAAGGTCCGCATCGTGCGCGAACTCGCTCGCCGGGGTAACGACGAGGTCACCACGGACGACCTGGCCAAGGCGACGGGCCAGTCCACGGGCACTCTTGTCCCGGCTCTCCAACAATTGGCGCTTGCGGGAGTGATATCGACGCGCCTCGTCGGGAAGAGCCGCGTTTTCAGGCTTGCCGCGGATTATCCATTGGGTGTCGTCTTGAAACGCATCTTCGAGGAAGAATCGGTGGCGATCCACCGGCAGGCGGAGGAGATACTCAGGAAAGCCGGCCGCGACGGCATCCGTTATGCCTTCTGGGTCTTCGACCCCTCGGAGTCGGAGGATCGCCGCAGGGCATTGTGGCTCGTCGCCATCGCGGATGATGCGTCGAAGGTCGAAACCGCGCTCGTCAATGCTGCTGGACAGCTTTCACCGTTCTCGGTGCGTGTGATCGGCGTGGAGGCGACTCGGAAAGCCGTGCTCGCAAACGACGAGGAGCACATGCGGCTCATCGAAAGGGGACGGATCGTGTTCGCGGACAAGACTTGGCTGGATACGAAGTAGCGTTCTCTATTCCGCTAGGAGTTCATCGAGTTTTGTGGTGACGCCAAGCCGTGCCCCGATGGTCCTTAATCTTGGAATGTCAAGAGCCTTTTCCATGAGGTCTATGATGGATCGAGCGTCCTCGAGGTCTTGGGGCGAACCATAGAGAAGCTTGAATGCGATGGTGTCCTCCGGCGATGCCACGCGAACCCGCCCGTCGCCAAACGCCACCTCCACGGCAGAGGCGATTTGGGTCAACTCTGGCTCGCCCCGCGCAATCTTCGCGTCCACGTGGAACGGGGAATCGTTGTCGAAGATGGTGACGTGTCCGCCGAGTTCGCCCACGTCCTTGAAATCCAAGGGGTTCGCCGAAAACCCCTCAACCTCCAGGCACGTCACGAACGACGTCAGGCTCCCGGGGGGGATGGAGAGGAGCACGTCCACGTCGGCCGTCGCCCGCGGGCGGCCCCAGGCCATGACGGCCATCCCGCCGACCATTGCGTAACCGACGCCGGCCCTCGTCGCGGCCCGGTCGAAGGCCAGTGCCACGGATTCAACCTCGCGCACGCTCGGCCGCCTGTCTGAGTCTTTTTGCGAAATTCATCAGGCTAAACCCCATCCGCATCCTGACCGCAATCGGGAGATCACGCAACCGTTCGGTCTCCCGCAGTTTCTTGGCACGACGCCAATCCATCATCCCTGAGATTGGCTTTCCGTGCTCAAGAAGGCTTCGTCCGGGACCGTGAAGATGTGCATTGGCGCAAGCCGGACCGCCTTCAATGTCCCCGATATCTGTTCACCTAAAGTCCGATCGGGACGACGGTAAACGTCAACACCAGTATCACCGCGGCCGCAAGTCCCCAGAGTCTCCCGTTCCGGTCAAGCGGTGTCACGTCGTTCAAGGGCTGCGGGTGCACGACACCGCTCACGAGGAGGAGTCCCGCGACGAACACCCACGGAGTCCAGAAGATGCCGAGTCCAGCGAGGACCACTATCGCGCCGTACCCGAGGAATTTCGCCTTGGGCCCAAGGAACGCCCGTGCCACCATCCCGCCGTCGAGGGCTCCTCCGGGAAGGAGGTTGATGGCCGTGATGAACATCCCGGCCCACCCCGCAAGCGCCAACGGGTGAAGCCGCGCCGCGTCGGGGATACCGAGGAGTTTCGACATACCGGTCACGATGAGGGGCTCGCCAATCGTGATGTTGATTATCTTTTCACCGGCCGAAACGCTCGCGGCCGCCCCTCCGACGGTCGTCGAGAGGGTGAGCCCGAGTGCCAAAAGGAAAAGCGAAGCGATGAAACCGACCACCGGCCCCGCGGCGCCGATGCGCATGAGGGCGTTACGGGTAGGCATCGGGTCCTTGAAGTTCGCGACCGCGCCAAGGGTCCCGAGAAGCGAGAACGGGGGCGGAAGGGGGATGAAGAACGGCCAGGACGCATGCACACCGTTTCGTTTCGCGGCCCATTGGTGGGCAAGCTCGTGGATGGCGACGACCGCAAGAAGCGGTATCGCGAACTGGAAGAGGCCCTTGAGGAGAAACCCAACACTCCACTTGTCGGCCGCCACGCTCGGATCGATGGCGCTTTCGTACGATTGGACGAAAGTCGCGCCTGCGATGACGGTCGCGGCAAGGGTCAAGCCGAAGAGGAGCCAAGCCCGCCACGCCGGGTCTGGTTTCTCCGTCGGTTTTTGCATGATGAATAGCACGTAATCGTCTTTCCGCTTGAGAAGCAGCGGGAACCGGTTGTCCTTCGCGACCTCTTCCTTGAGCGCTCCGAACATGTCGAGCATCTGCGTCGGGTCGGCCGAGGAGAACACGGCGGCGACCTGGTCGTTCGGGTCCACTTCGTAGATGTCGTTGATCTTCTCGATTTTCCGCGATATCTGGGAGAGCGCTTCAAATTCCAAGCGGGGCACCCCCTTGGAGATCTTGCGAGCAGAAGCCCGTCGAAGAGGAAGGGCCCGTCGCTGCTCTCGGGTGGGGACTCACTTGACGACCCCCACGGTCTGGCACTTTGGACACCTGAACTTCGCCGGACGGGTGGCGATCTTCAATGAGAGTTTCTGTCCGCACGACGCGCATTGGACGATCGTGGCGGCGGTAGGTGTAGCCGGAGCGGGCGTAGGGGAAGGGCGCGTGACCGATGCGGGACGTGCTGAGGAGGCGCCCACGCGTCCCATGGCCGGAGGCGCGGAAGGCGTATACTGGGCGCGCGATGGATGGGCGGATGAAGACGCTGGGGTCGGCGCCGCCCCCGGGCTCGGCGGGCTCTGCCAATCCTTCACCGCCTTGTACTTGTTCTTCTTCGCGATGAAGCTCCGAGCGATCTGTAGGACCACGACGAGTACGAGCCCGACGTTCGCGAACATGAGCGTCGTGTCGGCGAAGAGGGGGTTCGGTTCCTTGATGCTGAGGCTTCGAGTCGCCGCCTCGGCGTCCATCGCGGCCACCAGGACGAAAACGCCCGTGAGCCAGCTTGGGATCGCGAGCCTCCAGTGCTTCGTGATCGCGGAAACCGCCCCTTCGCTCATGCAGCCACCACTCCTTTCCCGCTAGTGTAATGGATGAACACGTCCTCAAGGCTTGGTTCCAACGTGTTGATGCTGTGAATGTACCCGAAATTCTGGGTGATCGTAAGTACCTTCGTCACGTCGAAGTCCTTGTCCACGACGACTTTCAAGACACCGTTCTCGAAATTCTCGGAAGTGGCCGGGATCCCCTGCCTGCGAAGTATCCCAAAGAGCAGTTGGACCTGCTCCGGGTTCACGTTCTGGTCCGCCCGGATCTCGATGGTCTTCTCCTTCTCGATCAACCGGGCCAGCTCGTAGGGGTTGCCGATGGCCATCACCTCGCCGCGGCTCATGATGGCCACGCGTTTGCAAAGCCGCTCCGGTTCCTCCATCATGTGCGTCGTCCAGATGATGCTCATGCCTTCTTTGGCAAGCTCCAAAGCGAGGTTGCGGATGCGGATGCTGTTCTGGGGGTCGATGCCCGTCGTCGCCTCGTCCATGAAGAGCACCTTGGGTTCGTGCACCAGCGCACAGGCTATCTCCGCGCGCTTACGCATGCCGAAACTATAACCGCCGATCTTGTCCTTGCGGCGATCCCAGAGGTCGACGCGGTTCAAGACGTCCTTCACGCGCTCGTCGACCTTTTTCTCGCCGAGACCGTAGAGGCTTGCAAAAAAGCGCAGGTTCTGTTCCGAGGAGAGGTCGGGGTAGAGGTTGATCTTGTCCGAGACTACGCCGATGAGTTTTCGGACAGCGTTCTGGTCCTTCACGATGTCTTTGCCATGGATGAGCGCCGTCCCACGCGACGGTTCGAGGAGGGTCGTGAGCATCCTGATCGTTGTCGTCTTCCCCGCCCCGTTCGAGCCGAGGAACCCAAAGATCTCGCCTTCGTCGATGGAAAGGTTGAGGGGCTGCAACGCGACGAAGTCGCCGAATCGTTTTTCGAGTCCCCTTATCTCCACGGCCGCGCCCAAGAAAACTCCGGCCGAGAAACCGTCGCTACCGCGAATAAGCCTGCCGGTAGGCGAGGACGGATGGCGCGGGGTCCCGGTCGTGGCTTTTCGCCGCCAAGCCGTCGTCGTCAGAGCGCCGCTCGGACGTGTTCCTTCGGCATCCTTCCGCTATCTTGCCAATGAAAATGTTAAAAGCGCGTCCGGGCGTTACGGAAGCGATACCATGGCCCGCGTCATGATAGTGGACGATTCGATGTTCATGCGGCAAGTGCTTCGCAACATCCTCACCAAAGCCGGCCACGAGGTGGTGGGCGAGGCGGAAAGCGGCGAGAAATGCCTCGCGGAGGCGCCAAAAGTCAAGCCGGAGCTCGTCACCCTCGACCTCGTCATGCCCGGCATGGGCGGCATGGAGTGCCTCAAGGGGCTTCGCAAGTCCCATCCGAACACGCGAGTCGTCATCGTGAGTGCGATAGGCCAGCAGTCCGAGATCGCCCAAGCGGTGGCGCTCGGCGCCTCTGACTACCTCGTGAAGCCCTTCGACGAGGCGGCAGTGACGAAGACCATCACCACGGTCCTGAAGTGAACACCATGGCGCTCTGGCCCCTAGGCGGTTCGAAGAGCCACGTCTCCTTCCTTCGTTCGGCGCAGGACACGATCAGCCTCCTTCGGTCCATCGGCCACGAATCGACATCGAAAGGTGTCGAGTCGCTTGGCAAACTCACGCGCCAACCCGTCGAAATATCGTCGAGCGGCATCGCGCTCGTCCCATTGACCACCCTCGGCGCGGTGCTTTCGAGGCACTATGGAGCGGCGGCCGCGGCCGGCATGACGTTCGAGCGTGACGCGAACGGTTTTGGCGCGTTGGTCCTTGGAAAGAACGAGGCGCTTCGCCTCGTCGACTTGCTCCTGGGAAAACCCCTAGGATCGACGACGAAGTTCGCCGCCCTCGAGGAGAGCGCGGTCGCGGAGACCGCGAACATCGCGTTGAACGCCATGGTCACCGCCGCCGCAGCTGTGTCGGGCTCGTCGATCAAGACGGGTGTCCCGGATACGACTTTCAAGCCGAAGGAACGGCTCGACGCCTTGTCCATTCCAAGTCACGGCGAAGACCACGCGATACTCCTCGAGACGGCCTTCGCCGAGAAGACGTCCGGGGTCGGTGGCACGATGCTGCTGGTCTTCTTCACGAAGGCCGCAGGCGGGTCCGAATGAGCCGCTTTCGCAAAGAGGAGGGGACCGGTGCGACGGAGTCCCCCGTGGCTCTGATGGTGGAATAAGATGATCGGCGGGGGGCCGGTGGATCCCGTGAATCGTCTCGAGGGGGAACCGTAGGAATGGGTGGCCTGGTGCGCGACGCGCTTCTCGTCGCAAAGAAAGAATTAGTGCACCTGAGTCGCGACAAGCGAAGCCAGGTCCTGACGCTCGTCCTGCCCATCGTCGCGATGGCGGCCTTCTCGTTGAGTTTCGGCGGCCAGAACTTCCAGCCGACCGCGGACTCGGTGCCTTACCCGATGGCGGTGAAGGACATGGACGCTTCCGCCGAGAGCGTCCAGTTCATCGACATACTGTCTCGCACCCAGCTTTTCACCCTGCACATCCTGCCGGCGGACCGGAACGCGTCGGTTTACATGAAGGAGAACGGGATCTACGGGACGCTACTCATCCCCGACGGTTTCGGGGAGGCTTTCAGGAACGGCAAACCGCAGATCGGGTTCCTCTACGACAACTCGAAGCCCTACGTGGGGGCCCTCACCCTCTCTCGCGTGAAACTCGTCTTGGAGGCCATCGCCCTCCAACAAGGGCGCGGGGTGGACTTCCGTTACCAGGAACTCATCGCGACCGGGGGCGCTCTCGACATATTCACGCCGGGCATCGTAGTACTCCTCATCGCCTTCACGAGCCTCAACGACATGGCGACGTCTCTCACCAGGGAGCGTAGCGACGGGACGCTGGGCCGCGTATTCATCTCGCCGGTGAGCAAGACCTCGTTCCTTCTTGGAAAGATCCTCGCCTGCCTCCTTCTCGTTTTCTTCCGCGCCGTCGCGATCCTCGCACTCGCGATATTCGCCCTTGGCGTGCGCTTCCACGGCGACATCCTCACGTTCCTTGTCCTAGCGCTCCTCGTAGGACTTGTGACCCTTGGGATCGGGATACTCCTCGCGGCGAGGGCAAAAAGCGACCGGGAGGTGATGGTGGCGACCCTCATGGTCGTCATCGTGCTCATGTTCATGATGGGTGCGATCACGCCCGTCGACCTCATGGGCGCTCCAGGACAATTCATCGCCGGCATCCTCCCGCACACGCATGCGACATCGGCGTTGCGGCAGGTGATGCTTTTGGGGTATGGCCTGGGGCAGGAACTGACGGCGGTCGGTATATTGGTCGGCTCCACGCTGGTCCTCATGATCGGCGGGGCGTGGCTTTTCAAACGGACCGTGGATTGATCCGCTGCAAAGCGGCCTCAAGCGGGATCCTCCAGAGCCTTTGCTCTTCAGGCCGCGTCTCTCTTGACCTTCGAGCGTTCAGCGTCTTCCATCTCGTCCAGACGAGCCTCGATGAACGCCGGCGGGAAGTACGCGAGGTAGACTGCGAGTGCCGCACCGAACGCCACTAGTTGGGGGACGAGTTCGAGAAGGCCCTTGAAGTGGATGGCGAACGCGGCGGCGCTCGAACCCGCCCAGAAGAGAAGCGCCCCTCCGACGAGTATCGCCCTGTAGTGCGTGCGCACACGTCCGGTCTTGAAGCCGAGGAGGATGAGGCCGAACGTGCCGAGGACGAAAGGCACGAGGGTCAGCACGTATGCGATCTCGGGCGGGAAGATCACCGTCGAGACGTTCGTGTAGAACGGGTAGGTGAAATCGGTGTCGCCCGGCGTCACGCTGCCTTGGATGGTGAGTAGGACCTGGCCCGCCCCGAAGAGCAAGTACACGACGAACGTCGCGGAGCTGAGGACACGTCGACCCGTGAAGATGTAGGCCAAGTAGTACATGAAACCGGCAAGCCCCACGTACACTATCGCGAAGGCGAGGATGAAGAGGAGTCGGAGCGAGAACTCGAGGCCTACGGGTCCGAGGGCGGCCAAGACGAGTAGCGCAAACTGCGTGAGCGCGCTTCCACCGAGGGCCGCCCAATAGAGGCCGAAGAATACCATGGCGGGGCGCGCCTCCGAACTCGTCGCGAACCGGGTCATGAGCCGCCACCCGACGAAGGCGAAAGCGAGCGCCGTGATGAGGTGGATCCCGGCGGAGACGAGTTGGCCGCTGGACATCAGAGTAGCTCCCGCGCCCGGGCAAGGGCGCTCTCGCCGCGTTTTAGCGTTTTCACGGTGTCGGCGCCGATGATGGTGCCGCGGTGGACGTGCATCGAGATCTCGGCGGCGAGAGGGATGGCGCCAGCGCCGTAGACGCGCTCAAGGCTCTCGCGCTCGATGAGACGCAATAGGTCGTCCACCTCGCGATCGACGACGCTCTCCTCGTTCTTGTTCATGCGCCGAAGCGCCCGTCGGATGACGTACGGCGCCATCCCACGGCCGAAGATGGGGGCGAGATTCTCCTCGAGCCGTCGTAGTAGCGGTGCCACCATCCTATCCGCTCCGCCCTTCTCTCATCCGCCACCGATCCGTTTCATGCGGCCGTCTTCCACGTCCATCAGGTGAATGAGTTGCTGGATCCGATCGAACCGGATGGGCTTCTCGATGAGGTCGTAGGCTCCTTGCGCGAGGAGGTTGCGGACCCGTTGATCCTTCGAATCGACGCCCGTCATGACCACCACGCGAGCCGTCGCCTTGACTTTCAGGATTTCGGTCGCCGCTTCGTTTCCCGTCATCCTGGGCATCTCGATGTCCATGAAGACAACATCGGGATCCACTTTCTTGAAAAGCTCGACCGCTTGGATGCCGTCCTCGGCGAGCGAGATGTCGTCCGGCATCGCGCCGAGCCGGGCTAGGATCTGTTGCATGACGAGTCGGATCGTCAGCGAATCGTCCACAACGAGGTATCTGCGCCCCAACTGATCACCGTCCCGTCATGGTGCTCATCGCGGGGCAAAGCGGTGGAGTAGGTCGCCTATATGTTGCGACGGGCAGCCTTGTGGTCGAGGGCGTGATAATTCCACTTCCATGGCAGTCTTTCGCATAAACCCTCCGCTAAGAGAGGAGTAGGTTGAAGGGGACGCCCAGGGGACGGCCGGCAGGCTGCCTTTTCGGACATCACGAGGGGCCTCGTCACGTCACCTGAGTTTGCGGTAGATCCTTTCCCTCGCGTCTACGACCTCGAAAAGACCGCGATGGTGGCGGCGCAGCAGTTCCGTGCGCCCCATCACGAGATAGCCGCCGCTTTTCAACGACGCATGGACGCTTGCGATGAGCTTGTCGTGCATGTCGGGCGTGAAGTAGATGACGACGTTACGGCAAAGGACCAGGTCGAAGAGCCCCGGCGGTTTTCCCGCGGCAAGGTCAAGGCTTCTGAACGTGACGAGGTCGCGTAGGGCCGGTATAGCTTGGTAGCCGTCGCCGGAATCCGCGTCAGGATCACCGGTCGGGCTCGGCGCCGAGACGGTCCGCTCCGCTTCGACGCGTTCCAAATACCGGTCCCGAAGGGGCCGCAGAAGGTTCTTCGTCCGATCGGGCGCATAGCGCCCCGCGCGTGCTCTCGCTAGAGAGTCGACGTCGACATCTGTTGCAAGAATCGAGACGCGGTCGCTTCTGCCCTGGGCGCGCATCCTTTCAAGAAGCGAGATGCCGAGGGAATAAGCCTCCTCGCCGCTTGAGCATCCAGCGCTCCAGCACCGAAGCGGAAAGCGTCTCCCGTCGGCGGGAAGAAGTTCGGGAAGAAGCCGGCGTTCAATGGCCCTCCACGTGGAGGGATCGCGGAAGAACTCCGTAAGGTTGACGGTTATCGCGTCCTTCAACTGGTCTTGCTCCGCCCGGTCGATGCGCGCCGCGTCCAGGTACTCGCGAACATCGGATAGCCCAAGGGCGAGCATGCGGGTCCTGATGCGCCGCCTGAGGTAGACTGGATTGAAGGAGGTGCCGTCGATGCCCAAACGGGTCGTGATGAACGCCACCGCCTCCTCCATGACCTCGGGGTCTATGTCCCTTCGAGTGGATGCGGGTGCGGCCGGTTTGCGCCTCAAGGTGACCATGTCATCTCCGGGCCGCGTCACCTAGCGTTTCAAGGCCGGCGCAATTGACCAGCCGCGTTGGTACAGCTTGGTCGCGGTCAGGGGCGCTAGCCGCCATGGCTCACATGATTGCACAGGGGGATTTTATATATCTACCTGACTTATGAAGGCGAAGCATGGGCTCCGTCGTCACGTTCGCTCACCATAAAGGTGGTACGGGGAAGACGACGACATGCATAAACGTCGCAGGATTCGCCCACCAGAAGGAGGCCAAGGTGCTGGTCGTCGACGTCGACCCGCAGGCCAACGCCACGTCCGGACTTGGTGTCGACGTTTCGACGATCAAGGGCTCGATGTACGACGTCCTCACGGGGGGGCTTGCGATAACGGACGTCATACTCGAAACGGAATCCGGGATCCACCTCGCGCCGTCTACTCTTGATCTCGTGGGGGCGGAACCCTGGCTGTACGCCCAGAAGGACGCCCGTGTCGAACGGCTCGCAAGGGCCCTCGAACCCGTGAAGCCACGCTACGACCTCGTCCTCATCGACACGCCCCCGGGTGCCGGGGTCCTCATGATGAACGGCATCGCCGCGGCCGATAGGATCGTCGTGACACTTGACCCCGGTATCTTCGCCCTCGAAGACGTGAAGACCATAGAGACGCTTCTCGCGGATGTCTCCGAGAACGTCGGATCGAAGCGCGTCGCCGACATCGCGGTGGTCACGCGGGCGATGCGGCCGAGGTTCTTCGAACGGCTCTTCGGCGCGGACGACAACGTGAATGAACTAGCGTCGGACCTGCGGAGGTCCTTCCGTTCGATCCACGTCGTGCCCTTCGACCGTGTCGTTTTCGAGTCGCAGCGCCTCGGCGTCCCTATCTCCGACCTTGATCCCGATTCGCCGGCCGGTAGCGCTTACCGCGACCTCGCGAGGGAAGTGATGAACCATGGTTGATATCATACGCAGGCCCGCCCGCTCCGCGGTCTTTGGAAACACGACCGCCACTCCCGCCGCAGAGGGAAGACCGCGTGTGACGCCTCCGGTCCCCGGCGCGTCAGGGGCCGAGAACCCTCTCGCGAACGTATTCGCGGAACAGGCGCCTCGACCTATCCTTGCAGTGGATTCGTCGAAGAACGTTTCATACGCGAACCCTTGGTTCCGGACCCAATTCAACAGCGGCCAGGATTGCGTCGGACGCGCGATCCAAGATTGGCTGCGCGATGCGCCCGCATTCCTCGATTCCCTCCCGGCGACGGGCTCCGACAGGACGCGCACGGACATCCGCGGACAACCGGTGGAGATCTTCGCGTTCCGCGTCAAGGACGCCGGAAACGCCGCTTGGATGTTGGTGCTCGGCGAGCCGCATAGCACGATGACGACGGAAGTACGGGCACGCACCGCCCGCATCGCCCCCGCGGCGCAGACCCTTGCCACGATGGGTGAGACCCTGTCGGCAACCACCGAGGAGATCTCGGCCGCGATCCAACAAGTGGCCAAAGGGGCCCAAGACCAGGCCCAGCGGGTCGAGGAGACGGTGCGGGCAGTGAAGACGCTCGCCGACGAGATCCACAGCATCAGCGAAGCCGTGAAGAGGGCCCAGGATGCCTCGGCGGCGGCGACCACCGATGCGAAGGCCGGCCAAGAGGCGGCACGCCAGGCCATCGAGAAGATGGCGACGGTGCGTCAAAGTGTGGAAGAGTCGATGAACGTCGTGCGCAAACTCGGCGACCGCTCGACACAGATCCAGAACATCGTAGGTTCGATCACCAATATCGCGCAACAGACGAACCTCCTGGCTTTGAACGCCGCGATCGAGGCGGCCCGCGCGGGCGAGCACGGACGCGGTTTCGCGGTCGTAGCAGAGGAGGTCCGCAAGCTCGCTGATTCGTCCCGAAAGGCCGCCGATCAGATAGTCTCGCTCACGGGCCAGATAAGCGCCGACATCGACCAGGTCGTCGACACCATGGGGGCCCGGACGAAGGACGTCGCCGATTCATCTGTCATCGTCAGCACATCGTTGAAGTCGCTCGGCGAGATAGCCGAGGCGATCGAGGCGACGAACCACATAATCGAGGAGATAAGCCGGGCGACGGAGACGCAGCGCATCGGCGCGGAGACGATCGTGAAGAGTGTGGACGAGGTCGCGGTCATCGCAGAGGAGACCTCAAGCTCCACAGAGGAGACGTCGGCCTCGATCGAGGAGTTCACGTCGAGCATGGAAGAGCTCGCCGTCATCGCACAGGAGCTCGCCCAGACGTCGAAGGAACTCCAACGCCTGCTCGACACTGGCTCTCCCTTCGAACAGAGGAGTTAGCGTTGGGCGGCGACGCGCCGAGGAAGACGGACTCGGAGACGGGGGCGGGTACCGGCGGCGAGGAGGTCGCGCTCGTCGTTTTCAGGCTCGGCGCCGAGGAGTTCGGCGCTCCAGTGCTCCAAGTGCGGGAGATCCTGAAACTCGAATCGGTGACTCGCGTCCCACGCGCCGACCCGGAGGTGGAGGGTGTCATGAACCTCCGGGGCCAGATACTCACGGTAATCGACTTGAGGCGTAGACTCGGGTTCGACGCTCGCCCACCGGGAATGCAACCGCGCGTGATCGTCGTACAGAACCCCGGCTCCCAACCCGTGGGCCTCGTCGTCGACGAGGTCACCGAGGTCCTTCGCGTCGGGGCGGACAGTCTCGAATCGACTCCTCCGCTTGTCCTCACCGAACAGTCGCAGCGCTACCTTCGGGGGGTAGCCAAGATCGGCGACCGCCTCATCATACTCTGCGACATCTCGGCACTCGTGACACCTTCCGTACAGCAAAAGAGCGGAGCCGGTGTCCCGCCGTGATGGAGGAGTACCGCGACATCTTCGTCGAGGAGGCGAGGGAGCACCTTGCGACGATCGAAAAGCGGCTTCTCGACCTTGAGGCGGACCCTTCGAACCGCGACGCGTTGAACGAGATCTTCCGCATGGCGCACACGTTGAAGGGGATGTCGGCGACCGTGGGCCTAAACAAGCTCGCCGAGGTCGCCCACCGCGCCGAGTCACTGCTTGACCAATTGCGTAAGGGCGAGCGCGGAGTGGATCGCCCCATAATGGATCTTCTTCTCGCGGCCCGCGACAGGATCGCCGTGGGTGTGGAGGCGATCGCGGCGAGCGGGACCGAGCCCGCGTACGAGGACATGATCCAAAGACTCGAGGCGGCCGCCGCGCAACCCTCCGCGCCCCCGGTGGGGGCGGCGTTCACGATCAAGGTCATGCTCGATCCCGCGACCCCGCTAAAGGCCGCGCGCGGGATAATCGTCGTGAAGACACTCGAACGCATGGGCCGTGTCATCTCATCGGAACCTTCCTTGCAGGCCATGGTCGATGGCACGGGACCGGAATCCGTCACGGTCGCTTTCGAAGGGTCCGTTCCAAAAGACGAGATCCACACACGTTTGGAGGCGCTTCTTGACGTGAGAACAGTGACGATCGGCGGCGGAGCGGGATCAAGCACTGCTACGGGGCGTCAGGAAGGCGCGGGAGTCCAGGACGCCGGGCCGGTGACCGCGCCTTCGCCAGCGTCGCCGACCGGCGTCTCATCCTCGGCACGCGCCACGCCGCCCTCCGAGGCAGCGCCAAGCGTGCCCGGCGAAACCGCTTCGACGACCTCGGCCGACGCATCCACTTCGAGTGGTGCGAAGACACAGGCCGCCGCTTCGCAACCACCGGCCCTGTCGGCGAAGTCGACCTCTGGTGCGTCAACTTCGCCGCCCGCTACGCCGAAGACGACAAGCATCCGCGTCTCGACGCAACAACTCGAGACGATCGTCGACACGGTGGGCGAACTCGTCATCTCGAAAGCGCGCCTCCTGGAGATGAGCCGCCAATTGGAGCAACCGGCTCTTCTTGAGGCGCTCGGGCGCATCGACCGCTTGACGTCAGACCTCTACGACAACGTGTTGAAGACCCGGACACTTCCCCTCGGCACGGTCTACGACAGGTTCCCGCGCATGGTCCGCGATCTCTCCGCCGCGCAGGCGAAGGAAGTGGAACTGGCAGTGAAAGGCAGGGACATCGAACTCGACCGGGCCGTGATGGAAGAACTCTCCGAACCGTTGCTTCATCTCTTGCGAAACGCCATCGACCATGGCGTCGAACCGGCGCTCGAACGGGAGAAGAACGGGAAGCCAAGGAAAGCGACGGTGACGATAGACACGCACCGCGAGCACAACCGCGTCGTGATCGAGGTGTCGGACGATGGGCGGGGGATCGATCCGGAAAGAATCAAACGGAAGGCTATCGAGAAGAACATCGTAAGCCAACGGGAGGCCGAAGGCTTGAGCCTCAACGACACGTACCTTCTTCTTTGCCGGCCCGGCTTCTCGACCGCCGAGAAGGTCACGTCGACGAGCGGGCGGGGCGTCGGGATGGACGTCGTCAAGAACTGGGTCGAATCAGTCGGAGGGTCCCTTCGCATCGGTTCGGAACTCGGCAAAGGCAGCCGCTTCACACTGCGTCTGCCGCTCACCCTAGCGATCCTCCAGGGCCTCATCGCACGCGTCGGGAGCGAGCGTTACGTCCTCTCGATAGATGCGGTGGAAGCGACCGTCGACCTCGTCGAGACGGGTGTGCGGACGATCCACGGAAAGGAGGTCTTCTACCACGGCGAGGACGTCGTGCCCTTGCTGCGCCTGTCGCGCCTATTGGCGGTACAGGACGCCGGGGAGGAACGCTACGCCATCATCGTGGAAAAGCATGGTCGAAAGGCGGGCCTTGCGGTCGATGAGGTGATGGGACAACAGGAGGTCGTGGTCAAGAATTTTGACCGCAGCGTCATCAAGTCGCGCGAGCTCGGGGGGGCGACCGTCCTTGGGGACGGTACCGTGGCTTTGATCTTGGATGTTGCCGGGATAATGGAATCATAGTGTCGACGGGCCACCGGAGGGTACGCGTCGCTCGTCGTCGGGCGTTTTGGTTCGGCGGAAACCATCCTGCTTTTGGTTCGGCGGAAACCCTCCTCCTTTATGTTGCGGGGGAATATGGGAGGAACGGGTGAGCGATGACGGCGAGTTCCGGACCTGAGAAGAAGAACGCATCCATCGTGTCCCGGCGGACGTCGGCCGCCGCCCCGGAAAGTTCCTCTGCAGGCCGCGATCCTCCTCACGCCGCGGTCGGACCGTCCGTCGCCCCGCACGATCCGGAGGCGCCGCGTGCCAAGGAACCCGAGATCCTTTTCCGGACAACCGACCAACGGGTGATCCTCGAGACATTCGAAAAGGTCAAGCCCGAAGCCGCGAAGGACGGTATGGTCCCCGTGGTCACGAAGCGCGGCGCCGATTATTGTCTCTACCTCATCGAAAAGCCGGAGGCCAAACGGGCGAAACCGAGCCTCAACCTCGCCCTTCTCATCGTGACGACGCTTTCGACGACACTCGCCGGCGCGGTTTTCGCGTACGGGTATTTCTTCACCGTCCCGATAGACTTCATCCCGCTTTTCACCGACCCCGGGCACCTCTTGAACGGTTTCCTCTACTACGCGTTGCCACTCATGACGATCCTCGTCGTCCACGAGGCGGCGCATTTCTTGGTCGCCAAGCGTAGCGGAATGAACCCGAGCCTTCCTTTCTTCATCCCGATACCTCCACCCATCGGTTTCACGGGAACGTTCGGAGCCGTCATCAGCGTGAACGAGCCGATGCCCTCGAAGCGAGCACTTGTGCGCGTCGGCTCATCGGGACCGCTTGCTGGTTTCATCGCAAGTGTCATCGTCGTATTCATCGGTCTCTCGCTGTCCACGAGTCAGCCGGGGGCGATCGCCCCGCTTGCGACCGACGCGTCAAGTACAGGCACACAGGTCGGGATCAACTCGCCGCTCATCTACGACGTGCTCGGCCTTCTTCTTGGCGTCTCCCTCGCCCAAGCGGTCCACCCGGTTGCTCTGGCGGGGTGGGTCGGGCTCCTCGTGACTTCGATACAACTGCTTCCCGCGGGACAACTAGATGGAGGTCATGTGTTTCGCGCGCTTTTCGGGGACAACGTGAAGTACTTCGCGTATGCGGTGGTTGCCGTGCTCGGGATTCTGGGATTGACCGCTCTCACGGGAACGGATATCGCGGGGGTCCGTGGTTTCGAGGGTTGGCTCATCCTCGCCGCCATAGTGCTTTTCACGGGTCTTGCGCACCCGCCGCCGCTTGACGACGTCACACCGCTAACGACGGCGGACAAGATCCTGGGTATCGCCTGCCTTGTGGTGCTGGTCCTGACATTCATGCCGCAGCCGATCGTCGCGTAGTCATGCCAGCCGCAGGGGATCGGGGCGGGCCAGACCGACAACTTTAACAATATGTGCAGACACATATACAACATATGGCCAACATGACGCTCGCGGTGCCTGAGGACCTCTTCACGCTGATCAAGAAACACCCCGAGATAAAGTGGAGCGTGATAGCTCGAGAAGCCATGTGGGACTATGCACGCCGCGTTGATCTCATGGAGAAGCTCGCGTCCAAAAGCAAGCTCACGGAGAAAGACATCGAGGAAGTCGGTCGCAAGATCAAGAAGTCGCTTGCAAAGCGGTACGAGGCCGAGGCGTGAAGCCGGTCCTCGACACGAACATCGTCATCGCTGCGCTTCTGCGGGACTCGACGTCGCGCGCAATCCTCGCCTCCCCCGTCCACACTTTCATTCTACCAGAGCACGGGAGAGCCGAGATCGAGCGCCATTTGGACGATCTCGTTGCCCGCATGGGCATGTCGAGAGACGAGGCCGAGTTGTTGCTCGCCCTCATCACGGCGCGCGTGGAGACCGTTCCTGAAAGCGACTTCCGATCGCATCTTCCCGAGGCCCGTAAGATCATGCACGACCTCGATCCCGAGGACGCCGTCTTCGTCGCCGTCGCTCTCTCCGTCCCGTGCGATGGCATCTGGACTCAGGACAAAGCTCTCCGCAAGCAGACACGCGTGCGGACATTCACGACAGCCGAAATGGTGGAGACGATGGACAACGCGGGCACCCGGCCACAGAAGGGCTGAGGTCTCAAGACCATGATTTCGAGCAAGAACTAGCCCGAAGACTTGATCGTCGCGATTCCTAAGACTTTCATTTCCTTCTTGAGCCGCGCCTGCGAGTCTTCCCCACCCTCGCCGCGGTCGCCGCCTTTCCCCGGATCGCAGGCGCGGCGTTCTTGAGCACCCGGTCCACAATCTGGGCCGACACGCCGACGTACGATTCCGGTCGCAGGGCCTCATCGAGTTCGGGTCGCGTGAGTATCGCCGAAACGCGCTTGTCCGAAAGGAGCGAATCGCGGAATTCCCGCCCGGTCATGGCCGATGAAAGCCCCTTCGCAAGCGCATGGGCGCGAGCGTCCTCGGCCGCCATCGCCGCGGTCCGAACGATTTCATGCGCGTCCTGGCGTCCCATGCCGTTCGCGGTGAGCGTGATGACGACGGATTCGGCCATCACCTCGCTCGACATGAGGAGGTTTCGGCGCATCGCCTCCGGATAGACCTCCAGTTCGTTGAAGACGCGTACGGCGTCGGATAGTATGTGGTCCGTGAGGATGAGGGCATGGGGGATTATCACGCGCTCGCCGCTCGAGTTCGACAGGTCGCGCTCGTGCCATTGCACGGAATTCTCGTAAGCCGGGGCAAGCAGTGCGCGTACCACCCGCGCGAGGCCGCTTATCCGCTCGCAGCGGACGGGATTGCGTTTCTGCGCCATCGTCGAGGAGCCTACTTGGTTCGCTCGATCGAAGCCTTCGGCCACCTCGCCGATCTCGTTTCGCTGGAGGTTACGCACTTCCGTTGCGAACTTTTCCAGGGAGGCTGCGAGGTTCGCGAGTATCGCGAGGAGTTCGTTGTACCTGTCGCGTTGGACGATCTGTGTGGCGGCCTCCTCCATGCCGATGCCGAGGTCGGCGGCGACGAGCCGTTGGATCTCAAGGGCCTTGGGCCCAAGTCCCGCGCCGGTGCCCACGGCGCCCATCACTTTCCCGACGAGGATGCGTCCCCTGGCTTCGCGTAGTCGTTCGAGGTGGCGGCGGGCCTCGGCGAGGAAGACCGCTATCTTGAGGCCGAAAGTCATCGGCACGGCGTGCTGGCCGTGGCTTCTTCCGACGCAGACCGTGTCACGGTGCTCCTTGGCGAGGCGAGCGAAGGCCCGCATGAGATCGATGAGGCGGGCCTCGACGATGTCGAGCGAGGAGCGTAGCATGAGCGCGTTGGCGCAATCGATGATGTCGTAGGAGGTCGCGCCATAGTGCACGTAGCGCCCGGCCTCTGGCGAGCACTTTTCCGTCAACGCCTTCACCACCGCCATGAGGTCGTGTTGGATCTCCTTCTCGATGGCCTTCACGCGCGAGACCTTCACGTCCTTGGTCGTCGCTTTTCGGCCGATCTCGGTGGCTGCCGAACGGGGGATGATTCCGAGCCTTGCCTGTGAGCGCGCCAGGGCGGCTTCGACCTCGAGGAGCCTGCCGAGTCGGCCTTCCTCGGCGAATATTGTTCGCATCTGGAGCGAGCCGTAACGGTAGTCGAGCGGGCAAGCGAGAAGCTCTGACATCGCGTCTTCCAGAGGCACGGGGCCTTATAAATTGTGTAGGCGCGGAGGGCGCTAGCCTTGACAGGGGGAAAGCGACCATGACCTGTCAAAGTCGGGCCGTTTTGGGACTTCCACGGTACGTAAGTCCAACGAGCGCCGCTCTTGGCCGAGGTGCTTTGGGTGGAGAATTTCAACGTCCAGTGTCGGTCTTGCGAGCGGGTGTTCGAATCAACGGTGGCCGTCCCGCGCTTTGGAAAGCCGGTCTTCGGTGAGATGATGCACAGTTGCCGCTGGTGCGGGTTCGCTTCGGGCTACGCGAGTTGGGAGCATTTCCGGCTGGCCAAGCCTTCGGCGATTGGCGTCGAGCGTCTTACCATGCGGCCCAATGGGGGCGAAGAGCGTCTCGCGCTCGGCCAATGACCGGGCGAACGTTTGGCATAGCTCATAGGAGCGCCCACGGACGGGGCATACGCCGGGAAAGTCGGCAAATAGGGTCGGTCTTACCTGCAGCATGACCTAAACAGGATTGAATGAATTCACCTCCAGTTTAATACGGTCGGCGTCGCATGCACCGGCCCGTGGCAAGCATGCGTCCTCAAACGTTCCCGTCGCAACGCCATGAAGAGCGCCGCTCCGATGCGAGAACGCTACGCGACAAGAAGCGCCTCACACGGCTCCTTCTCATGTTCGAGGTCTCGCAGGCCGAGCCCGTCCGGCCGAAACAACTCGCAGACGCCGTGGGCATGACGATCCAAGGCGTCTTGAACCATCTCGATGAACTCCGGCAAGCAAGGCACGTGGAGCATTCGAGCGACGGGTACAACCTCAGTGCCCTCGGGCGCCAAGAACTGTTAGAGTCGATGCTTGACATCAAGCGTTACGTGGACGACGCCGTCCTCCGTTTGAACGTGATCGACGCCTGCTCGGCCGTCGCGGGGAACAAGATCAGGGAAGGCGATCCTTTGGGGCTTTTCATGGTCGAAGGCGAGCTGGTCGCTTTCGGCGGGCGTGATTCCTCGTCAAAGGGCAAGGCGCTCTCGTCCGCCGAGCGCGGCGAAGAGGTGCTCGTGGGCGACCTCGAAGGTGTGGTCGAAATAAATACGGCGCGGCTTAACCTTGTCCGAGTCCCGGGGGCGCGCGAAGGCGGCTCACGACGGTTGGGGACGCGCGCACTCCAAGCCTCCCTTGGCGACCTCGACATGCGCACCGTGCACGCCGGCGCGGTAGGCACGGAGGGGCGGGCGGCGCTTCGACGGCTCGGATTGGAGCCGGCCTTCCGCTTCGCCCCCGTGCAGGCGGCCTTCAACGCAGCCCAGCTCGGCCTTGAAGCGCTTCTACTCGTCCCCGGGCCAGAGATGAAGGAGGTCCTCGGGGAATTGGAGTCGTACAACGCAAGCGCCCCGGAACGCGTCCCGATCGCGATCTTGAGTCCCGGAGGACCGGCACGCTTTGCGCGTAGGGATTGAAGGCCTCCGCGTCTTTCAAAACGGCGCCTTGATGCTCGATGTGAGGTCGCTCGACATCGCCTCCGGCGAGCGGGTGCTCCTCGCCGGCGCCTCGGGCTCGGGAAAGAGCACGCTGCTCATGGCCATCGCCGGGCTTTTCAAGAGCGATGCAGCGGCCGCCGTCGAGGGCCACATCAGATTGGATGGTGTCGATGCCGGTAAACGAAGCCGCGAAACGGCGAGGCGCGTAGGGTTCCTCTTCCAAGAGAGCGAGAACCAGTTCTTGGCCGAGGACGTCGAAAGCGAACTCATCCTCCGCGACGCGCTTCTAGGGCTTCCCAAGGCGCGTGCCGACGTTCACGCACGTGCCGCTTCATCGGGGCCCGGGAGCACGGGGGCGACGCGTTACGAGCGCTTGTCCAATCTTGGACTCGACGCATTCGCGGACAGGCGGATTGATTCGCTGAGTGGCGGCGAATCGCGCCGCGCGGCCCTCGCTTGCCTACCGGGATCAGCCCCGCTTCTCCTTCTTGACGAGCCGCTCAACGGCCTCGACGCGCATTGGCGAAAAAGAATCCTGGGCGACATCGGCACACGCTCCGCTGATGCGACCGTCATCATCGCCGAGCACCGGTGGCGCGACGTCATGCCGCACGTCGAGCGGGTCGTCGCGCTCCACGAGGGTGTCGTGGTTTTCGACGGCAGGCCCTCGGTCTTCATGGGGCGGACGGCGGCCACCGAGGCCGCGCGCGGGCGAGTGCACGGCGCATGGGACGCCCGGGCACGCGGGAAGGGCCCGGTCGCAGAAGGCCCACACGGCCTTCAAATCGCGGGCCTTGAGGTGAGCCTTGACGGTTTTTCGCTCGGGCCCATCGATCTGTCGTTGGGTCGCGGCGTCACGATGCTACTTGGCGACAACGGCTCGGGTAAGACTACGCTCTTACGCTGTTTGGCCGGGTTCGTGCGCCCAAACGCCGGGAACATCACGCTCGAAGGCAAGCCCCTGGCGCCGCTCGAATCGGGGGAGAGGGCAAGGCAGGTGGGGCTCGTCACGCAAAGGGCCGCCGATATGCTCTTCTCGCCTACCGTCGCCGAAGAACTCGCCTTCGGCCCGGAGAATCTCGGCGTCCCCGGAAGCGCCGCGGCGCTCGTGGAGGCGTTGGCGCTTGAACCGCTTCTAGACCGGCATCCCGCGTCCTTGAGCGGGGGGGAGCGCCAGCGTGCGGCGATCGCGGCGGCGCTTGCACACGATCCGGCCGTGCATCTGTTCGACGAGCCCACGGTGGGCCTTGATGCAAAGGGGTTCGCCGGTCTTTCCCGCCTCATCGAAAGAGCAAGGAGCGACCATGTCGTCGTGATCGCCACGCACGATGACAGGCTTTTCCCGCTCGCCGACGCATCAGTCCATTTGGAAAGCGGCCGCCTTGAGCGACGCCCCGAGGTCGTCCCCGCAAGATGACCGCGACGGCGTGGAGGCCGGCCGTCGATGACCTACGAGACGTGTCCTCACGGGACGAAGGACCCTTGGTGGCTGCGACGAGGAACGGTGCCTTCGAGCGTGAGACGCGCGTTTCGTCGCAAGGCTCCAGGCGACCGGTGTCGCCCTACGCCAGGGTGCCGGTCGCCGCCCGGTCGTCGGTCCCCTTCATCCTCACGCTCGTAGCTCTCATGGGGGCCCCGACGGTCCTCGTCCTCGACGGGCTCCTTTGCGCCACCATCCTGGTGGTGGCATCGAGGAAGCGGGCGATCTTGGATTCTGGTCGCGCCTTCTTCCTGATCGTCCCGCTTCCCATCATCTGGGCGGTCACGAATCCCACGCCGCCCTTCGTCGAGTTGGGCCTCGCTAGAGTGTCGGTCCCCGGCCTCCAAGCGGGCAGTCTCCTCTTTGTGCGCTTCGCGGTCGTGATACTCGCCATCGGCGTCGCACGGTCGACCGTTTCGGGCGGTGAATGGATGCGCATTCTCTGCGGCCTTCCCGGCGTCGCGGTCCTTTTCGCCGGGACGGTCCGGTTCGCCCCCATAGCGATCCAGGAGTTGAAGGCCATCAAGAACGCCCAGGACCTTCGAGGTCTGGCGCTTCGCGGGAAAGCGGGAAGGAAGCGTTCGCTACGGGCCCTCGTCGTCCCCGCGTTCGTGCTCTCCGGAAAACGGGCGAGGAACCTGTCGCGGGCCCTCGTCGTCGCGGGTTACGAGGGCGAAGCGACGCGGGTGGGATTGGTCATCGCCTTCGCCTCGCTCGCCATCGCGGGGCGGTTGCTTTTCCTCTGGATCCCCAACGTTGCCCTCACATATTTCGTCGTCTTCATCGCAGGCGTAGCCTACGGGACGCGCGTCGGTTTCCTCTCGGGATTATTGGCGATGGCCGCTACGGATATCGCGCTCGCAAGCGGTGGAGCGGGGATATTGGTCAATGCGCTCCCCATGGCGCTCCTTGGCGGTGTGAGCGGCCTCTTGGGCCGCGTAGACTTCGGGCAGAAGGGCGATTCGCCGCTCCCGATAGCCGCGGTACTCGCGGCCGTCCTCGGTTTCGCGTTCAGCATCTTCTTCAGCGTTGCGGCGGATTCGCTCTCCTTTGGACTAGCCGTCGTGGCTGGCGCCCCGCCGGACATGACGGTGTACATGGTGGTCGTCGGGGGCGGGCTCCTTTTCAACGGCCCGGCCGCCGTCGCGAATTCGGCCCTTTTCGTCGCGCTGTCGTATCCCGTCCTATCGACCTTACGCCGTGCTGGTCTGGTCCGTCCACGTGAAGCGCCCCGGGAAGGTATAAGCCGCGTAGGGCTGTACGGCGTCAAACCTGCTTGATTGTAATCAAGTGTGTTTGAATGGATGGTGTTGCGGGGTTGACGAAGGTGCTTCTCGTGTGGGTTGTGGGCTTGGGCTTGACTGCCATGGTGCCGATGCAAGGCGCTGCGGCCACGGCGGAAGATGATGCGGTGGCGCTCGGCGTCTCGTACATCAAAGGGCGGATCTCCCCCGACGGCTCGATCGGGGGGCTCGGCGATTCGTACTGGGCCGCCATCGCCCTCGCCGCCGCAGGCGAAGACGTCTTCGAGGTGAGAAGCTCGCCGACCGCACCGAGCCTTGGCGACCACCTCTGCTCGAGCGGAGCGGGCATCCCGCCGACCGCCACGAACCGCGAACTCGCCCTCGCGGCCGTCGTGAGCATAGGTGGCGATCCGCGCGGTTTCTGCGGTATCGACTACGTGGCAGGTGTCGAAACGTATTTTGACGGGACCCAGGTCGGCTCTCCGGATCTTTTGAACGACGATTATTTCGCGTTGATCGCGCTTGGCGCGGCGTGGCAGAAGGGGTATTCGGTGGACGCCCAGGTCCTCGAGAAGACGAGGGATTGGGTCTTGGCGAACCAATTGCCCCACGGTGGCTGGGGGTACGCCCGCGCAACGGAGCCGTCGGGCTTCGTGTTAGGAGGCGGCGCGGATGTCGACGATACCGCCGCCGCTCTCATGGGCTTACGTCTCGTAGGGGAAAGCCCGGACTCCGTCGCATCGTTGACCGGGTTGAACTACATGTCGTCGTTCCAGGACAAGACATCGGGCGGGTGTGGCTCCACAGTGCTCGACCCCGTTTGGTACGGCTCCGCCTCGACGGCGAACAGTGCAAGCACGGCCTGGGCCGTAAGCGCCATCCGCGCCTTGGGCGGCGACGCCAGAAGCTCCACATGGACGACCCCCGCCGGCGAGGACCCTGTACAATTCCTCTTGGCGCTCCAAGGCAGCGACGGCCATTTCGATTGGATGAGAGACAACCCCGGATTCGGTGGACCATCGACGACACTCACCGCCTTTGCCGTCATCGGCCTCACGGGAACGCCGCTAGTCGTGGTCTAAGTGAAGATGGGTCTGTTCGTCGCCGTGGTCGCCCTCGCGCTTCACGCCAGCGCCGCGCCCTCAATGTCCGAGTCCGGCCTGGCACTTCACGTGCGCGTCGAGGGGAGGAACAGCCACATCTGGGACGGCTTCGTCTTTCTCGAAGGACCTGTGAACGTCACGGCGACCGGTGGCACAAACTACTCGTTGGAGCCGACAACGCCCTTGGCGGCGCTCGTTGCCGCCTCGCGATCGGGCGGATTCCGACTCGGCGTGAGCGATTGGAACGTGGACTTGGACTTCACGGTGGCAAAAGTCGGGGAAGAATACTGGGATGATGGGTCCCATTGGTGGGAATACCGGGTAAACTATGTGGCAACGTACTACGGCGTGCACAAACAGTGGATCCGTTACGGGCCGCCGTTACAGGATGGTGATGAGGTCCTCTGGTACGTGGACGATTTCGACATGGTCCACCCGCTACGTCTCGGGTTCCCGGATCAACCGCCGTCGAAGCCGGGTCTTGGCCGCCTCGCCTTCGTAGAAGCGGCCTTCCCCGACTTACAGCACCGCGCCGGAGCCTCGTGGCCCGAACAGACGTGGCGCGCGGCCTCTCAAGGGACGCTGAACGTCTCGGGATCGAGTTACGGCTTCACGGCGGGTTTCGCTTTCGTGTCGAGCGCGGACCAGTGCGAGGACGCGGTCGCGGAAAGCGCTGGGCACGTCCGGTCGCGACTGGTCATGGTCCCGTGCGAGTAGAGGGGGTGTGGTCGAGCACCGCGACGGAAAGCGGCGCCTTTGGGCCGTCCGCCGTCCACGGCCAGCGCATCACATGCCGGTGGCTTGACGTGGCACCCTCGACTATCGCCATGTGAGGGACGCGGGCCCAACCCGTGGCTTGGTAGACCGGCCAGTATTGAAATATACTTTGACGACCAGTTATCGTCGCTGATGCACTGATAGTCACAAGCGACTTTGGTCGCGTTTAAATATTGGGTTACCCAATCGAACGACTCCCGGCACATGCCGAAGCACAAACAAACTAGTATTATTGTCAAAGGTGGCAAGATTGCAGATCCTCATCATCTCCGAAAAGAACATCACGGGCGGAAAAATCGCCGCCGCGCTCTCCGGCGGCAAGGCGAAGACCACGAAAGTCAAGACTGTCCCGGTGTACGAATTCAAGGACGACGGGCACGAGTACGCCGTCATTGGCCTCAAAGGCCACATCATTGCCGTCGACTACCCCTCCAAGTACAACCAGTGGTTCAAGGTCAAGCCCCGTGAACTCATCTGGGCCGAACCGGTGAAGCGTGTCGAGGAGAAGGCGATCGCCGAGGCGATCAAGAAGCTCTCGAAGGACGCCGACTCAGTCATCATCGCGACCGACTACGACCGGGAAGGCGAGCTCATCGGCGCCGAGGCGCTTGAGATCGTGCGCGCCATCAAGCCCGACATCGACGTGAAGCGTGCGCGTTACTCTGCCCTCACGACTTCGGAGGTGAAACGCGCCTTCTCGAATCTCTCCCCACTCGACTTCAACCTCGCGGCAAGCGCCGAGACGCGCCAGTTGATCGACCTCGCATGGGGCGCGACCCTCACGCGTTTCATCAGCCTCGCGTCGGGCCAAGTGGGAAGCGACTTCCTTTCCATCGGCCGCGTCCAGAGCCCGACTTTGGCGCTCATCGTGGAGAAGGAGAAGGAGATCAAGGCGTTCGTGAGCAAGCCCTATTGGGAGATCGACGCCCGACTCTCGAAGCGTGAAGAATTCGCCGCAAAGCACGAGCACGGCCGTTTCTGGGAAAGCGCCGAGGCGACGACGGTCAACGACAAGATCAGGATGGCGACCGCCGGGAAAGTGCTCTCCGCGGATCTTACGGAGAAGAGGGAACGCCCGCCCGATCCCTTCAACACGACGCACTTCCTCACGGCCGCCACCTCCATCGGTTTCTCGGCTGCCCGTGCAATGTCGCTCGCGGAAGACCTCTACACCAACGGTTACATCTCCTACCCGAGGACGGACAACACGGTCTACCCCGAGAGCCTTGACCTCAGGGAGATCCTCCAGCGCCTCGAGCGCACCGAATTCGGGAAGGATGCGGCGAAGGTACTTTCGCAAAAACAGATCGTGCCGAGCAAGGGCAAGAAGAGCACGACCGACCACCCGCCCATCCACCCGGGAGAACCTGTGTCTCGAGGGGATCTCGACAGGGACCATTGGAAGATCTACGAACTCGTCGTACGCCGGTTCCTAGCAACGCTCGGCGGCCACGCGATATCCGACGTGATGGAAGTGGGCATCGACATCGCCGGCGAGAAGTTCAAGTCGCGGGGCCAACACCTGAAGACCCCGGGCTGGCGCGAGTTCTACCCGTACCTCCACGCGAAGGAGAACATGTTGCCGCCGCTTGCGGTCGGCGATTCCGTCGACGTCGTCGGCACCGAGCTCCTCTCCAAGGAGACGCAACCCCCGAAACGCTACAGCCAGGGGCGCCTCATCGAGGAGATGGAAAAGCTCGGCCTCGGGACGAAGTCGACGCGCCACGAGATAATCAACAAGCTCTACAGCCGCGGCTACATGCGAAACAGCCCCATCGAGCCCACGGAGACTGCTTTCGCCGTGACCGACGCTCTCGCAAAACTCGGTAACCAGATCGTGAAATCGGACATGACGTCACGATTGGAGCGCGAGATGGACGAGATCGCCGAAGGCAGGAAGAAACTCGACGATGTCGTGAAGGAGAGCCGGGAACTCCTCGATTCCGTGGTGGCCGTCATGGAGGAGAACAAGAAGGAGATCGGCGGCTCGATCCGCAAGGCCATGGACGAGCAGAACACGATCGGCAAGTGCAACAAGGACGGCGGCAACCTGATGATACGAAAGGGCCGCACGGGAAAGCGGTTCCTGGGTTGCTCGAATTACCCCAACTGCACCCAGACCTATCCCTTGCCGCAGTACGGGAAAATCGTTCCAGAGGGACGGGCCTGCGAACATTGTCAAGCGCCGGTCATCAAGCTGCTCAACAAGGGCAGACGACCTTGGATAATCTGCGTCAACATGCAGTGCCCGGGACGAAGCATGCCGCAAAAACCGGCCGAGGCGAGCCCGGAGCCGCAAGCTGACGGGCACGCCGCGGAGACCGATTCCACCGAGGAACCTGCGCGCGCGCCCGGCCCGGAACAGGGCAATTGAGGCGCTCAACGTACGCGTCTACGCGCCCAGGCAGCCAAACCAAGGAGAAGCAACGTCGTTATTGCGGCCCCTTCGTAGCCGATGGTCGATGTGCGAGAGGCGAGGGGTAGGGCGCATCCGGCCCCGCCGGCGCCTCCGCCCCCATTGAGGCTTGTCGCGTCGCCGCCGCTACCTCCGCCCGTGAGCCCTAGGCCGCCGTCGCCTGCCGTGGCATTCGCCCAGCCACCGGTTCCTCCAGTCCCAGGGCGGGCTCCGGTGCCGCCATCTCCCGCGCTTCCTGCCCAGGCGATGGCAGCTCCGCCGTCGCCCCCGGGCCCGTTGGTGGCGGCGCCACCATCGCCAGCTTGAGCGGTGGCGTTTCCACCCCAGCCGCCGTTACCGGCCGTCCCCGCGCAGTGCGGGACGGTCACATTGGCGCCGGCGCCGGCGCGAGCGTAGGCAAGTCCGCCGTTTCCTCCGCGCCGCATGCCGTTTCCCCCGCTGCCCGCGATCGATGTCGCGTTTCCACCGTTTCCCGCGTCAAAGCCAGGTCGACAGGACGCGATTCCGGCCCGGGCGACTGCGCTGGCGTTTCCGCCCTGGCGGCCGCTGTCGTCACCTACGGGAACGAGGGGATTCGCGACTAGGGCTGACGTGTTTGCGCTTGGGAAGGCTTCCGGGTCGTCGACGCACACGCGGTCATCTGCGTAGGGATTGGAATCGCTCCTTGCGGCCCATTCAGGATCCCCGTATTGGGGGTCCTGCAATCCGGCGTTTCCGCCCTTGCCGCCGACGCCGCCGGTGGAGATCGACGCAAGATGCGCGGGAAACACCCGCCCCGAATCGCCTCCATCGCCCCCGCGGTTCCACACGTCTTTTGGGCCGCTCGAGAGGGCGTCTCCGCCGGGGCCGCCGTTCCCGACGTTGATGATCGCTGGACCGACCACTTCCTCTGCCAGGAGCCAGATGCCCCCACCACGGCCCCCGTTTCCGCCGATGGCATTTGTCTCCCTTGATCCGAGACCGGCCCCGCCGTCGCCGGCCGTGAGGGCATAGCCGGCAAGGATGATGCGGCCCGACGTCGACTCAAGGATGATGTTCGCACCATCTGTTCCATTCCGCCAGGAAGCGTTCCCCGCGTTTCCGTCGGAGACTCGGATGTCGGCACCGATCATCAAATCGTCCGTTACACGTACCCGCACCGTGACCGGCTCCCCGTCGATACGCATGGGCACTATCGCCCGATCGATGGTCAATGGCCCGTCGAATTCGATGCGGAGCTCCGGACCTGGCGAAAGGATCGGAGCGGAGACCTCCGGTGGTTCGCTCGGAGCCGGCCACGTCACGATGTCGTTGACCCTAAGGTCGAGCGACGCGTGAACGGGCGTGGCGCCGACGAGTCCCATGATCAAGCAAACGGTGAAGTAGCGAGCAGTGGCCGGGGCGGACATTGTGGTGACTCCATCACGTATTGGGCCCGCATAGGGCCTCGAGGTAGGTGCAAACGCTTGGCACCTCTGGGGAATTCGGATTGATGTAGGGCATCGGTGGAAGGGCGGACCAAGGGATCAACGTCTCATCGGCGTTGCTGACCCTGTCAACGATCGGTTTCACAGGGACCAAGAGGGCGCCGCAAGCCTGAAGGCCTGCCCCCGCGGGCCCCGCGAGAGGTACCCCGGCAGGCGTCGAGCCTCCGGGGAGGCCGGGTTCGCCGGGCGGCCCGCCGCTTGGCATTCCGGAACCGCCGGCCCCGCCTGCTCCGCCGGCGCCGCCGACGCCCCCGACGGTCGACGCGGTGCCGCCGCTGCCGCCGATTCCGCAAACGGATGTGCCGCCGCCCCCGCCCGTGGCGTTCGCGGACGCGCCGGCTGGCCCGCCGGCTCCCCCATTGCCGCCCGCGCAGCCGGCACCAACCCACGAGCTGCCGCCATTGCCGCCTGAGCCCCCGTTCCCGCCGCTTCCGGCTCTCGTTGTGGCCGAGCCGCCGGGCCCACCGTTGCCAACGAGGGCAAAACCACCGTTTCCACCGAGAGCGGCGGCGGCGCCCGCGCCGGCGGTGCCGGCACTTCCGGGGGCGCCAGGGCTGCAACTCAAGGGGGCGCCCGTGCCATTGGCGCCGTTTGCCCCATCTGTTCCGTCCAGACCGAGGCTGCACGCATCGCCGCCGGCTCCGCCGTCGCCGATCACGGACGGTGTGCCGTCGACGCCGTGGGAGACGCAAGGCCCGGCGCCGGCGGCGGGCGCGGACGCAGGTCCATTCTCCCGAGGCGCTGATCGCGCCGCAAGGGCGTCTGGTCCGTCTCGGGCCGGGATCAGGAACCCTTCCGTGTCGTTGACGTAGATTCCGTACCCGCCCGTCCCGCCATCGCCGCCACGTAGGATAGCTGGGCCGTCAAAGGGAGAGGAAAACCCGTCCCCCAGTGCGAACCCACCTTTGCCTCCAGCGCCGTAGTGGACGCCGCCTGTCGATGAGAACCAACGGGCGTTCACGAAGAGCGTTCCTGCGTCCCCGCCGTCGCCCCCACGGATGAATCTGTCCGTGGGTGATGGCGCCTGATCTGAAGTCCGAACGTCGAGGCCGTGTCCGCCATGTCCCGTCGCGACCAGGGAATCAGGTCCGAATCCGACGTGTCCTTCGACCGTGATGATGATGACATCGCTTCCGTCGCCGCCGTCCGGCGACCCGGGGCGTCCACCTCCTCCCGCAGCGGCGATTATCCGCCCGAGGATCGATACGTCGCCGCCTGCGACGAGTGCGAGCGAGGGGCCAGAAAGGGACCCGGAGGCACGGCGTAGCAGCAAGTCGCCGGCCAACACGATCTGCTCCTTCGCCCGGATGATGGTGTCACGGTCAATGTCGAGAGTCTCATCGGAGGCTAGAACGAACGCCTCGACATTGACCTCGTGCCATCCTGCAGGCCCCGCATCGGGTGCATGGCCCGCTTCATAGGCCGAAGCGGGAGGGGGGGTGAGGGCGGTTGCAAGAACGAGCACCATCGCGATCGTGTGGATGCCTCGGCGCACGTTTGACACCGGACCCACGAGGGACGCCAGAGGTCAGCTCGTTTTCCCCGGTCAAATCGAACGACGGGGCAAAACCGCCTATCCGCGTCGCGGCGCGCATGGCGCGTCGCCGGCCAGTGATCGCCCGGGGTGCCCGCGAGGAAAGCGACGGCGCCGACGGGCATCCAGGTGGACGGGATTTGTCTTGCTCATCCAGGCCAGCGCCACCCCGCTCGACAGATCTTCTCCCTTGAACCATCTTCGGCGTCAAAAGCAACACGACACGGCCGTGGTGCCATTTCAGGTTGCGCCGGCTCGCGTTCTTCCCTATTCAGAGAGGTCGAGCTCGCTTTCGCCCTGCATCGATGGAAACGGCTCGTACTGGTTGCACGTTCTCCGGTGCACTCCATCCACAAGAACAAGCCCAAGTTGGCAGGAATGGCGGCCGACGATCGATGGAGCGAAGTGGCGGCATTTCCCACAGTGAATGAAAACCGGGTCGGGCGCGCTCTCCGTCGGGCTCAAGGTGGTCGGTTAGTCTGACACTCGATATGAACGTAACGGGCCCAGGCGTGGGGCGTGGCCCCACGCGACCAGGCCGTCGGCCGCGACTCACACGGAGTCCAGCGTGATCGATTGCGGGCTCCAGATATCGACGTCACGGACAAGCTCGCGAGCGAGACTCAGATCATCGAGCACAAAGCTCACCGCGACCTCCAGCGTCGTCTTGACCATGCTCCCGGAAAAGGCACCCTCGGAGAACACGACCCAGTCGCGGGCACTCGCGGCCCCCGCTTCGCGCTGTCCGGGTTCGCACCCGATGCGGATGCTAACGGGCCCGCTCATGTAAAGATCGACGATGGATTCCCCTTCTGCGGACGCTTTTCCCGTTCGTTCGAAATCCTTGAAGACCCAGAGGCCGCCGGGCCAGGCACCCTCGGCCTCGAGCGATTCCATCGTGAGGTTCAGAGCACCGGAATTACCGGCATGGTCGTCTCCGCAAGCGCCTCGGAACTCGGCGCCGGCCCCCGTTGCCATCGAGACGTGTAGGTCATTATCCTTGTCGTGCCAGCTTCCCACCCTCGCATTGAATTGGTAGGGTACTCCCGGTGCCAGCGAACGGTGCTGCGGGGCGTCGCTCGCGTCGAAGACAAGCGGGTCCACAACGATCCTTAGAAGAGTGCCATAGGGGCCACCGATCTGGTACACGTGGGGATATGGGACGCTTCCTCGCGCCGTCAAGTCCGCCCAGGCGTGCCTTCCATCCAGATAGCCAGAGTAATCGTTACAATCGCCGTCCGCATGGTAGGCCCGCCGGTCGGTGCATGACGGCCCCACCTCGTCCGAACGCGCGCCATACGAGGCGCCCGGTAGGACATCCCATTCGGTGTTCGGCTCCCTCGGGTCGACGGCGAAGAACCGGCGCGAAATGTTGGTCGTACGATCGAACGCCTCCAAGGAACGGTTGACGCCGTCTCCGATCAAGACCGCGACCTCATCCGTCATATCCGAAGGATCGCCGCTGGGTGGCTCGATCCCCGTCTCGTTGCGGAAAGTGTCCTGGGCGGTCCGGGCAACAGAGAAAAACGACTCGACCAAGACGTCGCGTTCATGCCCCGCGGCGGCAGCGGTTTCGTCCACCTTGCCCTCGCTCTCCCCGACCTTTGCGATCGTCATCTCCTTGAGTTGAAGGTACTCGGAGCGACCGGCATCGCGAAGCCCTTGCCACAGGTCCGCTATCGAGGGGTTCAATGCCTCGTAATGATCGACGTCGATGAACCGCGCCTCGCCGAGGTCGTACCCGAGTGGCGCGAACGGGTCGAGCCCGACGACGGCCGAGCCATCCATCGGGAATGCCGCTACAACGATCTCCGTTTCCGAAAGAAGCGCAGAATCGTAGTACATGGAGGCGAAACCGGATCCTGCCACCTGGAACGTGTCCGCAGGGCAAGCTTGGGGGTAGACGCCGTACTGGTTTCCACTACGATCGTCCAATGAAAGATCCGGGGAAAGCGAGCCGGGAAAGCCCATGAGCGGCAAGGCGTCGATCGGCTCCGAGGGGCCCGAGGAGCCTAATGGATCGGGCATCTGGCCCGCCGTGTGGTTTCCAGGGAGGATCCACGCAACCAGCCGATGCGGCCTTTCCTCCATTATCCCGGCCCAAACGAATTCATCGGCCCCGGCAACATATCCGGGCCGTTGCATGCAATCATCGTCGATGCGTCCGTCGAGGTTCAGGTCGTTGAACCAGCCGAACCAGGCGAAGAGCAGGTTCTCGCCCGGCGGCAACGTGTTTGCGGACCAGCCCGTGATCGCCGACACGTAGAAGCCGCCATCGATGGCGTACGAACGTGCCGGAGAAAGGGGCGCCTGCGATATCCTGGCATCGAGGAATAGCGCGGCGTTACCGAGGTCGAGACGGGTCGAGCCATCGTCTCCCGTTTCGTCGTGGTCGTAGTCGATCACCCGTTGCGACTCGTCTGGGCCACCAAAACTCGCAAGGACGCGGCTTGTCTCGAAGTCCGGTTCTTTCGTTTCGTGTGCTCCAGTGTCGTTTTCATAAAACGATCGATGGTGACTCGCGATGGCGGGTTCCACGACGATCGCGATCACGAGGACAACGAGGGTCAGGTTCTTGACGCGCATGGATTGTAGGCTCCGCGTACGAGCTACGATCTTGCTCCAACGTCGTCATCAGGATTTTCCCGTGTGACTCTAACTTCGGCGTCGTGGTGTCCGAAAAGTATTGGCGCTTCACAAGGGGCCGATCATGCCAAAGCGAGGCCGCCGGTCACGCGGTCGACGTCTTTGGCCTTGGCAGGCCCGACGCCAAGGCACGTCGTCGTCCCGGGCTCGACCTCCGTGAGTCCAGCGTCGGATACGAGTGTCGTGGCGAGGCCAAGGGCTTCCGCTTGTTCCTTGAGCTCGTAAAGCTGGCGGAGGCCCTCTCCCTTGACGACCACCTTCTTCTGCCCCTCCGACAGCCACGCTTCGTACGCCTTGTCCTTTCGCCTTGCACCTGCTAGCGCGAGGTTCACGGCGGCGTGGCCGACTTGCGCGGCCATCTTCCCCGGCGATAGCTTCAAGTCCTTTCGGACGACGATGACCATCTTGTATTCGAAGTCGGGCACGTTCTTCGATTCCGGCGACGATGGATAAAGCCTTCGAAGGGCGGCAGGATTGGAAGCCCTCACGTACGAGGAGCGGTGAGGCCAGCGGATATACGCCGTGATGATGGTCACTATCCACGCAACAATCTATTTAAGTGGAACCGGTCAGTTTGGATTGATCCCTGTGCACAGTAGGAATGCATTCTCCGCTGCCGTTCTTCTTCTCGCAATCGCCCTCTCGGGCTGCGTCGGCCAACCGTCGGACGTCGGTGGAGCCGGCATGATCGTCTCGGCGCCACCGATCGCAGGCCTCACCGCGAAGAGTCCGGCGAACGTCATGGCCTCGCCGCAGGTGGTCGTCTTCCAGTGGACCGACACGATGCCGCAGACCCAAAGGATCGATGGTGTCCTGGTTTCCGTCCCGCAACCCGGCTCTCCAGCACCCGCCACGAAGACTTTCGAGTTCGAGGTCGGCCCGGGTGTCGGCGCGGTGATCATCGCCGTCAAGGTCGCTGATGCGGCGTCGTCGCTGGCGTTACGTGTCTACGACGCAGCCGGGGGCATCGCATGCAAGGACCTCTCTGGAGCGCAAACCCTCGCTTGCGCGATCGATCCTCCTCCTGGATTGGAGGCGCCGCAATGGTGGAAAGCGAACGTCACGGCCGTGGACGTCCCCGACGCCGCAGGCACCGCGTTCAGCGTCGATGCGGGCTTAGTCGCCGGATTGCCTTTCCAACCAAAGGACCTCACGACAGTATTGGACACGACCATTTCTTTTTCCACCCACAAGACCGGCGGCCGCGTGGGTGAGCCCACGATGGGCGTCGATTCCAAGGGGAACATCTTCGTGCTCTCGGGACTTGCCCTTTACAAGTCGAGCGACAAAGGTGCGACGTGGAGGGACGTTTCGCCACAGATCGCGAATACGGCCGGGTCGGCCGACCCCATGATGCGCGTCGACCCGTACACGGATCGCATCTGGGTGAGCCAACTCCAGGCGGCGGTCGTCGGTATCCTTTGCAGCACCCTTTCCTACTCGGACGATGGCGGGGCGACGTGGGTGACGAACCCCGCTGGGTGCGGTTGGCCCTCGGGCGACCACCAGAAGCTCACCGTGGGCTCCACAAGCGTCCCGATGGCCCCGTGGGATGGGATCCTCTACTATGCCGCCCACGACACGACGACGGATTCGGTGTTCGTTTCGCGAAGCCTTGATGGCGGGCTTGTCTTCCAACCGGTCTTCGCGGGGATAAGCACGCGTGACAACTACCAGGGGTTATGGACGGGGACTGTGGAAGCAGACCGGGCGGGGAACGTGTTCATAAGTTGGGCCGAGGCCAAGGAGGGCGGCAAGAATTACATCTCCGTGAGCAACGACTACGGCGCGAACTACGAGATGAGCGTCTTCGGCGAGGGCTGGGATTATTGGTCTTTCAACGATGCGGATTTCGCGTTCGACGACGCGGGGAACACGTACTACGTGTGGCAAGGGAACACGACGCTTTACTATTCGATGTCAAAAGATCACGGGAAGACGTGGGGCGCGCCCGTGCGGATAAATCCGCCGGAGATCCCTTCGATAACGTTCCCGGCGGCTGTCGGCTCGGTCAAGGGAAAGCTCGCGGTGACTTATTATGGGACGGCGCAAACGCCCCTTTATTCGGACAACGCGCCCGGCTGGACCGAGTGGCACCTCTTCGCGACGATAGTCGACGGTGCCGACACCGCGTCGCCGGCGATGCGCCACGTCCAAGTTACGCCCGATAGTGACCCGGCGCAACGCGGTTCGATATGCACAACGGGTTCGTCTTGCAACCCCGGTACCAGGAACCTTCTGGACTTCATCGACATAGTGACAGGGCCTGATGGCAGGTTCTACATCGCGTACACCGATGGGTGCGACCCCGCGCATCAAGATCCGAAGAAGGTCTGCGACGAGACGGGTGCGACGAAACTTGCCGACAACTGGGTGGCAATAGAAAAGTAGCGGCTGCCAGGCCCAAAACGTTTTTCAATCGACGGGCGCTAGGCCACCCATGCGTCATTTGTCGCTCCTTGTCGTCTCCTCGATCCTTCTTGCCGGGTGCCTTGAGCGTGGCCCGCCCCATGGGAATGACTCCACGAGCCAGGGCGGTGACCCTACGACGCCGCCGAAGACGCCCGTTATCGTCGAGTATTCCTTTGAAAAGATCGAGGGCTGCACTGCGAGCCGTGCCCATGAAGGGTATGAACTCGCGACCGACGCCGAGACGTGGAGCGAATGGTGGGCGAAGTACTGCCAGGCGGGCGTCATCCCGCCACCCGAACGGCCCGACATCGGTTTCGGAAACGAATCCGTGATCATCGCCTCCTGGGGCGAGAAACCAAACGGCGGATTCGGCATCGCGATAACCAACGTCACAGGGAATGCATCGGGTGCCTTCGTGGCCGTGACGCGCGGCACTCCTGGCGAGTCGTGCGCATCGCCGGCCGTCATCACGTACCCGGTCGCAATCGCTCGGACGAATCTCACGGCAAAGCCCCGGTTTGTGTTCCTCGATCTCGTCCACGATTGCCCCGAGTCAATTGATTCGACGGCCGCTCGGAGTCGATCGGTCCCCGGGGGTGCAAGTGACGCCAGTTGCGGGCGGCCGGGGCTCGGCTCGACCCTCGTTGCGGCCGGGCCTCCGCGCGGTCGATCTTGGGAGGAGCCACGTCCTGGGGCGGTCAAGCCATGCCGTCTTGGCGCGACCAAGCCCATCTTGTCCAACCCCGGTCGCGGCCTGGTTTTCCCCATGGAAAGTAACATGAGGGTCCTCCCGGATGGAGGCGGCGTCCCATGCATTCTTCGAGCGACCACATCTGCATCGGCCTCCCGGGCGAGGAGGCGGAGCGCGGGCGCCGGAGGTTACTTGCATTGGGCCTCGTGGACACGCGCTTCCGGCCGAGGCTTGAGGCGGGACGGGTACTTGTCCCGGTCCTCGACGCGGAAGGAGCGCTTGGTGCCGTGAGGGAGTTCGGCGGCGTTCTCATCGGCGCGTCCGCCCTGGACGACGCCGTCGGTCAAGAGGCGCCGTTCGACGCCATTTTCGACATATTGGCCTCGACGCTTTCTCCCGAGGAATTGACGCTCTTACCCGACCGTTGGGAACTCTACGGGCACGTCGCCGTGGTCAAACTCCACCCGCGCCTCGTCCCGAAGGGCGAGGTCGTCGGACGGGCGATCGCCGACGCGCTCGGCGTCGAAACGGTGCTCGACGATTTCACCGCCATCGGCGGCACGGCGCGGGAACCGGCCGTCAGGATTCTCCATGGCCACGATACCGAGACGATCCATCGCGAGCATGGCGTCCTCTACAAGTTCGATGTCGCGCGGGTCATGTTCGCTTCCGGCAACAAGGAGGAGCGCCGACGCATGGGCGAACTCGACTGCGCCGGGGAGACCGTGGTCGACATGTTCGCAGGGATAGGGTATTTCGCGATCCCCGTCGCGAAGTTCGCCAAAGCCGATCAAGTGGTCGCTGCGGAAATGAATCCGACCGCGCATTCTTACTTGAAGGAGAACTCTCGCTTGAACGCGGTCGAGGCCACGATCGATGCCCGTCTTGGCGATAACCGGGCGATCTTGCCGGACGGCATTGCCGACCGGGTCATCATGGGGTTCGTCGGGACAACGCACGAGTATCTCGACAAGGCCATGACCATACTCTCGGAACGAGGCGGCACCATCCATTATCATGAATCGTGTCCAGAGGAATTGGTTTCGACCAGGCCCGCGACTCGAGTGTCGCAGGCCGCGGCAAGAAACGGCCGAAGAATCCGATCGATCGCGGTGAGGCGCGTGAAATCCTTCTCGCCGGGCGTCAGCCATGTGGTCGCGGACGCGGAGCTCGAATGAAACCGGTCAATGCGGAGTGCGTCTGATGCCAGTCCCGGTGTTCATCTACCACGTTCCCGAAGACAATCCGCGCCGCAACACCGCTCGCCGCCTCGCCCGCTTCCGCCTTGCGACCCTTGAGACGAACATCAAGAAAGTGCCGCGTAACGGTGTCCTCCTGTCGCCCATGTCGCCCCAGGCCATCTCGAAGGCCGATTACCCGATGGCAATGACGGGTTGCCTCATGGCCCTCGATTGTTCATGGATGCAGGCCGAGAAGGATTTCGAAGCACTCCCTCGGGCGCTCATGGCGCGGGCCCTGCCGTTCCTCGTCGCGGCGAACCCCGTGAACTATGGCAAACCGTTCCGGTTGTCGACGGCGGAGGCCTTGGCAGGTGCCTTGTGGATCCTTGGTGAAGAGGAACAGGCCGCGGTCCTCATGTCCAAGTTCAAGTGGGGCGAGGGTTTTCTGAAACTCAATGCGGAACCGTTGAGGGAATACGCCTCAGCCGCTACCAGCAGGGAAGTGGTGGAGAAGCAGGCTCTCTTCGTCTGAAAGCCTATCAGTGCCGTTCCCACGGCCGGGGCTCGTCGCCTCGCGGTTGGGTCGGCGGCTCGAAATGCGACGCGTCACGCGAAACGGCGTCCCGTGCGGCGTGGTCCGGGAGGTCAGAAAGGATCTCCTCGAACTCGCGGACCCGCCCGTGCCGCGTTCGCAACCAGTTGCCGATGGCACCCATGGGAAAGGGTCTTCGAGTCCCCGCTTATGGGACCCGCGCGAATGCTACTTGGCCGAAGTGGACCCGCCCCAAACGAGCGAACAAGCTTAATATAGGGGTTCCGGCATCCTTGAAACCCCGGGTCATATCATGGGCAAGTTTCCTGAGGCCGAAGCGCGGCTCCTTCGCAAGAAAATCTGCATGAAGTGCTACGCCAGGAACCCCATGAGAGCGACTCGCTGCCGAAAGTGCCACGCTGAACAACTAAGAGTGAAGGCGCTCGAAGGCCGCGGCGCATAGTCGGGTCTTCCTGACCTCGGACCGACCGCTTCTCTGAGCGGCAGCATCGTCACGGGCCATTGCGGGATCCAATGGGTCCCATCGGCAGGGGCGCTTATTGCAACTCAAACTTCGCCGTCGCCGCGAAATACGGGTCGTTAGACGCGGTGTTGCCGACGGCCAGCTTATTCTTGAAGGTCACGACGCCCGTGTAATTCCCCCGGCCCTGGTCGAATTCACTCGTCGAGACCTGCCAGGTCAGCGCCGATTGCGCGTCCGCGAGCGATAACCTGAATGGTTGCGGGTTCGACGGCGCGCTCGAATCCTCCTTGTAGAAGTTGAGCTCACCGTCGCCCTTGGTGACGACGGTGCCGGGCGAGGCAAGACCCGAATGCGCCTTCGCCGCGAGGAGCCCCGCCTGCACTTGTACGCGAGCCGCGTCCGGGTTGTAACTGATCTGTACGCGCACGCTCTCGACGAACTTCACGATCTCGACGCTCTTCTCCGACGACTTCGACCCCGAAGAGGCCTTGACCGTGTAGTCGCCGTTCCCGCGCACGAACTCGGCATAGTTCGTCTTGGCGTCGCCTGCGCCGCTTACGAGGGTCATCTTCGCCTTGCCCGATTTCGGGTACGCCTGGACGCCCTCGAACAGGATCTGGAACTCGGCCGCCGACGCGTCCGCCTTGTCGACGAACACACCCACTTGGAGCGCGTCGCCGGTCTGGGGAGCGTTAAGGACGAGCCGCACGTCGCCGGAGTCCTGGTTGACGCAGCCGCCAAGAGAAAGGGTGAGTACGAGCAGGCTCGCTACTGCGAATCCGGGAAGGTGTGGCCCCGTCATCGTCCGCCCTAGTCCGGGCGGTGGCTAAAACTTTATGGATTGCTCGCTTGAATCGAGTATTCAAGCGGGGCGGACGCACCAGTCGAGACGAGTGAACCGGGTGAGGCGCCCCCCATTTCGGGCTTATCCCTTGGTCGCGTCAAGGTACGCAAGGACTTCCGATGCGACGGCGCGGGCCAACGGCGGCGGCACCGCTTCCCCAGCCTGCTCGTACTGCGTATCGCGCCCGCCTGAAAAAACGTGCTCGTCGGGAAAGCCCATGAGACGCGCATTCTCGCGAACCGTCAAGAGTCGGTCCTCCACCGGGTGGACGAAGCGGCTCTTCCCCATGACCGGCGGAGCTAATTGGTCGGCGTAGAGCCTAGTCCAATTCGAGTGGCCGCGGCCGCTTGCTCCTCTGTACTTGACGAGCGACGAACCGGGCCGGAGTCGCCGGATCTTTTCGGCCTTTTCAGGACTCACCGTCGTCGTCTCGTGGTTCGAAAGACCCGTGTCGGGCGGCGGCAGCCCTGCAAGGGCCTCCGAGACCGTGACGACCACCGGGACCTTTCGTGGAGAGATCGGTATGTTCGAAATGAAGACGCGCGTCCTTCTCGATGGCGTCCCATGTTCCTCGGCGTGCAAACGGTTGATCCAGATCCGCCCATAGCCCGCAGCGGAAAATGACTCGCGTAGGATCTTCTCCGCCGCGCCGGCCGCGACACCGGGAACGTTCTCCATCACGAAAACGCGCGGCTTCACGATTCCGGCGATTCGGGCGAATTCGAGGACAAGCCTCCCGACGGGATCCTCGTTGAGCCGTTTCGCGGCATCTTGCGACCTGTTGGGGTTCGCTCCCGTGAACGGTTCGCACGGCGGGCCTCCGATGAGAACGTCGCACTTCGGCCAATCCCTGATCTCCTCGACGCGAAGTACCTCGACGCGCGACCCCGGAAAATTCGTCGCGTAGGCGACGGCGTGCGGTGGAAAAGCCTCAACGGCGAAAGTCGGCGTGAAGCGGAGGGCCGCGAAGCCGCGACTGAAGCCGCCGGAGCCTGAGAACACGTCGATGAGGGAGTGCAATGTCAACGGGATGCGCCGGCCCCCCGATAAACGTCTTGGGCCCGCGCGCCCTGTGCGGGTCGAAATCCGTGTGGCTCAGGCCATCGTCTCGTCGGTTCCCGTTAGCCCCAACCCGTCCGCGTCGATCTTCTCGACGGTCTTCAAAGTCAGGTCGAGGATGTTCTGGAACGCTTCCTTGAGGACCGGGGCGCCCCCGATGCAACGCGCCTCCATCTGTTGAAGGGTGTCAATCGGCGTGTGAAGGCCATATGACATGACCTTCGCCGGCCCGAGGATCTTCCCGACCGAACCCCCGATGAAGAGGTTGGCGATGTCCGCGCGGTCGAAACTGCGATGATCCGACGTGCCGCCGCGATTGACCGGCGTGCCCTCGACGCGGGTCACGTAAATGTTGACGACGTACTCCTCGTAGGCCGATGCCGGGAAACCGAGCTCCTTGAAAGTCGAGCGCACGTGGTCCTGTATGAGCTGGTTCGGGCCCGTCGTGTTGTTGCTCCTGAGGATGGTGATCGGGAGGAACTGTCCGTCCGGGTCTTTGCACGGGTAGTTGATGCCGGGAGGGTCTAGCGTGATGTCGGCGATGAACTCCATGTCCTCCGTCTTGATGTGCTCCTCGACGTAGGCCGCGGAGCCCTGAAGGCCTCGTTCTTCGCCGTCGAAGAAAGCGAAGGCGATGGTGTGGCGCCAGGAACCCTTCGACAACGACCGCGCAAGTTCGAGGAGTGCAGCGCTTCCGGCGCCATCGTCCCACGCGCCGTAGACGGTGCTGTCCGCCGTGTCGTAGTGGGCGGAGAGGACGATCACGTGTCCCGGGAACTCGGTGCCGCGTTTGTAACCGATGATGTTCACGCCGGGGATGGGCGTGTCGCCTCCGGGCGTGTAGGGCTCGCGGACCACCTCCAGACCGAACGATTTCAATTCCCGCTCGAGGTAGTCGCGAGAATCTTCATGGGTCACGAGGTTACGCATCCGCAACGGGAAGCCCATGGCAAAACTCACGACGAAATCGTAGGCGGAGGAGCCGGAGACGTCGATCGGGAGAATCGGGATTTGGGTCGCGGCGGCGGGCCCTATGCCATCGCTAGGGGCCACCGGCGGGGCTACGCACCCGGAAAGGGCTGCAGTAGCCAAGGTCAGAAGCACGAATCCAGCTTCCCCCTTCATCACCATGAAGCCGCCCTGAGGGTTCTTATACCTTATTGAAGCCGGTCGGCCTCGGAGTGCCGCCGCCTGGGACCGATCCGTGCCCGTTTTCGTCGCCAAAGGGAGGCTGATCCAGGCCCCGCCCGCACGCGCGAGCAATTCCGACGGGCGCCAAGAACGGGCACCGTGCCGCCGGCTGGTCCTGGTCGGGCGAAGTTTCATATAGGCTCAAGGATACTGGCGCGTGCCGTGAAGCGTCTGACTCAAGGCGCGCCACGGACAACGCGTGAATTGGACTGATGTGTCGATGGTAGAGAAGCCCGAGTTACTCGCTCCTGCTGGTTCTTTTGATTCGCTACGCGCCGCCGTCGAGAACGGCGCGGACGCCGTGTACCTCGGCGGCAGAGGCTTCCACGCTAGAGCGCGGGCCGTGAATTTCCAGGACGATGAACTTGCCACGGCGATCGACTACGCCCACCTCAAAGGGACCAAAGTCTACGTAACCGTCAACACGCTTGTGCGAAACACCGAGTTCGGCGGATTGGGGCCGTACCTGAAAGAGCTACGCGACCTCGGCGCGGACGCGATAATCGTGCAGGACCTCGGTGTGGTCAAGTTCGCGCGCCACTACGCGCCCGACCTGCCGATCCACATGTCCACACAGGCGTGCGTCCACAATTCGATCTCGGCGAACCTCATGAAAAGGATGGGCGCCGAGCGCGTGATCCTTCCACGAGAGCTCACGCTGGAAGAGATAAAGAAGATGCGGGAAAAAACGGAGATTCCGCTCGAGACCTTCGTGCACGGGGCCTTGTGCTTCTCCTACTCAGGCCAGTGCCTTGCCTCAAGCCTTGTCGGCGGGCGAAGCGGAAATCGGGGAGCGTGTGCTTACACGTGCCGACTTCCATTTCAACTCGTTCGCGACGGCGAGACGGTCGCCTTCGACGACGGGATGCATTTCCTTTCGAGCCGCGACCTCAACGCCATCGATCACCTCCCGGCCCTCTGGGATGCGGGTGTTGAATCGTTCAAGATCGAGGGCAGGATGCGCCGTCCCGAGTACGTCGCCACCGTGGTCTCCATCTACCGCCGCGCCATCGATCGCATGGTGAAGGGCAATTTCCATCTCACAGACAAAGAACGGTTGGACCTCATGCAGGCGTACAACCGCAAGTTCACGCCCGGTTATTACGCTGGAAACCCCGGCGTTTCGTTCGTTGTCCACGACCGGCCCGACAATCGTGGCACGGAACTCGGTGTCATCGAAGGTGGGCGCGGACACCCTGGCGGAACCGGAGGTTCCGCCGGGCCGGACGCGCCCTACGGGGCGCGTCACGGGTACATGCTCATCCGCTTGAACCAACCGCTTCACGTCGGCGATGGCGTCGAAGTCGAGAACCCGGACGGAGGCACGGGCTTTGGTCAGGCCGTGGAGGCGATGTATGTCGATGGACGCCCCGTCCAGGAGGCGTCGGCGGGCACGTTGGTGGCTGTGCCGAAAAAGGGTTGGGTCGTCGAGGGCTCGAAAGTGAACAAGACGCTAGACATCATTCTTTTCACCGACGCACAACTTTCTTACACCGATCGACAACGGCGTATCGGCGTCTCCGTCCGGGCAAGTCTCAACGCGGCCGGGCTCGTGGTCACGATAGCGGATGATGACGGGAACACCGGTGTCGGGTCGTCTCCCGCGGAAGGCGCGCGTGGCGAAGGAATGACTGCGGAGGCGTTGAAGCACCAGCTGAAGAAACTCGGGGACACGCCGTTCAAGCCGCGCCAGTTCGAGATAGACGTGGCGCCGGGCCTACACGTGAGTCTGTCGCAGGTGAACGCCGCGCGACGCGCCGCGGTGGCAGCGCTGAAACAGGTACGTACAAGTAGGTACAAGAGAGCGCCCGCGGCCTTGCCGGCCGAAGATCCATCGCCGGGGCCGGCCCACGTCGTCGACAGGCCGCGCCTCGCCGTCACGGTGCAAGGCGTGAAGTTGACGACGGCAGCTTGCGAGAACGGCGCGGATGCGGTCTACTACGCTGGACTAGATTGGGGAGGCGACAAGGACGAGTGGAACCTCGAACGGATCCGCGAATCCGCAGAAGTCGCGAGATCACACAACGTGCCGTTCTGGATACACTTCCCGTACATCACGCGAGACGCCGACCTTGAGTACATCCGCACGATAATGCCCGACCTTGCCGCCATGAAGCCTGCGGGCGCGGTCGTTGGAAACCTCGGAGCCTTGGAACTAGTGAAGGAGTTCGGGCTCAAGGCGCGCGCCGATTACCCGATGAACACGTACAACAGCCACGCGCTCTCCGTGATGAAGGAGATGGGCTTCGAATCCGCGTGCCTCTCCCCCGAGATGACGCTTGCCGAGATGGCGGCCGTGGCGAAAGAATCACCGATACCGATCGAAGCGGTCTCGCACGGCCAGTTGCACCTCATGGTGTCGGAGCACTGCGCGATCGGCGCCGTCGAAGGCTGCTACACGAAGGGAAAACACGTCCCGTGCAGGCGCCACGACTATGAACTCGTCGACGAGAAGGGATTCAGGTTCCAACTCGTCACCGACGGAAAATGCAGGATGCACCTCATGAACTCGCGAGAACTCGCGATGTTGAACAAACTCCCCGACCTCGTGAACGCCGGGATAGCGACCTTGCGCATGGACACGGAAGGGCTGAAGCCCGAGACGGTGGGGCCGATACTTCGCACGTACCGCACCGCCCTCGACGAACTCATCCTGCAGCGGGAAAGCTACCGGTTCAACGACTCGTTGTGGGAATCGATGAAGGCGAACAGCAGCCTGCCGTTCACGACGGGGCATTTTTACCGGGGCGTGGATTGAGATCGTGGCGCCGAGAGGACTTCGCGCCTGCGCCGGCTAACTCACTTCCGGACCTTGACGCCGATGGCCTTGGCGACCGACGTCTGGTCCTCGTCCCAGGCGATGAGAGTGGCCCCACGTTCGGCTGCCGTGGCGAGGGCAAAAGCGTCGCCGAGACTGATCGAAGCGTGCTCCGCCTTGATGTCGGCAGCATGGTCCCAAGTTTCAATGGCGTCGGCGGCCTCTACACCAGCCGCCTGGAGCCACGTGAGCGCCTCACGCGCTCTCCCCTTGTTCTTCCGCGCAAGCACGTATCTGACTTCGCTCAGGTTCACGACACTGCAGGCCGCGCTGGCCCTGCCGGCACGCACCTCGTCGAGGAAAGTCTCGATCCGATCGGCCCCCGGCTCGTCGAGAAAGAACGCAACAAGCGGCTCCGCGTCGAAGACGATCACAGGCGGAACTTCCGCCTGGCGCGCGCCTCATCGTCGCCGCGTTCCCTTCGAAGCAGTGCCACGCCCGACTCTCGGCCAAAGTCGGCCTTCATGAAGCCCTTCATCTTGGCAGGAGTCGGCAGCGGCTCGACAACCAATCTTCCGCTGACGATCCGAAAACTCACGAAGCCAGGTGCCCCGATGCCGAAGAGGGCTCCAAACCTTGACGGGATGATCGCCTGGCCCTTCTCCGTGACTCGGACAACCTCGGGATTATTACTTGCCATGAAATATTACTTCGACCCAAGCAATACTCAAACCCTACCAAGAAATGGGCGATTCGCCGCCCCGTTGAGACCAATACGCCTCACGAAGCGCGTACGTCGTCTCCATGTACTGGATGGCCTCCGATGGCTTCGGCGCGGGTGTCGACTCACCCTTGAGGTAGGCGACGGCAGCGGGGACGATCTCGGGACCGACGTAGCCCCAGCCCATCTGGACCCAGGGCGTGGGGAGGATGGGGGCACTAGTCCCACTAAAGACAGTGTCGATGGGATCTTCATAGGCCCCCGGTCGAGGCGTCCAGTCGCGTGGCCCCCAGTAGTTCGCGGTGACGTTTAACGCTTCAAGGACCATCGCACCCTCTTGGGCATGGCCCCTTGTCGCGTTCGCATGAATTTCCTGTAGGAGCAGCGCAGCGGTTCCGGCGACCAACGGGGTGGCGATGCTGGTGCCGGAAACCAAGACGAATCTGTTCGCAGAATACGCGTCCACTACGAGGGCGACGTCCTCTGCGACGAAACTCGTCGCTCTAGACGTTGTGGCGTCATCGCCGCTCTGATTAGTGTGAACTCCGCCCACAATGATTGCAGGTGGCGCGTGGTAGACCGATGCGTATGACGGCGAAGGATCGTTCCCGGCCGCGACGAAGAGAAGTTTTCCGCTCTCGCCTAACGATTGGATGGAATCACGAAGCTCGGAATCCCACGGCGTCGATGGATTCCCTGGGATGGCGAATGATAACGAGGCTATGTCGATCCATTGCTGGTCCCTCACCCACCGTAGGGCCGCCGCCGTGTTGCCGATGACCTCCGGGAGGTTTGTCGCGTAGGCGTTTGGGATCTTGATCATGACTACGGTTGCGTTCGGAAACGCCGTGCGTGCCAGATAGCTCATAGCAGTGCCGTGGCCGTTTTCGTCGAACACCGGCCGGTATTCCGGCGGATACACGGGTCGCTGGGCGTCGCTAGGGTTGTAAATCGACGGCAGTGAAATGGCGAAAATCCCGGTTCCGGCGAATTCATACAAGGTGTCATTCTTTAGGCTGTTCCACAAATCGCGATCTTTTTCTAATCGTTGCTCGAACGTAAGCGTCGAATCGAGCGACACTTCCAGCGTGGTTGCGTTCGCGCCGGAAAGGACGGCCCGCGCTCGCGCCCCCGACGCGGCCGCCGGCGAGTAGGAAGCCGAGAAGAATTCGTGGTACGGTACGATGCCGGTGTCGAGAATTGCTACTACAATCGGGCCGACCTCCCTGATCGCGCCTACGGTGACCCCCGAAGGCGCGTCTGACGTTGGTGTACCAGGGGCCACGCATCCAGATATGATTAGGACGGCTAGAAGCGCCGCTGTCGGGTGCCTCATCCTGCGTCGATGAGCCTTCGCGCTTATCGGCATTATGGAACGGTTCATGTCCAGAGGAAGGGCATTTAAACTTTTCCCCAAACGGGTCGAACCTTGGGCCCTGTGTAGACGAAAGTGTTTTGGCGTGATACGACGCCTGGTGTCGTGGTTGGTTCTATGTCGGGAGGAACGCTGGTTTGGAGCAGTGTGGCATGTTTGTTAATCGTTCTTGCGGCTGTAGCGCCACCGGCGACGGCAGAAGACGGGCGAAACACGGGTTCGGTCGCCTCCACGTGTGGCGTCGGCAAGATTCCTGCTTTCAATCCTGCGGCATGCGTCAAGGCGGCCGCGGCATGCGCCAAGGACATTTCACGTCCCTGCCCGGTTTACGTGCCTTGTAAACTTAATGAAGAATGCAAACGCCCGCAATTCTAGGGGTTTTCATCGTGCGCTCCCTCGCCCTTGTTGTCGGTTTGTTCCTCATGGCACAAGGAACGGCCTTTGGTGAAGTCTCCGCTGGCATTGCGGGAGTCCTCGGATTGGAGGTCGAAAACGGGCGCCCGGGCGATTGCTCAATCGAAGACGTCCGGTCAGATTGCCTGTTTTCGTACGCGGGGCGTGAAACCAGTGAGCCCGGCGACGACGAGCTAGAGGCATCTCACGACGTTAATGCCATGAAGGGATTCGTTGCGGCCCCGTTAATCCCAGCGGTCCAAGTATCGAAGGAGATCGACCTCGAACACGCGGGAACTGGAAACCCGCTCTTTATGACATATGCGACCTCGGATGATGTGAGAAGGTCAACAATACGCGCTAATTCAGGTTTGGATGTAACGACGAATCGATCGGGATTGTGGATCGACTCGCCTTCCGCCCTAGAGGACGCCGCGTTCGCGCGTTGGCACTTCGCCGCGTGGGATGATGACGATCACGCAATCAACTACACGCGAGTATCATTTCCGATCTACGGGTTCGTCGTCGGTCCATCTGACACATATCTTGACCTCCTCCCGGCAACAGAGGATGTGCTATGCGAAGCTGTCGGACCTGAATGGGTCAGTTGCAATGATCGAACTCTGGCCGCGATGGAGAACGCGTCCCAAACCGCTCTTCCAAATGTAACGGCGACAGTCCTGTACGATGAGGTGGGTCTGGCTGTTTCCACGGCGCCGTCTGATTCCACCGCGAAATACGATTCTGGTCACGGCGCAATCTTCGCCGATTCTCGGGACGATGTCAAGGGCGGAAAATGGCCTATTCCACCGCGGCAGGGTTTGGCTGTCGCTCCACAGTCGCATGACCGATTTCGGTCTCCGGCCGTCGCGTCAGACACGGCCGCTTTGGTGCCATTCACGAATGCCGGAGCCCCCGTGTCCCCGGGCTCACCGGATCAGGTTTCCCCAATCTTGGTATTCTTCGCAACGTTGGGCTTTCCACTCGTGATTCTCGCCCTCTACCGCCGTCTCCATGAGCGCAAGATTCTGGACAACCCTATCCGTCAAGAGATGTTGGCCTTGATCAAGAAGAGCCCCGGAATCTCCGTGTCTGACACGGCGCGTCTGTTGGGCGTCGACTTCAAGACCGCTCTTCATCACTCTCGTGTGCTTGCCGATTACGCCCATGTCGAGTTGGCGAGGAAGGGTCGTTTCCTTCGTCTCTTCGAGAACCACAATTCGTTTGGTGTCAATGAGAAGGGGTACATCCTCGCTTTCGATTCGGAGGTCCGGCGCAAGATCGCGAAGCTTGTGCTTCTTGAGCCCGGCATCACGCAAGCGGAGATGCGGGGCCGTCTCGATTTCGCGAAGAGCACGGTGAACTTCCACGTGTCGCGGTTGGCGTCGAGTGGGATCGTCAAGGCGCACCCGGAGCGGCCGACGGGTTATGTGGTGGCTTCGGAGATCCGTAACAAGGTCATCGACGCCCTCGTCACGGTGGCGGAGACTGCGAGCGCGCGTTCGGTGCCGGCCAAGGGCGATGCGTCTACGCCTTCTATCGTCTGATGGCGTGTGCCTATTCGCCGCATGGACGGCGCTCTTAGGCGAGCGCTTTCTTTGGCCGCGACGTGCGCGTGACGAGTTGCTCAAAAGTCTGCGGTGTGGCGCTCTAGCGGCCCCGGCACGTGGCCGCGAAACCGTGGGTGAAGATTGCTCGGCCAAGCCGCTCACCGTGCTTGACCGTGGTCGAAAATGGTCGTTCTGGCACGATCCGCATGGCGACGCCGGCCGACGACCGAGAAAATCGATGGCGCTGGCCCTTCGTGGCAGGCCGGGCGATAGGCGTTCCCCTACCTGACAGCATATAAATACGGCTGTCCACATTGGCAGCCCGACAACTTGGCTGGCGACGACGAAAAGGAAGGGGAGGAAGGCACGGGCGCCCCGGCGGAACCAGAGGAACCAGAACTCTCGGAACAACAGCTCGCCGAATTCGACAAAGATGGATTGGCCTCCGAAGGAGGCTACATCCGCGTCAAGATGCCGGACAAGAAACAGGGACAACTTTTCGGGATCGCGGATCAGCTGCTCGGCGGGTCACGCCTCAAGGTCATGTGCGAGGACGGGAAGGCCCGCATGTGCCGCATACCGGGCAAGATGAAGCGGCGCATGTGGATACGCGAAGGCGACCTCGTCATCGTGAAGCCGTGGTCTTTCCAGGACGAAAAGGCCGACATCGTCTGGAGGTACACGAAGACGCAGGGCGCGTACCTCTCGAGGAAAGGGATGATTCCGAAGCAGATTGATGTTTTCTAGGCGAATCGGATCAGAGGCCCCTCGTGCCGGTGCCTGGCAACAATTTGCGCGGCCCCCTCACGATTCGTGGGTTCCGGGCAGATCCTTTTCGCGTTCATAGTCCCACGCGGGAACCACCGAATCCGGGCCGAATGCCCGCCTGTCGGTGCTTACGACGAAGGTCCCGAAGTAGCGGGCGGTTGCTGCGACCTGAAGGTCCGACCAGGAAAGGTTTTTTCCGCGCTCTCGCGCCTCCCTTGCCACGCTGGCGGCCTCGCGTACAATCTGCGTGTCGCAGGGAACGAGTTCGAAAAAGAGCGCGAGGTCTGTGATCGCCGCGTTGGCGTCGCTCGCTCCGACGCAATACTCGATCGCCGCCTGCATGGGGACGAAGATTGGGCCTGGCAACTGGCGAAGGCGCGCCAGGGCGGGCCGGATGGATGCGGGCCTGTGCTTGGAATCGATGAGGAAAGTCGCGTCGAGGACCGGCACGTCTCACTCCTCCTTCTCGCCATCGACGGAATCCGCTTGCCTCATCTTTCGGATGAACTCGAGATGCTCCTCGCGGGACATGTCGAATTCGATAGGGGTATCGAGGAATTTCATCGGGTCTTTTTCCCAATGGAGTGCCTGGACAAGACGGATCACTACGTCGCTGTCGCTCTCGCCCTCCCTTTTTTCGCGCCGAAGCATGGCGAAGGCGTCGTCGCTAAGGGTCGTTGTGCGGGCCATAGGTAACAGTAGGTAACGTTTTAGTATTTATGTGTTTGGTTTTCGATGTGGCACGGTCAGGAGAAAAGGCCGCTGTTCGGCATCGCGGCGCATCATGTCGCATAATCCGAACTGACGATCATACGGGAGGGCCGGAAGGTTCGGAGGTGCCGAAAGCCAGGAAACGCTGAAGCGCCGGATGTGGAAAGGCGATGTCGATCTCGTCATCGTGAAGCCGCGGGCGATCCAGGATGAGAAGGCCGAAATCGTGTGGAGATACACGAAGGGCAAGGGCTTTGCCTTTCGAGGAAAGGGATGAAACCGAAGCAGACGCGTGTATTTTTTTAGATGTGGGCGACGGCGTCCTAGCGGGTCAGGCGTTGATCGGCGGTCGGAGCTCCGGCAGATGGTGCCGGTGCCAAAGCGGCCTGCCCCATGCGTGGAAAGTGCGAGAGGAGGAACGACCGCGCAGCTTCTTCGTCGCCCGCGAGCACGATCTTCCTGACTGGTTCCAGGATCTCGTCCGGGTTCGCCGCGGCCTCGGCCCGGGCGCGAAGAACAAACGGGTGTTTCGTGGCCGACAAGGGTTCCGATGGGTAGGTAAGAGTCTCCTGAAGCCTCTCGCCGGGCCTTAGGCCGGTGAATTCGACCTTGATGTCCTTTCCAGGCTCCAAGCCATGGAGGCGGATGAAACCTTCCGCGATCCGTAGTATCCTCACGGGCTTGCCCATCTCGAGAACGAAGAGTTCCTCTCCGTCGCCCATCGCGGCCGCTTGGAGGACCAAGGAGACGGCTTCGCTGGTCACCATGAAATAGCGTTCGACGTCCGGATGGGTCACCGTCACGGGCCCTCCCCGTTGTATCTGTTTTTCGAATATGGTCAGTACGGATCCGCGCGAACCAAGGACGTTGCCGAAGCGGACCGCGGCCTTCTTCATCGATCCCTGTGTCTTTCCGACTGCGGAGAACACCACCAGTTCGGCGAGGCGCTTCGACGCGCCCATCACGCTCGACGGGTCTACGGCCTTGTCGGTGGAGATGAGGACAAAACTTTCGCAACCCGCGCCCTGGGCGGCGTACATGACGTTTGCCGTGCCGAGGACGTTCACGTCGAGGGCCTGGATGGGCCAAGCCTCCATCATTGGAACGTGCTTGTAGGCGGCCGCATGGAAGACGAGTTGTGGCCTTTCGCGGTGTAGAAGGCCTTCCAATGCGCGGGCATTTCGTACGTCGACGAGCGCCTCGTGTATTCGGACCGTAGTCGCGATTGTCCGAAGCTCCATGCCGAGGTCGTGGAGCCGGCTCTCGTCAGTGTCCAGGACGGTGATCGTCGAGGGGCCGAAGGCCACCACTTGTCGGCACAATTCTGCGCCTATGGTCCCGGCCGCGCCCGTCACGAGGACACGTTTGCCCGCGATGAGACCGTGCAGGTCGTCCGGGTTGATCTTGACCGGGTCCCGGCCTATCAGATCCTCTACGCGGACGTCCCTCGTGGATTCGATAGTGAACGAGTCGTCCATGAGTTCCCGCAGCGTCGGGACGATGCGCACCTTTTGGATGCCGTTCGCCCGGCACGTCTCGACGACGTCTGCGACGAACTCCCCGCTTGCGTCCGGGACGCATATGACGACTGCCGAGGCGCCCGTCTCGCGCAGTTTCTGCCCAAGGGCGGAGGTGGGTCCAAGGACGGGGACGCCGAGGATCGCGGTAGAATGGGCGAGTGCATCGTCCTCAATGAAACCGACGACGTGGTAATCAGTGCGCGTCGTCGATTCCTGGATGCTTTTCAGGACCTGCACGCCCGCTTCGCCGGCTCCGACGATCAACGTGCGCGTTCCTTCCTGGAGCGCCCCGCTCACGACGATCCGCCTCAATCGCTTGGCCAGCCGGAAAGACGCGATGAAAAGTAGCGACAAGGGTGCCTGGATCAGGACTAGGGTCCGCGGGAAGGCGGTCGCCGGGTCTACGACGTACCAAGCCTGGGCGACGGTAGCGACCACGGCGGTGGCGGCGAGCATCGCCAGGGTGAGCTTCACCGCGTCCCGGAGCCCGAAAAACGCCCAACTGATGCGGTAGAGGCCGAATGCAATGAAAGTCGAGACGGTCGCGGCCGCGCAGAGTCCGGCGACGATCGCGACGCGGTCGAGGCCGATCGTGCCCAAGTTGCCTTGGAAACGGAGGAGGAAGGTGACGAGGACCGCGGTACTGACGAGGATCCCGTCCACCCCGATGAAAAACGCCAACCGACGGCGTGGCGTCACCCGCAAGCCGTGAATTAGGCGCGCCTCGTCGCCTTTCCGTCCCAAATCGTCCGCCATGGGAAGCCCGTGCGTTCTGCCCCGGTCCTACGAATCCGACACAGAGACGTAGGTATATATAGAGGTTCCATGACGGCCGCGTCTTGACTTCTTTCATGGTACGAGGGGGTGCCTCGACCGGGGCTCGAATCACGATCGGGCGGGTCTGGGTTTGACCGCCGCCCAAGCGCCGATCACCACGATGTACGCAAGGGCCACCATCGGCACCGCGGTGTCGGGGCTCGAATAGGCGAGGAACGCCGCGAGAGCAAGAAGGACATCCAACGCAAGAACGGCACCAACGACCGCCGAGTGCGACCACCCCCCCTGGACGAGCCGCTGATAGGCATGTGACCGGTGAGCGACCCAGAACGGCTCTCGGTTGCCGATTCTCCTGATGACGGTGAGCGTCGCGTCCCCGATGAATGGCGCAAGAAGGATCGCCCATACGGTGAGCGGCGGGCCGTTCGTCACCTCCGACAGGATGGCCAAGGCGGCGAAGGAGAAGCCGAGAAAACCGCTGCCGACGTCTCCCATGAAGATCCGCGCCGGGGACTTGTTCCACGCAAGAAATCCGAGGCAGGCCGCCCCGAGCGCCGCGGAAAGGGTCGCAAGCGCCTCTGAACCGGAGGCATATAGTAACGCCGCGCCTACGCCGGCCACGAAGACACCTTGAGCCGCCGCGAGGCCATCGATCCCGTCCATGAAATTGTAGAGGTTAATCATCCAGATGACGCCGATGATGGCGATCGTCGTGCCAAAAACGCCAAGCGTCCACGACCCGGCGCCCACGCGTAGGACCTGAAGACCACCGAGGGCGAGAAGCGACCCCACCGCCACGCTTGTCCAGACCGCCATTCGGACGGTGTTCCCGCGACTCTTCACGTCATCGAGGAAACCGATGATGGCGACGATGCCACCGCCCGCGCCCAGGACCAAGGCGGGCAATGGTCCTATTGCGGATGAGTTGTACAACAGGTACAAGACACACTCAAAAGTCACGACGATGGCGACGCCGCCGCCGCGAAGCTTCGGGGCCGTGTGCAGGCTCCGGTCGTTTGGGCGGTCGACGAGGCCGATCCGTTTGGCGACATGGATCATCGCCCCGGCCAGTACGAAGCTCAAGAGCGCCGCCGCGGCAATGAGGCCCCAATCCGGTGTCACATTCTCCGCTCCGGGACCGGGGCTTTGCCGCCCTCAATCGATAATCTCTTCAACGTTTCCCGCCAGCCTTCACCGAGGGGCCACTTCGGTACGTAGCCAAAATCCCGGCGAGCGGCGTGGCCTACGACCGACATGTCCTCGGTGATCTTCGCCAGCGTCTCGCGGTTCCAACCGACGGCGTCACCCTTTAGACGCCTCCAGGCCCCGACGGAAGCAAATGCGATTCCGGCTGCCGCCGCCGGCACATGCAGGGTGGGGCGCGGTCTTCCGAGGGCATTGGCCATTGCGTCCGCGATCTCTTTCATGGTGTGCGGTTCGCCGTCCGTCACGATGTAGGTCCGGCCACGGGTCTCTTTGTTGTGGGCGGCGGCCGCGAGGGCCGCCGCGGCATCGTCTTCGAAAACGAGGCTTCTGCGGTTGTCGGCTCGCCCCACGTGGACGAACCGTCCCTTCCGGATGTAATCCAACATGCGGAGATAATTCCCTTTCATGCGGCCACCGTAGACGGCGCCGAGGCGGATCACCACTGAATCGGGCCTCGCCTCCCGGACGGCAAGCTCCCCCTCTAGTTTGCTCCTGGAGTAGGGGTCAGGGGGTCGTGGCGGGGTCTCGTCGTCCCATGTTTCGCCGCGGCGCGTCGGCCCGAGGACGTTGATGGTGCTGGCGTGGACGATCGTCTCCACGCCGGCATCTCGCGCGGCACGCGCGACGTTTCTCGCGCCGTCCACGTTGACGGCCGCGTATCTCTCACGCGGCACCGCGATTGGTGCGCGCTCGTGTAACGTCGCCGCCAAGTGGAAAACCGCCTCAACGCCTCTTGTAACACGCTTCATCGCTTCAGGATCGGAGACGTCGGCGGCCACGCACTCTTGGCCTTGGCGGAAGGAGGCTTGAGGCGGAAGGCGTCGGGCGACCGCGCGGACGTTCCAACCCTGGTCTATGAGCAGCTTGATGAGTGTGGGTCCGACCACACCGGTGGCCCCTGTGACGAGCGCTGTCTTAGTCAACGGTAACAGTCGCCGATTATGGTAGATGGGCATTTGAAATAGGCGGAAACGGAGCCCACGCTGGCGCGAAGAAAAGGGCCAGGTGGCATAAACACGCCATCAGCCGAAACGGACGCGCGCCCGCGGATCAGGGTGCAAGAGCTGGCTCCGCCAGGATGGACGACTCGTTCTCGAGGAACCAGCGGTAGGTGTCTTCCAGGCCTTTGCGGAAGGGGATCTTTGGCCGCCAACCCAGGTTCGAGAGGCGCGTCGTGTCGAGCAATTTCTTCGGTTGGCCGTCGGGCTTACTCGGATCGAACATGACTTGGCCATGGTATCCGACGACTTCGGCCATGGTGCGTGCCGCTTCGCCGATGGTCATGTCGGTGCCGGCGCCGACGTTGATGGTCCGTTCGTCCTCGTACGTCTCCATCAGGAAAAGCGCGGCATCGGCCAAGTCGTCGCAGTGCAGGAACTCGCGCCGCGGTGCGCCAGTCCCCCAAATCACGACATCCTTGGCGCCCGCCTTCTTGGCTTCGTGGAATCGTCTCATCAATGCCGGAAGCACGTGGGAATACAAGGGGTGGAAGTTGTCGCCGGGCCCGTAGAGGTTCGCCGGCATGGCGCTTATCGCATCGAACCCGTATTGCCGCCGGTAGGCCTGGCACGTCTTGATGCCGGCGATCTTCGCCACGGCATACCATTCGTTCGTGGGTTCGAGGCTACCAGTCAGCAGGTGTTCCTCTTTCATCGGCTGCGGAGCGAGGCGCGGGTAGATGCAGGAAGAACCTAGGAATAGGAGCTTCGTCACACCCGACCTGTAAGCGGCATCGATTACATTGGATTGTATCATCAGGTTGTTCCAGATGAACTCGGCCGGGAGCGTGTTGTTGGCATGGATGCCGCCGACCTTTGCGGCCGCGACGAACACGAATTCGGGTCGCTCCTCGTCGAAGAACCCGCGTACCCGGGCCTGGTCCGTCAAGTCGAGCTCGTTTCGCGTCCTCGTGACGAGGTTGGTGTGGCCGGCGGATTGTAATCGTCTCGTTATCGCGGAGCCGACCAGGCCGCGGTGCCCAGCGACGAAGATCTTCGACCCCCTATTCATTGGCCTTGCCTCCGCCCACTTTGTGGCCCGCTAGTCTTAGCGTCTTTTCCTGCTGGGCGAGCTCAAGATCGTGATCGACCATCATCTGGACGAGTTCCTCGAAGCCGATACGCGGCTTCCAACCGAGCGTGCGCGCGGCTTTGGATGCGTCGCCGCGCAGGTGATCGGTCTCCGTGGGGCGAAGGTATCTCTTGTCCACCTTGACGTGGGCCTTCCAATCCAGTTTGGCATGAGAGAACGCCGCCTCCACGAACTCGGTCACCGAGTGCGAGCGGCCCGTGGCGACGACGAAATCCCCCGCGGTCGTTGCTTGGAGCATCGACCACATGGCCTCGACGTAATCCCCCGCGAATCCCCAATCGCGCTGCGCTTCGAGGTTGCCCAAGTACAGTGTTTTCTGGAGGCCTAACTTGATCCTGCCCACAGCCCTCGTGATCTTCCTTGTCACGAAAGTCTCTCCACGTCGAGGTGATTCGTGGTTGAACAGGATGCCATTCGCGATGAAAAGCCCGTACGCCTCGCGGTAGTTCACAGCGTAGTGGTGGGCAGCGACCTTGCTCGCCGCGTATGGGCTACGAGGAAGGAAAGGGCTGGTCTCGGACTGCGCCGGAGGCGTCGATCCGAACATCTCGGAGGATCCAGCCTGATAGTACTTCACTTGCCGACCCGTCGTCGCGGCGTGGTCTCGAAGGGTCTCCAGCATCCGTAGCGTGCCCATGGCGACCGTATCGGCCGTGTACTCCGGCAGGTCGAAACTCACCTTGACGTGCGATTGGGCGCCGAGGTTGTAGACCTCGTCTGGCCGCACCGTCTCCATGATGCGTCGTAGGCTCGTCCCGTCCGTCATGTCGCCGTGATGGAGGAAGAGGCGGGTCCCCTTCTCGTGCGGGTCATGATAGAGGTGGTCGAGCCTACCCGTGTTGAAACTCGAAGCGCGCCGGATGATCCCATGGACCTCGTAGCCTTTCCCTAGGAGCAGTTCGGTGAGGTAGGACCCGTCTTGGCCCGTCACCCCGGTCACTAGCGCTTTCTTCATTCCCTATCGCACACTCTCCGACATGGCCGTGGACGTCTTAAGCCGTTGGTGAGGCGTGCCTGAGACGTCTTGAAAGAGCCGCTCGTAGGAGTCTATTGCGGTGTTCTTGGAGAAGGATCCGTCCGCCTCGAGGCGGCCGCGCCTTCCCATCTCCGTGCGCATCGTCGCGTCCTTCTCAAGCGAAAGAAGGGCTTCGGCAAGTCCCTTTGCGTCCCCGGGTTCGAGGCATATGCCACATCCAGCCGATTGGACGAGGTTCCAGACATCGCTCCCAGGATCCGCCGCCAGGACGATCGGCCGCCCGCTGGCCATTATCTCGTACGTCTTCGACGGCAACGAATCGCTTGACGCGCCCCGCTTGTAGAGTGAAAGGTGCACGTCCATGGCGGCGCGCATTTCGGGCAACCGTTCGCGGGGTTGGAATGGGAGGAAAAGTATGTTACGAAGACCAAGGCGCCCGGCTTCGGCCACGAGCCCTGGTTTCGAAATCCCCTCTCCGACTATGACGAACCGCATTTCCGACAGGCCTTCGACCGCCTTTGCGGCCTTGAGGAGGGTCTCGAGCTCGGAGGCGTAACCGAGGTTGCCGGCGTAACCCACGGCGAACCTTCCGTCGAGCCCATGTTCGGTCGAGAATGCGTTGATGCGCGCAAGGGGCCGGATGAAGCGGGTGTCAACGAAATTCGGGACCACCACTACCCGTCCAGAAGGCACTCCTTTCCTCTCGATGTTGGTCTTGAACGACGGGGCGATCACCGTGATCCGCGAGGCCCTGTCGTACATGAACCGTTCGAGGCGGCGAAGCAAGGTGATGGTGCCCCGGCCGCGGACCATGCCCATCCGGATGGGAACATCCGGGTAGAGGTCTTGTACGTTGTATATCCAGGGTGCGCCGAACCGTGACGCGGCCAACCACGCGGTGAGTCCCACGAAGAAGGAGCCGTTCGGCGCGAACACGGCATCGTATGGGCCTTTCGCCGTCAACGAAGCCCAGAGGGCGAACAGGTTGAACGTGAGGTAGTTGAGGATACGCCGGGTCCGCTTCTCCTTCCCGCCGCGAGCGTGCACGTATACGCGGATGATATCGACGCCTTTCTCGTTGGTTCGATAAGAGAAACGGCCTCGCCACTCTGGCTCCGTCTCGAAGCGCGCATAATGGGGAACGGCCGTGACGACGGTCACGGCGTGCCCTCGTTCCACTAGGCCTTCTGCAACTTGAGCGACAAGGTTCCCGGTGGGGTTCGCGTCCGGCGGGTAATGGTTGTTGATGAAAAGCAGGCGCATTGGACGGGCCTTCAAGTTCTCTTTTCCAGGACGCGGTTCCCGAGCGCCAGGACGTCCATCTTTGTGCGCAGGAAACAATCCAGCGCCTCCTCCGGCCTGTGCACGATCGGTTCGTTCTCGTTGAATGAGGTGTTCAAGAGTACCGGCACACCGGTGCGCTTCTCAAAGTGCTTCAGTAAGAGCCAATAGCGGGGATTGGCGGCCCGGTCCACGGTCTGGAGCCGCCCCGATTCGTCGACGTGTGTCACGGCCGGGATGATCGTCCTTTTGTCCGCACGGACGGGGTAGACTTGGATCATGAAAGGATCCGGGACGGCGTCCACGAAGAAGTCGCTAAGAGATTCCTTCAGGATCGATGGTGCGAACGGTCGGAACCTCTCCCGGAACTTGATCTTCGTGTTGATGATCTCGCGCATGTCCGCTCTTCGTGGATCCGCGAGGATGCTCCTGTTCCCAAGGGCGCGCGCGCCCCATTCCATGCGGCCCTGGAACCAGCCGACGATGGCGCCCTCTGATATCCGGCCGGCCACATACGAGCAAAGCGCCTCCTCTTCGGGGAATTCCTTGAAAGTGCAATGTTGGCCCAGGAGGTCAGTCTCCCGCGCTTTGATGGCTGCCCCGTGGGAAGCGTCGTCGAACGAGGGCCCCCAATAGGAATGGTGCATCACGAACCGCGGTCCGGTTCCGCCCTTCATGTTATGGACGTAGAGCGCTGCGCCAAGCGAAGTGCCGGCGTCGCCGGCCGCGGGTTGGATGAAGACCTCTTTGAAATCGGTCCTTTCACGGATCTTGCCGTTCGCGACGCTGTTCATCGCGCATCCTCCGGCAAAGGCGAGCCTCGACATCCGCGTACGTTCCGCCAAGCCATTGAGCACGTGCGCCTGCGCCTCCTCGAACACGACTTGCAAGGAAGCGGCGAGGTCCTCGTGCTTCTTTGCCACGGCCTCCTTGGGATCTCGTCGTTTTCCGAGGAGCTCCTCCATCCTCTTCGAGTAGACGGCGCCCATCGTGGGCTCACCTTCGTCCCACGTCATGTTCACGCCGCCCGTGTGGTGGCGGAAGTAGGACAGATCCAATTCGAAGCGACCCTTCGGCCGGAGGCGGAGGAGCTTTCGGATCTTTTCGGCGTGTTCCGGCGAGCCGTACGGGGCAAGGCCCATGACCTTGTACTCATCGCCGTACTTCGTGAAGCCGAGGAATTGCGTGATCGCGAGATAGAGCATCCCAAGAGAGTGGGGGAAATGCACACGATCGACCACGTCGAGGCGGGGCCCGCGTCCAACGGCGTACGAAGTGCTGACGAAATCCCCGAAGCCGTCTATTGCGCAGACCGCTGCCTCCTCGAACGGTGATGCATAGTAGGCGCTGGCGAGATGCGCCGGATGGTGTTCGACCCAATGGGTCCGGCTTGACACGCTTTTTGAGTCGAGCCCAAGCGTCTCCGCCACCCGACCGGGAACGTTCCTAATGCGGCCGGAGTTTCGGGCGCGGTCACCCACGAGCCTTGGGCTGGGGAGCCGCGACGCGACGAACAATGCCTTGCGCAGGAGGTGGGCGTTGGGGTCTCGCGCGATAGCGAAATCCGTGACCGCGGCAGGAGAAACGCCTCCGATCTCCAGACACCTCTTGATCGACTCACTCGGGAACCCTGCCCAATGCTTGATGCGGCGGAACCGCTCCTCCTCGACGGCTGCCACCAGTTGGCCGTCAACGACCAGCGCGGCTGAAGAGTCGCCGTGGAATGCGGAGATGCCGAGGATGACGCGCTTCATGGGGGATTCTCCTTCTAGTCACGGGCTTGGATTCACACGCGCCGCGGCGGCTCGTCCTTGAGGCCGAGTCCGGGTCGGGGGGCGCCACGGGCCCTGAAAAGGTCGCACTCAGGCTTGAAAAACACAGACGTACAATGGGGGGTCCAAACGCCCGGCGCGAACCCGTGGAAGTCGACGCGGCCCCAGCCCGCGTCATCAATAGCATCGAGCATCCGGTACTTCCCTTCCCCCCGGGGGTCCCACGGGTAATCCGTGTCGTCGACCACTATCAAGCCGGTCGGTTTCGTCACGGTAAGCGCGGTCTCGACGCACTCGAACCTAGGGCCGCCGTCGACAATCGTGATGTCGAAAGGGCCACCATTTGCCAGATTTGGGAACGAGCCGGTATCCGCGGCGATGCGAATCTCGACATTCGGGAGTGCGGCCAAATCGCGCCTTAAGAGTTTCTCCCAGGATGGATCGTCCTCAATCGTCGTGACCCTTGCAGCGCGGTGCGCCCACCAAATGGTGGATTGGCCGCCGCCGAATTCCAGGATGGCAAGCGGGGCCGTTTCGAGGCCCGCCAAGAACGCCGTCGCACCATAGGTGTACCATGGAATTGGGTCATGGGCCGCATTTTCCGCGCGCCCGACGAGGGCGCTATGCGCATGTCCGGTTTCCAGCGCGAACCGCACGGGCGTGAGGACGGCGCTGAGGATCCGGTTTGCCAGGCCGCGTCGCCGTTGCGCCGGCGTTCTCAATCCGCGGTACTTCGGCCAATTCGCCGTCGTGACTGCCATATCTTCACATCCACCATGAACCTGAACCAGAGTCCCTGCATGAAGTGGAAGATCAATCCTTCTCGCCCATCAACAAACCCGAGCCTCAGGAAGTAACGGTAGAACCAGTAAAGGAAGGCCCGAAGGAAAAGCGGTGCCCGATCATAGAGCCGTGAACGCAGCCACCGTTTCCTTTCGACGGGCGTGCCGCTCGCCCGCGCTTGGACGGTCCTAGGTTGGTCGGCCCGCGCGCGGTATTCATCGGCCTCAAGCGTGGCCCAGCGGAGGTGTCGCGCGACGAACCGGTCAATGTCGCTTGTCAGGACGTCCACGTAATCGTTCTTGAGTCGTCCGACATCGCCATCCACGACGAAGTGTTGATCGTAGCCGCGGTCCTCGCACCGGCCTGCACCACGTTTGTACAGGCGCAGATGGAAAGAAGGGTAATGTCCGCCGTGGCGGATCCAGCGGCCCATGAAGATGGTGCGTTTACAAAGCAGATACGCGGCCGTTTCGGCGCGGGGTTTCTCCAAGATGGAGTTGATCTCCTCCACGAGTTGCGGTGTCAGCCGCTCGTCCGCGTCCAGGTGCAGCAACCACGGGTTTTCAAGCGCCACGTTGTCTTGCGCCCAATTGCGCTGGGCGGCATAATTTTCGAAGGGATGGCTTACGACCGAGGCGCCCGCCTTTTCGGCAAGCGCCACGGTGGAGTCCCGGCTTCCCGAATCGACGACGAATACGTCGCACTCGAGCCCTTCTAGGCTGTGAAGACAGGCCGGGAGCAACCGTTCCTCGTCCTGCGTCAAGACGATGACGCCGAGGGGTGTGGAGGATCGCCCCATCACTGGTTACCCTCCAGCATCGCCTCGTTCTTGGAAAGCCACGCCCCAAGGGCCACGACCGCCCAGACCCGGGACCATGCGGCACTATCGGGTTGTCGCTCGAACCGTTGGACCAATCGGTCCACAGAGGTCGAATCGACGAGTTTGGCGTCTTTGACCACCCTGACGTTCCTGTCCATCGTGGCGGAAAGCGGTCCTTGGAGCCATCTGCTGATCGGAAGCGTGAAACCGCGCTTTGGCCGCCGAAGCTGTTCCGGCGAATAAAACTCGCGGCACGCCTCTCGCAGAAGGAATTTCGCCGGTTTTCCGCGCGGCATGAAAGAAGGTCCCGGCAGGCCGCAGGCCCATTCCACCAATTCCCGGTCAAGTAGCGGTACGCGAATCTCCAGGGAGTTCGCCATTCCGAAGACGTCCCCGTCCCGAAGCAGCGTGTTTCTCATGTAGTAGGAGCATTCGAGCATCCGGACAGCGGCCTGCGCATCCCTTGGCAGGGTCGCAGGCGGTCCACTTTCCGGCGTCGGTTGGTAATCATCGTCGAGTCCGAGACGGCTCGGGGTCGTTACGAGTTCGCCCATCTCGGAATCCGACATGAGTCGGCGGTAGTGGAGGTAGAGCCCGCGCACTTCGGCGCCGTTCATGCCGATGTCGGCGGCCTTGCGCCTCGCCACCTCGCTTCTCATCCCGCCGACGAATGCGAGCGCCTGGGATCGCACGCGTTGCGGGACAGCCGCAGTAAGTGCCATGCCACGGTTCCAACTGGGGACGTCCCTGAACGAGCTGTAGCCTCCGAAGACCTCGTCGCCGCCTTGGCCGGATAGAGCCACCTTGATGCCCCCTTCATGGACGGCCTTGGAGACAAGGTACGAGTTCGCACCGTCCATGCTCGGTTGGTCCATCGAGTCAAGAGCCTTTTCGATCCATTTGCAGGCCGTCGCGGACGTGATGGGCTTCTCGTGGTGATCTGTTCCGAGACGGGTCGCCGTCTCGCGAGCGATCACGCCTTCGTCGAACGTCTCTTCGTCGGGGAAAGTCACGGTGAAGGTGTTCACGCTAGTCTTCGAGGCCTTGGCGGCAAGGCCCGCGACGGCGGTCGAGTCGAGTCCTGAGCTCAAGAACACGCCCACTGGGACGTCGCTCATGAGGTGGCGGCCGACGGCCGCTTCAAGGAGGCGACGGGCCTCAATGACGTTTTCTTGAATCGACGAGTGCCCTAGAACGGGCGATGGGAAATCCCAATACCTGTGGGGTCCGTGAATGCCCCCGTCATTACCGACGGCGAGCCAGGTGGCCGGCGGGAGGCACCGGACGCCTTCAAGGATCGTAAGGGGTTCCTGGACCGATCCGTAGGCCAGGAATGAAGCGAGGCCGGCGCGACTGATTGTGGGCCGAACGAGGCCGCTGGCGGTCATGGCCTTGACTTCGGAGGCGAAAACAAATTGGCCTCCGGTCGTGGAAGAATAGTACAGCGGTTTGATGCCTAGGGGATCGCGGGCCAGGGTCAGCCGGTGTTTGTCCGGGTCCCAGATCGCAAGGGCGAACATTCCCGAAAACCTGGAGAACGCGTCCGGGCCCCAACGTTCGAATGCCTGTAGCGCGACCTCCGTATCGCTCGTGCCTGTAAACGATGCTCCGGCCGCTTCGAGCTCTGACCGGATTTGGGGTGCATTGTAAAGTTCGCCATTGTAGACCATCGTGGCGCCGCTCTTTCCCACCATGGGTTGGTCGCCGGTCTTGGAGAGATCCACGATCGCCAGTCGCCGGTTCCCGATGCAAGCGGCCGGATTCTCCGCCACGATCGCCGCGCCGGAACCGTCGGGACCGCGGTGGACCTGCGCAGCCAGCATCCGGGACGTCGCCTCCGAGGCTTCGCCGCGCCGGATATTCCCGATCACACCGCAGATTCCGCACATCTTAGGTCCCTGAGCCTAGGCTATGGTTTTCCTGTCGCGCGTCGAGAGTGCATAGAGGCTGTCCGCCAGTCCCATCAGCGGCGGAGCCAACTTGCTGAGCGATTTCAGCGTCTCGGAAACGCGCACGACCGCGCGATGTTCTGGTCGAAGTAGGTCGAGGTCGGTCGTCTGCGGGTTCAGGGTGAAGAATCCATCGATCATTATGCGGGTCTTTCCTATTGCCTTACCGAAGACGGCCCTCATCTCGCCGGCCGTCCAATAACGGACCCCAAAGCCAGTGGCCTCCTTGAAGCCCTGGCGCGCCTGATGCAAGACGTTTCGCACTCCGTAGCGGTTCGGCAGTTGCACGAGGGACGTCCCTCCCGGCCGAAGCACCCGGCCCATGTCTTGAAGGGCATTTGTCGCGTCTTTCTTCGAAAAATGCTGCAAGACACTGTAGGAGAAGCACGTGTCGAAGCTGGCGTCGCGAAATGGCAGGGCCCTTCCGTCGCCGACCACAAATCGTGGAGAAACGCCCAATTGCTTCGCGACGCGGTTGGCGGCCATTACGGCGGGAAGCGACGGGTCGAGTCCTATGGCGGCATATCCTTGGCGTTCGGCCGCGACACACCAGCGGCCCCAATTTGACCCGATCTCCAGAAAGGTCTTCCCCTGCCCGGGCTCGAGCGGGAGTCGAGGGATGGGATAACGCTTGAGCCGCCCGATCAATGGGCGGTACATGTACCCGTTGGTGGCCGCGATCTCCTTTTGGACGAACGGGTCGATTTCGCCGGGTGAGAGCAGGCGATCGATCGTTTGGTCCTCGTTCTTTTCCCGTTTCCATTCGTCGGCCAGCGCGAGCGACGTCGTGATCGTTGAATGGGTCGGTTCGGTTTCGCCGATGAGCATCACTGGAACGCCGGCCACCACGGGGTACCGATGGTCCTTGCTGCACGCCAAGGAATCCTTGTCGAGCGTCACGTCGAGGCGGTCGCGCGGGCAGACTAGGAGCCTCTCGAACCATTCGTGATCCTCTGCATCGATCATCGCGCCACGACCACCTCCGTGGGGGTTCGTTCCCGTTTTTCGCCGGACAGAAGCCGCTCATAGGCCGAGTGCATCGCCCGGGCGACCTTCGGCCATGCGAGGCGCTCCGTCGCCAGGCGGCGCCCACCGGCCGACAGGGCGCTTGCGACCGGTAGGTCCGAAAGGACATCCGTGATTCCATTCGCGAGCGCGTCCGGGTCCCACGCCACGACACGGGCGGCGGCGTACTCGTTGAGCAATCCGAAACAGATGTTTTCCGTGATCACAAGCGGCGTGCCGAGGGCAAGCGCCTCGTTCATCGCGACGGAATGCGCCTCGTGGAGCGAAGTGAGGAGGAAGGTGTCTGCATCGACGATCGCCTCCATCGCCTGGACCGTGGAAAGCGGGCCGGTGAAACACACGTGGTCCGCGATTCCGAGTTCCTGCGACAATGTCTCGAGGCCGCGTCGTTCGCCTCCATCGGGGCCCGCGAAGACGAGCACCACGTCGCCGCGCGTCCTTAGGACACGTTGGAGCGCCATCAATTGGAGATCGAGCCCTTTGCTCCAGTGGAGTCGGCCGAGGAAAAGCAGCATCCGCCTTTGCGCCACCTGGGGGAAGGCGGCGCGGAAGCCGCCTTTGGCGGGGATGGTGGTGGGCAGATCGATGCCATTTGGGACCACGAACGTCTCGGTGTGGTCACCCACGCTCGTTTTCGAGTCTGCCGCCTCGTACTCGTTGAAGAAATGGATGGCGCGTGCCCGTCGTACAGTCGATTTTTCCAAGAGTTCGAAGTACGCCGCCTTCACGAACCCGTTTCTGCGCCTCGATGCCGTCTGAAGCATCCCGCGCGGGGAGATGACGTATGGTACTCCCGCTCGCGAGGATTCCCTCGCGGCCAACGTGATCGCGGGCCCCCACAGGCTGTGAAGGTGGATGAGATCGTAGTCCTTGGCCGATGCACGTAAGGCGTCGCGGAAATCTCGCGTCGGCATCTCGCGTGTTCTCCATGCGGGCGCAAACCAACGTACGTCAAAGCCGTTCCCGGAATCCGGGACGGTTGTCGCCGAGCCGGGCGCGCGGAACGTCCAAAGGTCGATCTCGGCTCCCGCGCCTTCGAGCGCGGAACATAGCGCCGGGACACTTCGCGCCGGCCCTCCCGTACGCGGGTCGAGACATGGAACTACGTGAAGGACCTTCATCTCGTTCACAGAACTCGTCGTAACAAGAAGTCGCCGAATCCCCCTGTGCCTTTCCGGCCCCGAACGCCGGTCGCGATTGCCGCGGCCTTCCAGAACCCGTCCGAGTATCGTGGAAGGTCCCAATCGGCAATGATCTTCGAGGACGCCTTTCCCATATCGGGCCACCGCTTGCGCTCATCGGACATGCGGTCTAGCGCCTCGCGTATCGCCACGGGATCGCGCGGGTCGAATCTTAGACCATTCACGCCGTCTGAAACCAGATCCTCCGCACAACCGCAGGGGTCTGACACCATGACCGGCAGGCCAGCGGCCATCGCCTCGTTCACCGCGAGGCCCCATGGTTCCGCAAGACTCGGTTGGATGTAGACGTCGGCACGATGGTACTCCTCGACCAACGCATCCTCGTCGACTCGGCCCGTCAACCGGATCTTCTCGGTCATTCCGAGTTCGCGTATCTTTGCCTCGATTGCCGGTCGTGTTGGTCCTTCACCCGTGATGGTCCACGTCCAATCGGCTTTGGCACGGTGAAGGGCCTCGATGACGGCAGGCACATTCTTCCGATCGATGAGTCGTAGGCAACTTAGTAATCTCGGTCGACGGTCTGGGTCTTGCCCCTGCGAATCACTTGCAGATCGGCTCGCGAACCGGGAATTGTCGACCACATCGCAACCGGTCACGCACCTGTCGCGCGGGACGCCAAGCGTCTCCATGTAGCGAACATGGGGCGAGCCGGCGACGAATGCAGCGTCGAAACGGGCGAGGATCGTGCGCCGGTAGAGCGACTTGCGGATGCCTTGGCTTGCATCCATGGGTTGGCTGTCCGAAATGATTACTCGCGGCGTTCGTGTCTTCATCGCCCATGATAGGCCCGCGCGAGCCTCGTCAAATGCCCAGCCTGGAATGAAAACGACGTCTGGCTTCATTCGGCCAAGCTCGTGCTGGAGCGCCTCCCGCTTCTCGTTTCCCCGTAGTTGCCAATAATCGGCCTCCGGGAAGAGCGTCCTTCTGTCGAAGCCGCTCCGTCCCGATGTCGCGTTGGTCCAGCCGTAGTCACTTTGAGACCCCGCTATCTCGATGCCTGTCAGCTCATCGCCGGAAGCCTCGCCCGACCGGGCGGCCTGCCTCAACTGCGCCTCGTGGTAGGGCCCGAACTTGGCGCACAGGACGGCGACTTTCATTGCAGGGCACCGCCGGTCGCCGCTTTCCGGCCGACTATCGCCATGCCCCGGGCGGGTCGCCGGGAAATGCCCTCGACGCTCGCGGCCTCAAGCGACGAAACGACATCGGCCTCGCTCTGGACGAACTCGTAGGCCGGGGCATACGTGTCGAACGTGTCGAGGACGGTCCAATGCCACTGTTCGCGAATACTCAGGCGCCTCCAGTAGTGGCGCGCAGATATGGGAAAACACTTGACGACGGTCTGTCCGCCGGGTAGAAGCGAGATGACGAGGGTGATCGGAAAGAAGATCGCGGTCAGGAAAAGGCTCAAGATGTAGTTGGCTCGGGGAGGCAACCGGCGTGTGATGGGACGAAGGTACGTCCGGGCCATCAAGAAACGCGTCCATCGGCGTTCGTAGATCCAGTAAGCGATCTCACCGCCTGGTCTCAGATAGATGGGGAGCGTTCGCATGGCTTTGGCGGGGTCGGGCGTGTGCTGGAGCACGCCGAGGGAGAATAGTTTGTCAAACACGCCGCGCCGGAATGGCAAGGCGTAGATGGAGGCCTGGATGCAATCCACCTGCAGGCCGAGTTCCTTCGTGTTCCGTGCACATGCCTCGATGGCTCTGGCGGTCAAATCGACCGCCACGACCATTGCGCCCCAAGAGGCGGCGATCGCCGTGAACCGACCGGCGCCACAGCCGGCGTCCAGTACGAGCCTGCGTTGGAGATCGTTTTCATCCCATCCAGTCTCGGCCCGGAATCGTTTCTCCGATTCCTTGGTGCGGTTGAAAGCGTCGATCTGGGTCCGGTTGAATTTTTCCCACTGGATACCAAAATTCGATGCGTAGTCATCTCCGCCTACGACGAAACGAGGGATTCCGTGAACTATCGGGTATGTCTGGTTACATCCTTGGCAGTTCAGCTGACCGCTCTCTATTTCGCCGGTCTTTTCCTGCCTGGTCGAAATCGAAAGGCCGGCGTCGCATTTTGGGCACGCAAGGATTTCGATCAGTTCCGGTCGCAAGTTGGTCTCCTATTTGGGTGGGCGTCACGTTGTTTCGGGAGCGGTGGCGCCGACCGCAGCGTTTATCGATGGGGCCCTGGTCGGGATGGGGTACGTGAGGAGGATCGTCGCCAGGAACCCGTACGCGAAGTACCCGAAATATACCGGCGCGTAAAGGCGGAAGGACGCTATCACGAATGCCATCAGCATGACGAGCGAGACCGCCATGCAACGCTGCCGTTGGAGGTCGAGCGATCGAAGCAACCGCTCGGCGAATACCATGAGAAACCCAAGCCACAGCGCGATGAACACGATTCCCAGTATCCCCCAACTCATGTAGTACTGGCCTATGATCGACGGTGTGACGTTGTAGCCTGGATCACCTTGGGTGTATTGAGAATTGAAATATTGCCACGTCTCCACGATTGGTTTGTCGGCCCAGAACATCCTCGGGATCCAATGCAACGCGAAGTAGTGGATGGTGGGTTCGAGGAAATAGGGGTGCTGACTGGGCACCAGGTACTCGGCGAAGAGGAGCGCGCTGAACTGGTCCACGCTTGAAAGCTTCCCCAGTTCGTTCGGCACGTATGTGCCGATCTTGTCCCAACCGTATTGTCGGTAGGCGAACTGCGCCTGGAAAAGCAATAGCACCACGACGGCGGCTGCGATGACTGTGAGCGCCCGCTTGCGGGTCATGGCCCGAAACGACAGTAGCCCAAGCGCGAGGGCGGGCAGCAAGACAAACAATAGGATGTGCCTTGCCCCACCGAATATCGCGATCATGATGCCAAGACCCGCGAGCCCTAACCAGGGTGGGCGCCTCGCAGGTTTCGAAACGACCGCTTCGGCGAACACGAGCGCCATGCCAAACATGCCGAAGGGGTACAGGTAACGACCCCAATCACCTTGGGCCATCGCCTCGTCGTGGCTCCGGGATTCTATCAGGTCCGTCACGCCTTCGATCACATCGAAGCGATACCCCGCTAGCCACGGGAGGATCGCAAGCGCCACCAGCGCAATCTTGAGGTTCCGCTTGCTGTCTGAAAGAGAGTCAACGCGCGCCCGCACGAATCCACCAACGCGACCAAGGTCAGGTCGGTAAGAGTATCCGGCGAGAAGCATGACCTGGAAAAGGGCCACATAGAAAAGGCCCGTGGAGACCAGCGTCCCCGGATATTGGGATCCGATGAGGATCGTGGGGCCGCCACGAGGCGTGGCGAAAGGCAACGCCTCATACGCCATGGTGAGGGCGTCAATCCAAAAAAAGAGGAACACGGAGGCCATGAGCAGCGTTTTTCCGAGGGAACGCGTGTGTAACGCCTCGATCCCACACGAGATCACCAAGGCTATCGATAGGCCGGCCAGAATCGTGACGGCGGTCCGCATCTCGACGTCGGTCGTCGTCGGTGCAAGTGATGCGAGTATCAGCATCAGGATGCAGAGCGCCCACTGCGCGTGGGCGACGCGCGGCGGCTCTTTTGACAATTGGTCCTCGCTCATACTATGTCCACGACTTTTCGAATTCTTGCGCGGCACGTTTCCATGCGTAGTGATGTCGGAGACGGCGTGCTTCTTGCCGCATGCGGGTATATCTCGAGGCGTCCACGATCAAGGGTTCGATGGCATCCGCGAGGCCATCGGGCGTCACGTCTCGTTCCACGAGGATCCCGGCGCCGGCTGGAATCGCGTCCGGTATCCCACCTACGGCCGTGCCGAGCACTGGGACTCCTAGCCTCAAAGATTCAAGGGTCGAGATGCCGAGGCCCTCCGCGTAAGAGGGGAGACAGCCCAGGTCGAAACCTGACACTTCGCGCACGAAGCGTTCCATTTCCCCTCGTTTGTCGATGAAGCCAAAAGATCTTAACAGTCGATGTTTCCGGAGATCGGCGGGGACCTCGCCGATGACGCGTACTTCAACCCCATGGCCTCGTTTGGCCAGTAGCTCGGCCGCTCCGACAAGTCGCCTCAATCCCTTTCGTTCCGGGTGTTTTCCCGTGAAACCGAGGCGGAACGGGCGCTTCGCGAGATCGGCCTCGACCGGGGAGCCGTCGATGCCGGCGGTAAGACGCTCCACGACACTCTCGTCCAGATTTGCGCCCGGGAGTACGACTTTGACCTTGGCACCTTCTATGCCACAGCCATGTCGAACGGCGTCGGCGGCCCAACGCGACATGCAAACGACACGATGTGCGCCCGAGTAGGCTTGGCGTTCGGATTCGAGCGCCTCTTGTCGGATGCGTCGGCCGATCCGCGAGCCCTCGCCGTACTCGTCGAACAGTGGCTTCAAGGGCATGTCGATGTAATGTCCATAGCGCACGTCGGCGTCTTTCGCCAGGCGCGGCGGTGGAAAAAGCTGGAAATGACTGACCAATTCGTTTCCTTCGATTTGGGTGCCGGCGGCCCGATACAGCTTCTCAAGGCACGAGGGCGAGTATTGGAAGCCGCCCGGTCGGTCGCCGGAAAGGACACGGCCCGCGTTCCAGGCGAATCGTCGCCATTTGACGCGCTCCAGATGGAGGTTGAGCGCCGAACTGGCGAAGCCAATCTCGTGGGCCGCCTTGAAGAAGTGGTACGGGATGCCGCTCCAGGCCGCTGGATCGCCAGCATTGCCGAGGACCGCAATTGCCCGCCCCTGCGACGCCTTCGGGGCCGTCTCGTCTGATCGCGATTCAAGCGCCGTTGATGCCAAGCAGGGCCTCGTATTTGCGGGTCGTGATCTTTGCGTCGTAGTTCGCCAACGCGAACTCGCGCGCTCGTTTTCCCAATTCCATGCGTCGTTCCTCATCCTTCCAAAGGGCGATCATGGCCGCGGCCATCGCCTGGGGATCGCGCGGGGGCACCAAGACTCCGCATTCGCCGTTACCAAGGACTTCGCGGCATGGGCCGATGTCCGTGGCGACGATGGGAAGGCCTGCGGCCATGGCTTCGGTTATCGCCACGCCAAATCCTTCGTCCTCACTGGTCGCGAATGCGAAGATGTCCCATTGCGGGAGAAGTGCCTTCGCATCTCTCACGTCTCCAAGCAGGTCGACGCTCTCTCGCAGGCCGAATTTAGCGAGAAGCCTCTCGATCTCGGTGCGCGTGGGCCCGTCCCCGACAAGGACAAGACGCGCGGTGGGCACGGCCATTGCCACGTGCGCAAAGGCCCTAATCAGATTTTCGTGATCCTTGATTGGATCCATCCTGGCAATCGTCCCTATCAAGGGTCCGGCTCGGTGGGCAGCAGCTATCGATTGTGACGCGTTTGGAGCCGATCGGGGCAAAAGATCAAGGCCGTTGGGGATCAAGGCGTCATCGCGTCCGGCGCCGTAGAGGGTCCTGATCTCGCGACGGACGTGCATGGACGGTGCCACTTCCACGACGCCGAACGCGCGTGCGATGCGCGCGGCCTTGCGCGCCACCACGAGGCGCGACCGTTCGGGTCGGGCGTTTTGGATCGTGACGACGACCTTTCTCACGAGAGCTATCCGGGCCGCGACGGAAACGAGCGCGTGCAAGCCGAATGCGTGACAGAGTACCGCACTGGCCCGGAGTCTAAGGAGGAGATAAGCCAGGCGAAGGATGAACGACGCTCTTCTTCCAGGCCGGTATTCACAAAAATGAACCTGCGCGATAGCGCGGAAATCGCTTTCGAGACGTCCCTTCGGGGAGGTGAGGAACACGACATGGGGTTCCACTCGTCGGGAATCGTGGTTCTTGATGATTGCCAGTGCATGGGTCTCAACACCGCCGATGTTCGGCGCACCGAGGACGTGAACGATCCGCGACTTTCTCACAGAATCCCATTTTGCGCTGGCGGTTCCGGGTTCGATGCCGGGCCCTGTCGATGGGCCGGCGGCCTCCACCTTCAATGGGGCCCCTCTGATCGTGCGCGTTTCAACGCGTCGTGGCGTAAGTGCGGCCCCGGCGCACGACCCCCTTGCCTCGGTGCGGTCATTCGGTCGCGGCCTCTTGCGTGATTTCGCGCCTACGCGGGGCCTCTTGGCCGAGGAGGTGTTGGTACGCGCGTTCAATCTCGGTTGCGACATGCGCCATAGTGGGTGGCGCGGGGACCGTAGCCCTCAGCTCTGCCAAAGCTTCATGGTCGGTGGCTAGAGTGTCGAGGATTCTCGCAAGCGCCGCGTGGTCCCCAGGAGGAAAGAGGAGGCCGCCGTTTCGTTCGCTTACGAGTTCTTCGATGCCACCAAGCCTCGACCCGATTACCGGAATGCCCACGGACCACGACTCAAGGACGGTTAGTGGGCCCGTTTCAAGCCATGTGGACGGGACGACGCATACGTCGGCCGTCGACGTGATCCCGATGAGAGCTTGGCGCTCCATGGGGCCTGCGAAAAAGATTCGCTTGTCGCCTGCCGCAAGTCGGCGCATTGCGTCGAGCATTGCATCCTGGTCGGGCGAGCCGCCGCCCGCGATTACGACTCGTATCCCCAGACCTCTCGGAAGAGACTTGACGGCGCGCACAAGCACGTCAACACCCTTCACTTTGGTAATGCGCCCCATGTAAAGGACGCGTAGTCCCCTTTCCATCGATCCATTCTGCCAGAGGCTCTCGTCCGGCGTAACGGTCGGATCGGAGGGGTTGCCCGTGGACGTAAGGAACACATTGGATTCCGGGACGCCGTTGGTCAGCACCAGATCGCGGACCCAGCGGGCGTACACGTGCATGAGATCGATCGATGACGTCATCTCTTGCCACGCTGAAGCGAACCTCTTTGTCATTTCGCGCGCCGAGAAAAGTCGTCCCGCCTGGCCCGGCAACAAACGCGCGACGCCCGAAAGATCGACCTCGCTCGCGAGGCGCGCGATCGGCGCCGGCGCCCCATTGGATTCCAGCCTGCACGACGTGCATCGTTTTTCCAGGATCTCGCCGTCGCATGGCGTCTTGCCGCGGAGAAGAAGACTACGTTGAAGACACGATTGGCCAGGGCTATGATAGGTCATGACGACCTTGGCGCCCCGCTTCTTCGCCAATTCGATGTGCGTCAGAGATGCGCTGAACCCAAAATCGTGTAGGTGCACGATGTCGGGCTGGAAGGAATCGAGGAGTTCGCCGTAACCGGGGGTTGCTTTCGGACGGCAGGCGTACACGTCAGCCCGTTCCACGTCCGGAAGAGATGCAAGTGCGTGCACCTGGACGCCATCCATCTCGTAGATTCCCGGGTCGGGTCGCCCGTAGCACACGTGGAAGGCCACACGGACGTCGTGGCCTCGCTTCACCAGGTTGGTGGCGAGGCCATGTGTAAAGTTCTCTCGCCCTCCGACCGAGTGGGGCAAGTAGTCGCTAGGGAGCATCAGGATCTTCGTTCTAAGTTCCCCCGTTTTCCATCATCGAGGCGTAAAGGCGCTCGTAGTTTGTGACCAGGGCATCGACTGAGAAGGCGGTTTCAGCCCGGTGGCGGCAGGCGCTTCGATCGATCTTGTCGATCATTCCCACGGCTTGGACCATCTCGCGCTCCGATTCGCAGATGAATCCCTCCACGCCGTGCGTGATTATCTCCGGTACGGCTCCCCGTTTGGAGGCGATAACGGGGGTGCCATGCGCGAGCGCTTCGACGACGACGCGGCCGAAGGGCTCGTCCCATTCGATAGGGAAGAGCAGCGCCTTCGCTTTTGCGAGTAGGGTCTCCTTTCTGTCGTTGTCGACTTCGCCCAAGTACTCAATCTGCCCGTCCTTAAGGTGAGGCGCGATCTCGCTTTCGAAATACCCCGCGCTTTGCGGATCCGGATTTGCCTTTCCCACGATGAGAAGTCTTTCGCCGGTGGCCTTGGCCAGCTTGATCGCGGTGTGCGCTCCCTTGTCGCGAGAAAGTCTGCCGAGGAAAAGCAGGTATTGGGCCCCCCCCTGGTCCTTGGTAGCGGAACCGCCGTTCGTCTCGATTCCGTTGTGTATCGTGATCCAGCGGCCAACGTTCCGTACGTGTCTCGATTGGGCGTCGCTGATACTGACGAACGCGAGGTTTCGGCCGCCAAGACGCCGGAAGTGTTCGACGTCCTTGCCGATTATCGGGTTGTGGAACGTGACGACCTTAGCCATCCGTGGCCTCAACGCGGCCGGTTCGAAGTAGTCGGCGCGCCCGTGCCAGTGGAGAACGTCATAGTGCGGCAACATTCCGGCAAGGCGGGCCCAAAAGGCCGCCTTCGCCCACGCGCGTTGGGCCTTTGATCCCTTCTGTTGCTCGGAGTAGGTAACGAGGCGACACGGGACTTTCGAGCCGGTGCCCGCCATTAGCGTGACATCATGTCCGCGCGCGTGGAGTCCCGACACAAGTTGTGCGACCTCGCGCTCGATTCCGCCGTAACGCGGCGGGGGGACGGGGATGAGACTCGATGTGACGACGAGGATCTTGAGGCGCTTTGCGGCCACGGGAGCGGCGACTTCGAGGTTCGTCATCTTGCCTCCAGCATGGATCGATACAGCGCCTCGTAGCGGTCTACCATATGATCGACCGTGAACCGCGTCTCCACGGTCCGACGGCACGCCCGCCGGTCGATGCTTTCGACCCGCTTTACGGCCTCCACCATTCCCTCGAAATCATCGCAGATGAAACCGTCCACGCCGTCCGTGATGACCTCGGGCACAGCGCCCCGGCGAAAGGCGATTACGGGCGTGCCGCAGGCGAGAGCTTCGAGCATGACGAGCCCGAAGGGTTCTTCCCATTCAATCGGAAAAAGAAGTGCTTTGGCCCCCGATAAGATTTCGTTCTTCTTGGCGTCGTCAACTTCCCCGACATAGACGATTTGTCTCCCGTCAATCTGGGGTCTGATCTCATTTTCCCAGTAGGGCAAGCTCCGGCTATCGGGATGATCCACGACGTTGCCTGCGACCACTAGTTTGTTACCCGTCGCTTTGGCGACTCGGATCGCCGTATGGACGCCCTTTGGTCGCCATATGCGCCCAAGGAAGGCAAGGTGGGCGCTTTGGTCTGTTGCATGGGCTGGTCGGTACAGCCGCGAATCCACGGCATATGGCATGGCTTGCCATTGCCCGAACCCGCTCACACCCCGGATGTGGTTCCGGCTCAAGCCGGTGAACCACAGATGCCGACGCGCCCGCTTGGAAAGGCGGCCAATATCTTCCCTCGCAAGCGGTCCGTGAAAGGACAAGGCGGTCGGCGTGGCAGTGAACGCCTTCGGATCGAGGTAGTCGGGGCGATGATGTGAATTTACGACATCTGCGTCCAAGGAAAGGTGCCGGAGCGCCCGTTTGAACGATTTCTTCAGTGACCAGCGGACCAAGGGGTTTTCGTTGGCATTGCCCTGGCGATAGACGTGGACGGGGACGGGCGCCTGCGCGTCCTTGCCGGCCATCACGCGGACCTCGTGACCACGAGCATGGAGTCCGCTTAATAGCCACCAAACGCACCGTTCGACCCCCCCGTACCCGATAGGAGGTAGTCGATGATCTGGCGAGGCGATAAGTACAATCTTCATGATGTTGATGCGCTTGAACCCCGTCCAAGAAGTCGTTCCATGTTGTTGCTTGCCAAGTGTCGTTCGCGAACCAAGGTTGCGCACTTCTTGCTCAAGGTTGTCCGCGCATTGGTATCCAACGACAGGGCGTCCAGAAGAATGGATGCCAACGCTGCGTTCTCAAGACCAGTACAAATGAACGGAAGCTCATTGTCCCGGTAATAGGTCGACACTGCCGACCCACGTGGTGCGTGTGCAACAGTAGGGACTCCGGCGGCTATGTAGTCAACGAGCCTAGACGGAAGAAGGAACGGAAGCCCCGGGTGGCCCGGATCAAACTCCGTTGGTAAGAAGCAAATGGAAGATCTGGCGGCCTCTCGAAGAAGCGTCTCCTCGTCGGGAATCCAACCGAGTAGTTGCAAACGGTCTTTCCGGAACCCGAGGCTCACGAGTTGATCCGCGGTCGCAAAGCCAGCGACCCGAACCCTTACGGGGCCAAGTTTTCTCTCAACGTCGGGTAGGGCCCGAGCCAAGAGCGAGAGGCTTGGGAGATCATATGGATGAATGCTGCCCGACAGGAAGACGCTCGGAGGGTCTTGGCCGTTCGGGAGTCGAGTCGACGATTGGAGGGCATTGAACGTGCTATCCCTAACCACGTGCGGTGAAACGCCAAATTCAAGGCCGAAAATGTTCGAATAGTGTCTTGCTAGGTTTGCGGTTTGGGTGAAACGAAGGGCCGAATTCTTCACAAGGGAAGAGAAGGAATTTCGAACCAGCTGCCGTGTCCAGGGATTCTTGTAGAGGGCGGTGGACCACAGCACGTCGCATCCCATACTCAAAGTTGATGGGATTTCTGGCAGGCGCTCCACCAGTCGGGACGCGTACACTACCGAATCGTGGTCGGAATCAATGAAAATGAGAATTCGTGGCGACCCGATCCGCCGAAGATAATGCGCAAGTTCCTTTGGCGTCGGATAAGCCAATCTATGCTGGAGTTGCACGTGCCTCAGGAATCGGTGGACGGGCGCCACCACGGGATTCCCGGATAGATTCAGGAACACATATCCGCGCGACACCTTCAGCCACTCGGAAGGTCTCAGCGGAGGCGGGACGCGGGCCGACTGCGTGCATGCAACGATCTCAGGCCGCTCTGGAAAATCCGACAGAAGCCCGTAAACATGGCCTGCCAGGCCACTCCCGTCCCACGGGGGCCACCCCTCGCAAAAGACGGCAAAACTACCCGTTCCGTTCATCGAGCTCACCCTTGGTAACAAGAAATCTTGTCAATCGTTACGGGCGCAGAGGAAAACCAACCGCTCTGCTTCCCGTTGAGGGATGTGCACCGCAGTGTCGTTGAAGTTTCCGGTCTCAAGACGTTCGTCGACGGCGGTCACGCTCAATCCCGCCCGGGCTAGGCGATTCGTGATGTCCGGTCCGTAAAGTCGCACGTGCGTCTCGGAGCCAAATTGGGCCAACCGGTCCTTGGGATCCATGTGTTCGGCACCGTCCATGGTCTGCTTCGCAAAAATCGGAACGGCCACGACTGCGATGCCAGAAGGCCTCAAGACCCGTCGTATCTCTTTCATGGCCTTGATATCCTCCGTGACGTGCTCTAGTACGTGCGAACACACGATAAAGTCGCGGGACTGGTCGGGTAGTTGCATCGAGGTGATATCAAGTTGCACCATTTCACGCGTCCACGGCTGAATATCGGCCGCAGTGTAGCGCCCTTTGTGCACATCCCTGAGCACGCGAGCCAATGCTTCCTCGGGCGCAATGTGAAGAACGTCGGCGGGGCGTTGCATGAGGTTGGTTCGTCTCTCCATGACATGCATCATGAATCGATGTCTCGGGAGAGAATAACACCGCGGGCACACAGAATTGGGGTGCACACCATCCCAGACCACTTCTCCGTCGATGGAAAAACGTTCGTACTGTGGGAGGAAGCTTCGGAACCTTCCGCGGCATATCGGGCACCGGAACCGGTTGCCTTTCATCGACGCAGCGCGGATTTCTCGCTTGACTGCACGCAACGGTCCAAGAACCGACGCGCCGAGGGATCTTGAGATCATGAATCTACATCCAGACGAGCGGGCATGTTGTGTTCCTCGCCATGAGACTAGGAATCGCGCTCGCTGAGAATCGGGTCCTTGACGGGCCACCAGATTTTCAGCGCCGGGTCGTTCCACTTGATGGTGAACTGGCCATTCCTGTTGTAGTACGTGTTTTGCTTGTAGTGGAATATGGCCCGATCGCTCATGACAACGTGACCGTTAGCAAATCTTGGCGGAATGAGCAATTGCAATCGGTTCTCGTCGGAGAGGGTGAATGCTTCCCATTTGCGGTATTGGGGGTGGGTCGGGTCGTTATTCGTAACTACTTGGTAGATTTTTCCGTACAGGCAGCTGATAAGCTTCCAGGTCTCGTTGTCCCCATGCAATCCTCGAAGCACATGTCGAGTGGAAGTGGAAATGTCGTCTTGCACGAAGTTCACGTGGATCCCAAATTGTCGATACAATTGCTCGTTGTATATTTCCACATACGAGCCGCGAAAATCGTGGAATACGGTCGGGGGCGTGATCATCAGGACTCCATCCAGTTTGGTTTTTACAACTTCCATAGCACATCTCCCGTGAATCGTCTCATCAAATTGGGTCGTCCGTGGCCGTCATCGGAAGCCAAAGTTGACTGGGGCCGAATGCGGATGAAGAAAGCTCGTTCCCCACTACCGTGGTCTCCAAACGAGCAGAGAGTAGGCCTCGTGGAAAAGACTTCCAAATTGGAACCTGCGCACTTCCAATATCTCGGCCTGCCCTTGGCTTTCCAGACGACGGATAGCAGGCAGGAAACCTTCTAGGTATCCTCGCATATGGTGATACTTGATGGCCATCTGATCGAACGAATGATCCGGCTCGTACAGTTCGACCAGTGGCTCCAGGTGGACGCAGATATCGGGTTCATGCCCGATAAGAAAATCGATGAATTTCCGATGCTGGGCTCCCACTTGTTCCAGCGCCGCCAGCGTGAATATCGCGGTGCCTTTCCCCATCACGATGGTATCGTCTGGATCAAAGAAATCGAAGAGACGACCACGGAGGTGCAGACCTTGGGCCTTGCCGACGGCATTAACAAGATTCACCGCGGATTGGGCCCAATCGAGCCCAACGAGTTCCTTTTCCGGGAAAACCTTGGCAAGATCAACGAGGTTTCGGCCGGTGCCACATCCGAACTCGAAGACTCTTGAGGCGTCGCGTAAGTATGCATGATAGATCCATCGACGAAACGCTGCGACCAGACGTATTTCGAAATCAGGATCCGGGACACCGGCGTAGTCGCCGCGCCAACGGATTACGTTTGTGGGGTGGAAATAACGCGGTCTCAGCGCGCTCTCAATTTCGTCGCCGCCAGAGTACGCCTGGAGATTTTCGCCCCACCCGCGTTCCCAATCGTCCTTTCGGCTCGCGTTCGACTTCGGTAGGGCGTCTTTACGAAGAACGTCTCTCACGCGATCCATCGTGGCGTGTCGCAGGCTTTCATCAGGTCTCTGGTAAAGGAGCGGGGTGGCATTGATGAGGTCTACCACGTCAGGCGGAATCTCACTAGGGCTGCGTCCCACTGCAAGGGCAAATTCTTTGACGTCTATGCGTCGGTGGGATCGGTCCTTTGCCGGCGTCGACACATCGTCGACATGGGAAGTCCGTTCCTGGTCGTTGATAGCCATCAGCCTCCACCAGCGGCGGCTAGTAGGCCCTTACCGGCTTTCCAGTCTGCCAAAACCAACGCACCGAGATACTGAAACACGTCAAATTCACCCGACGCCACACGATTCTTTAGTTCCGGTAGAGTAGCAAGAATGACTTGGATGCCGCGCTCTGGTTCATGGTGGCCCGTAGGCGAGGCATCCTCCGCCACGAAAACGTGTTGCTTGGAGCCATTACGACTCGTGAGTGCTTTGTACCGGCCCAGGTACGTGTAGGTTCGAGCGGTGTAACCTGTCTCTTCAAGAAGTTCACGGGCCGCGGCGTCTTCCGGCATCTCATCGGCATTCATTTGCCCGCTCGGAAATTCCAATGTCGATTCGCGCACGGCGGGTCGGAATTGCTTCACGAGGACAACCTCGCGCCTGCGGGTCAAAGCAAGCACGATCACCCCCGGCGGGGCGCGGATAGTATAGTACGGTTCGCTCCCAAGTTCTGGGTGTTCCGGAAAAGATTCCTCGAGGATCTGGAACCATTTGGTTTCGAATACTGTTCGCGCTGTATGCATGCTGTCAACCGCTTCCTGGCCTGGAGGCACAAGGTTCAATTGTCATCCGCATTTCTTCGCCGCCGGCCACCAACGAAAAACGTATTGTTGTCATAGATTCTTTCGATTTGCTCGAGTTCTTTCGGAGACAATGCGGGAAGGCCGCCCGCGGCGACGTTCTCATGAACTTCCTTTGCAGTCAACATACCTGGGATTACGCTGGCGACGGCCGGGTCCGAAATGCAGTAGAGTAGGGCTAGTTGTGTGATGGAGCACCCACGGGCATTGGCGATTTCTTCGAATTTCTTTGGCGCCTCTGCCCAGATGCGGATTTGATCTCTTGGCCAAAATGAACGATGGTCGTCATTGGGGAAGGTAGCGTTCGGACCGTAGCGACCGGTCAGGAAGCCGAATGCTAGCGGTGTCCGGGCGATTAGCCCTACGCCAGCTTGACAAGCTGCTTCAAACAGCCCGCTCCTTCTCGACCTTTGGTCAATAAGGTTCAGGTTGATCTCCATGACGTCCAGATCGGTCTTTGCGATTGCGAGAGCGGCGTCTTCGGGCGAACGCGCCGAAATCCCAAATGCCGTTATTTTTCCATGATCTTTGAGGTCGCGCATGGTATCGAGTATCGCGGGTTCTTTGACCAATAGGTCCACAGGTGGGCTGTGGAGCATGTAGATATCGAGGTGGTCCGTCCCCAGACGGTTGAGGCTGGCGTCAAGAGATTTGAGTATGTGGGCGGGCGTGAACAACTGGTGGCCATCGTGCGATAGGTATCCTGTCTTCGATGAAATCACAATCTCATCGCGGACGTCCCCAAGCGCTTCCCCGATCAGCCTTTCGCTTCGCCCATCTCCGTAAAGGTCTGCCGTGTCGTAGAAGATGATTCCGTTTTCGAAACCTAGGCGAAGGGACGCCCGTGATTCTTCATCATCAACCGGTCCGTAGGAGTCGCCCATGCCCCAGGTCCCGAATCCGACCTCCGAAACCTTAAGACCACTCTTTCCAACGTCGCGTGTCCTCATCTCAATCTCCCCGTCGCGACCTCGGGGCGAACGAACAACTTGCTCCCCTTGCGAATGTTGGCTGGATTTCGTTCGCTTGTCTCCACGTACCAGCGCACGGTGTTCTCCAAGGCGGTCCGATATGCAGTGTACTTGAAGTCGCTAAGCCTGACGAATCGGGAATTGTCGGTGCTCTTCCTCGAAACGCCCGCGGGTTTGCTCGTGTCGAACTCTAGACGTTCGCGGGAGATCCCGTACATGTCGGCCAGCATTTCGGCGATTTCCCGAACTGAATGTTCCTCTGTCGTACCTATGTGCAGAATTTGAGGTTCATCGTAGTGCTCTAGGCACCACATATAGGCGCGGGCAATGTCCTTCCCGTACGTGACTTCGCGAAGCGGCGAGCCGTCACCCCACATTACGATTGCCTTATCCCCTCCGCGATTCTCGTAAAACCTCCTTATGAGTGTTGGCGTCAGGGTAGCGTCATCGTAATTGAAATTGTCGTGCTCCCCAAATATCCCGTTCGGGACAACGCCGATCAAGTTCATGCCGAATTCTGATCGCCAAGCACGAATCATCGGATCGACCAAGCGCTTAGCGAATGCGTAGCTATAGTTGGACGAATGGGGGGGGCCATCGTGGATGTAATCCTCCTTTATTGGCAATGGCGCATTGGGAGAGTACATCCCTGTCGACAGAGACATGACGGTTTTTTCTATTTCGTATTTCCGAGCCGCCTCGACGACGTTGACATTCATGAGGACGTTGTCGCGAAGGAGGGTAGCCGGGTGTTTTGTGCTAAGGCCGATTCCACCAGAGATTGCGGCCATGTGTAAAACCGCGTCGGGTCTCAGCCTTGCGAAAAGGGTGTCCACGGCCTGCGGGTCCGTCAGGTCGCAATCGCGGGATGCGAGGAAGGTGAATTCATTTTCCTCATATTCCTTGGCAATGGCTTTCAGTCCGCTGCCCGCAACGCCGGACGCCCCAGTCACCAGGATTTTCTTGAATCGGGTCATTTTCTTTCCTCGGGAGAGTGTGAGTTTGTGTAAACCGCAGCCGGTTAGGCGCCGTCGGTCGCGATGATCGAACTTCCAGTAGACTCGAACGAGAAAGGCACCCATAGGTACTGACTAAGTGCTCGTTGCACGTTCCTCTGCTTGCCAGGGGGAATGTAGAAGAGCATGAACCCTCCGGCGCCTGCGCCAAGCAGTTTTCCGCCAAGCGCGCCGTTTGCCTTTGCTGTCCTGTACACCCCGTCGATGACGTCATTCGATACCGCTTCGGCGAGGCCTCGTTTCAATTGCCAGGCCTCGTCGAGCAGGGCCCCGAAGTCATCGACGGAGGCTTTGCCCGCAAGGATCGCTGCGCCCTCTTCCGCCATATCCATCATGCGTAGCACGGATTCGCTCTTCCTTTCGAGATTGGACGAAACCTCCTTGGCAACGTCCGACGCCGTGCGGACCATGCCGGTGTAGAGCATGATCAAGTTCGATTCAAGTTCCTTGTGGCGATCTTGGGCGACCTTCACAGGTTCAACGTCGATCTTTCCTGACTTGAGAAACCGTATCCGGTTTAGTCCACCGTGGGCGGCCGCGACTTGATCTTGCGCCCCAACGCTGTCTTTCATCACATTCTGCTCGAGCTCGATTGCTTTCAGCGCCAGTTCGTGCTTTCCAATCGTCTGGCCGCGAAGGGCCGTGAGCGCGTGGATCAATCCCACGGAAAACGATGAGCTGGAGCCCATTCCGCTTCTCGCCGGGAGGTCACCTTGGTGATGAATTTCGAGACCGAGCGCGTCGTCGAAACCCATGTACTTCAGACATTCGCGGACGGCTGGATGCAAGATGTCCTTAAGTGTCGTCACCGTCTCGATATGAGACCACACGATCCTGTGCTTTATGTTGAAGAAGGGCGGCAGGTAGCGGCACGAAATGTAGCAGTACTTGTCTATCGTTGTTGACAAGACGACGCCGCCTTCCCGGAGATACCAGGCAGGGTAATCACTCCCACCTCCGAAGAACGAAATCCGATACGGGGTCCTCGAGATAATCATTGATCAACTTCCTCACTGGCGAACGATTGACGGCTACCGCTTAACGAGACATTCTGACGCGAAGTCCATCTCCCATGGATTTCTCCGCGGCAGTGCTCGTCGGATTCTTGGCCCAATCCATGATTTTCCGCGTGACGCCATGCCGATCCAGGCCGTCCAGACGGCGAAGATAGTCTCGGCTTCCAACTTCGAATCGATACTGGTCAGGAAGGGCAAGTCGTAGGACGGGAACTCGGATCCCATGGTCCGAAAGGGTCTCCAAGATGATGCTTCCAAGGCCGCCTACGATGGAATGCTCCTCGAGCGTCACTATCCTCGCCGTCCCGTCCAAAAGTGACGCCAGCCTTGGTGCGTCCACGGGTTTCAATCGGTACACGTCGACGACGCGCGCGCTGATCCCTGACGCTTCAAGGTCGTCTGCCACCTGAAGCGCTTGTGTGGTCATCACGCCGGTGGCGACAATCGTGAGGTCGGTTCCGTTTCGTACAATCCCGCATCCTTGTGTGAACTCTGCGGAGTCGGGTTCGTACATCGGCGTGAAGGGCCCCTTGTCCAGGCGGATGTACTTGGGGCCCGGTGTCCTGTAGGCGAGCGGGATTATGCCTCCTGCCATCGTGTAATCTGAGGGGCTCCAGATGGTCATGCCGGGCAGGCACCGCATTACGGCAATGTCTTGAGTGATGTGGTGGGTCGGGCCGTCGATACTGTATACGTACCCGGCGCCCATCCCAATCACGGTCACTGGCAAATTCATGCAAGCTACGTCCACCTTGAGTTGTTCGTAGCACCGCAGCGTGACGAAGTTTCCGATTCCGTAAACGAACGGGATCTTGCCTTCGACCGCCAGGCCGCCAGCCACGCTAATCGCATTCTGTTCAGAGACACCGACGTTGTAGAATTGATCGGGAATATCCCGCTTGAATTCCTTGAATTTGCGTGCACCCATGTCGGCCGATATGACGACCACATCGCGGTCGGCCACAGCTATTTTGTAGAGCTCCTCAAAAGTGGCGTCCCGCGCCTCCGTGTAGATTGTGCGGACGGGTTTCATGCCAGTTCTCTCCTGATTTCCGGGATGCGCTCGGCGGGCGGCAAGGTGTGATGGGCAAGGGGTGTGTTCGCGAGGGCCGAGATGCCCTTACCTTTCACGGTGTGGGCGATGATCATGAGCGGCCTATCGGACCTTCGACCGTGGATGCCTGCCAACGCCCCTTCAATCTCAGCGAATGAGTGGCCGTCTATCTCGATGACTTCCCACCCGAAGGCTTTCCATTTTTCGGCAAGGGGCGCGAGACCGGCCGTGTTCTCAATGAAGTCCTCAGAGCCCAATTTGTTATAATCAGTGACTGCGACGAGATTTCCCAATTTTTGTTGCCGGGCGAAAATCGCGGCCTCCCACACCGATCCTTCCTGAGTCTCCGCGTCGCCGATAATCACCACCGTGAGGTGCTCCTTCTTGTCGATCTTGGATGCCAATGCCATCCCGCACGCGACGCCAAGCCCGTGGCCTAGCGAGCCCCCGACGATTTCCACTCCCGGGATCCTGTTGTCCGTGTGCCCACTCAATATGCTTCCATCGTCAAGAAAATGCTCCAATTCGCTTCTCGGAAACAACCCGAGGTCCGCGAGCACGACGTAAAGTGAGTTGGTGCCGTGCGCCTTGCTGAATACGAGTCGATCGCGGCCTTCCCAACGCGGATTCCCTGCGTCGAAGCGGAGAATCTTGCCATAGTACAGTGCCACTAAGATTTCGACACAAGATAGCGATCCTCCAAGGTGTCCTTTCCCGGCACGCATCACCATCTCGAATGTGTCGCGTCGGACTTCTTTGGCCTTCTGGACAAGAGCTTGAGTTTGCATCTGCGATTCCTCGATCAAGTTTTGGTTCTGAATGTTCAAGGTTCAGTGGCTACCCTTTGTGGGCGCGTGTTCGCTCGCGATGATAATCCAATAGATCGCGAAGGGTGGTTTCCACGGGAATCTCTGCCCTCCACCCGGTCGCGGCCTTGAATTTGGAGATGTCGGGTACTTGCAACGTGACGTCGGACGGCCGGAGCAACTTCGGATCCACGACGTGTTCGATTGGCACTCGCGCCATCTTTTTCAGCATCGCCAAGATCTCCCCGATAGTCATGACGCGTTCTCCTCCGATGTTATATACCTCTCCCGGTGAGCACTTTTCCATCATCAACCAATAGGCTCGAACAGTGTCGCGCACATCCGCCATTGTGCGGACGCTGTCGAGGTTTCCCACCCGAACGGGATTCTCCCTGTGGCCCAACTCAATCTCGGCAATCTGCTGGGCAAAAGCGCTTTCCGCGAATACGTCGCCGCGACGGGGACCTGTGTGCGTGAACATTCTCGTACGGATCGTCTTGAGTCCGTAGCTTAAGAAATACTGGTATGCGATCATGTCCTCGCCGACTTTCGATACCGCGTACGGGCTCGCGGGTCGGAATGGGTTTTTCTCGCTTATCGGTACTTCGGAAGGTAGGACCTGACCGTACACCTCTGAGGAACTGCATATGTGGATGAGCGGGTCCTGCTCGGCGATGCGAACAGCGTCGAGAAGATTGGTGGTCCCAATGACGTTGGTTTGCAGTGTGTCGGCGGGGGCGATGAAACTGGACGAGACGTAAGACTGCGCGGCTAGATGGAATACCCGATCCGGTCGGATCTCACGCAATAGGTGGACGAGGGAATTCAAGTCGCGTAGTTCTGCCTGATGCAACGTTACTTTGTGCATGACCTGGCGGAGGTTCTCGAGCGGGCTTCGCCACCGCACTAACCCATGTACTTCGGCTGTCGCGTGGTTCTTTGTAATGTATTCGGCAAGGTGGCTACCGACCATGCCCGTGATTCCAGTAATGAGGATTTTCATCTTGTCACAACCTTCGATTTGGGAAAACGGGCGCCGGTCGGCCCGCCATGTTTTTCTCTGACCATGCGGTGCCCTGTGACCCTAGCACCGACCATATTAATCCTTTGTCGGAAAGTGACGGAACAGCAGCATGGGCGCGAGGTGCTTTTTATGGCCTTCCCAGTGCATTGACATGAATGGCCGGTCGAGTCAGTGCCCCGTCTCCGTGTCCATTCGTGAAACCATGTGACATCCCGACCGCGGGCCACCCCTCGGGTCGGCATCTACCGAATTGCCGACGAATCTGGATCCGGGTCACGATTCAACAAGGTCGCCCATTAGATTCGCCCAGGCCGTGGACGCCCGGTGATTGCGGTTGGCGATGGTCAAGTACTTCTTGTGAAGATCCTGGATCTCATGGATTGGCAGCGCTAACACGTCGAGAAACGTGGCTGCGAGGCGTTCGGGAGCGTTGCCCGTCTCGCAAAAACGCAAGGCGTTCTCGTTGAAATACCGGATGACGAACGAACTTGCGCTTCCATGGATCACGATTGGTGGGCCGGCTGCAAGGCAATCCACCATGCGTGAAGGCGCATCGATGGATGTCTCGTACGACTCGTCCAGCGAATCCGGCAGATAGATGCAATCGCATTGCGACGCCAACTCGAGGACGGTATCGCGGTCTCGCACCCAGCCATGGACCGCAAACTGACTGTCTCGAACCCCCCATGAAGTCAACAGGTCTCGAGTCCAATCGCCGCAGGTCACGAGCTCGATTTTCTTGGCACTGGCTGTCCTTAATTTTGCGATTGCTGCACCCAAAATCGAAATGTTTTGCCGAAAATGAGGGCGGGGTGTTCCTGGAAGGAATATTCGAAACGGTTCGTTCACGTCCCGCGGGAAAGGCGTCCATTTCCACGCGGCATCAATCACGGAATCCTGAAGTGGCGTGCTTTGAACACGAACCGGGTGCCCAAATTGAGCGGAATAGCGCAATGATGAGGCATTGCTTCCCGAAAAGCGCGCCGAGGCGCGGCTGGCAATGGAACGAAGAGCAGCCATCCTGGCGCGGTGGAATAGCGGATTCTTTGACGTCCGAGAGTGCCAAATGGTGTAGTCGCCGAGCCAGTAACGGAGGTCCACGCGCTTGTTAAGCCGTCGACAAAGGGCCGCCATGTAGAAATCTAGTAGGGCGTCGCCGTTCGGATGGAGGAGGAGACGGTCGATCTCGTGCTCGTCGAGCATGCGGGCGAGGCGCCGTGGCGAAGGCTCCAGCGTGGCATCTGCTCCTAACGATGCCAAAGCTCTGGCGATCCACGGAGTTGAAAGCCGCGATGAAAGGTGCACCAGCTTCATCCCGTTGGTTTTCGATTCTTCCTCTGCCTTGCGAGGTTTGACCGTGTATGCGACCATTCGTGGCTTTGTGGGTGCTCCACCAATCAGGGCCTTGAGGACGTTGCCGGTGCTGCCCGACTCCGAAGGTGGATACCCACCGACGACGACGGCACTTCTAATTGCCACTTTCATCCCCTTGACTCGTCGACGAATCCGTAAGCGGTCTCATTTCGCCCAACGTCGGCGCCCGATTGTCCATACGCATGGCTTCGTCGGCAATCCCTTCGAATTATCTCGCATCGTCGACTTTCCTGATAGCTAGGTTGCCGCCGTCTTTAGCCATGGAGCGCGCGTTATTGTGCGACGGGCCGCGGGAGAATCGCCGCGGCTCGGTGCCGTTTGTCCCACATGGCCCCGCATGGCATCCGTGGTGTCCCCCAGGATGGCTTGAACACGGCCGCCCGTGAGTCGCGAACGTTTCATCTCGCATTGACCCCTGCTTTGTCGATTCCCAGGAACTTTGCTCGTTGGACGCTGGCCAACTGGCGCCGCGCAACGCCGTGGTACTTCCGCCTCAGCGCGGCTCTGTCGTCAGGGCCCAGTGACACGACCTCGGAAAGCGTGGCGGCCAGATCTTTCGGGGCGAGGCTTTGACAGACATAATCAAGATCGTTCGCTTCCATGTAATCGACAATGCCAGTATCCGGTCCACCGTGCGCCAGGATTGGTACGCCTGCGACGAGATAATCCGACGCTCGTGATGGGCACCCGCAATTGTTTTGTCGGGTCGTTTCGGCGAAGGTGCTTGCAATAAACGCGCACGACGCTTGTTGCCCTGCGCGGATCACGTCTGCCTTGGTTCTGAGCCTGCCAAGGAACCTGATGTCCCGCTCTTCGAACCCAAACCTAAGAAACTCCCCTTTGGCCACATTCCCGGACGCCACTAGAAGAGGTCTGCGGCCCACTTGGCGCTCAACAAGATCGAAAGCACGCGCCAAAGTGCCGAAGCTTTCGCCGAGGTGCCCGTTGTTTCCGGATATGAAGACCGTGGGACGATCCATGGGCCCGGGGGGCGGGAACTCGCGACTCTCGTGCCGGCGAAGGGCTTCGTCATGAATTGGGTTGTACATCACATCGAACGGGAGGCCGTAACGCTGTTCATAGGAGCGTCTCATTCGTTCACACGACACGAACCTAGGGTCGCACCGCGCGAGCACGAATTTGAAGGCCGCGTTGAACCTCTTCTTTCTCCCGCCTCTCAACACTTGCTCAACATGGACCGTCGGTTCGTCAGCTACCCAAATGGCGGCCCTGTGCTTCGGGATTTCCCGGAGCAATCTTGCCAGGAACCGCATGAACTCGAAACCGTACCCAGTGTGGATAAGCAATCTAACGTCGCCCAGTTCGCTAATACGTTTTCCCAACGCACATGCGGACGGTTGGGAAAGAAGTTGGTTCATCCCGGTCTCGTAAAGAACTCGTCGAAAGGGTCGCCACCTGTCGGATGAACATAAATCGACAAAAATGCTTTCCCAATGGGGTGTTCTTGGCGCGACGTCCTCCTTCCATGGCTGAGCGCCATACACGACGAGCCGAGGAAAATTGGGCGGCGAGTGGACTAGTTGGAACAGGTTTGCGGCCGCACCGAATGAATTCTCGAGGGGAGGTGGTGAGTCGGTTAACAGTACGTAGGCTGGCTCGAGTCCGGCGTCACCGACTTCCCTCATCGAGGTCTCTCCTGCCATCGCCGTTGATATCGTATGTGGGTTGGGCGTCATTTCACATTCTCCATCGGCGACGCAAGGCAACGGACGGGCGTCGTACAGTTGGCGAACGCCCTTGGCCCATGTTCCGGCGAGGCACTTTGCGAGAACGGCGTTCCAAGGCAAGGCCGAATGAAACCCTTTGTAAACGCGCCTTTCCGCAACAGGGGGCGGGGTCGTCAATCCGGAGCGCCGAACACCAAGAAGGCCCGTCGTGAATCAGGAGTCTAGCTTTCACGCGCCATGCAGACTGGCGCGAACGATTTTGCCCAGACCATGGAAGGCGTCTCAATTCGGAAGCGCGACCCGTGCAGGCATGCTAATCGCTGGCGCCTCCGTCATCGGGGTGCGTAAGCCAGGGGAGGACAGGCCGGACCACGCCCAATGAGGGGCCCCGATAGTCGCCGATTCCTTCCCCGTCATCAATTGTTTCAAACGCCAGGACATTGGCGATCATCCCCGCCCCCGGCCTTCCATCCTTCATCAATAGGCAAGACAACTTGTGTAGGCCGGCTGCCAAGAAACGGCCTGGGATCGTGCACTGCGTTCTGTAGAGCCCTTCGGAGTAGACGCGGCCACCCCAGTTTGGTTCATGGAAATTGGCCGTGGCAAAAAGAAGCAAGTCCATCGCGTTGTGGACTTGGAAGCTGGCGTTCAGACGCGTTCCATCTTTCTTGCAGTAGAAATCCATCTCAAGGGTCACTGGCCTCGCTATGTCATGGGTGCCAGACACCTTGCCCGCCTCGTCTTTGATACGCACTGCCCGGATCTCGGCGAACTCCGACCCAGGCCCCGTTCCGGGCGCCCATGTCGTCTCGGCTCCGGTCGCCAACCCCTCGGCCACGTACTTCTCCACGACTTCCCGCGTTGCGCCATCCATTTTCACGCGTCCGCGTTCAAGGAGGATCGTCCGGTCACAAAGTGAGACGATGGATGGGAGCGAATGGCTCACAAATAACACGGTGCGACCTGTCGCCGCGACCTCGTTCATGCGTCCAAGGCACTTCCTTTGGAAGGCGGAGTCGCCAACGGCCAACGCCTCATCGACTAGCAAGACGTCGGGCTCGAGGTGGGCCGCCACGGCGAAGGCCAGCCGCAGGTACATGCCGCTGGAATAGAACTTCACCGGCGTGTCGGCAAACTTTTCGAGTTCGGCAAAATCCATGATGGCGTTGTATCGGGCAGTGATTTCGGCTCGTTTCATGCCTAGGATTGCGCCGCTCAAGAAGGTGTTCTCTCGCCCGGTCAACTCGTGATGAAAGCCGGTTCCGACGTCAAGCAAAGAGCCCACGCGACCGCGAATGAATGCCCTACCAGTTGTTGGTTGCGTGATGCGGGAAAGGATTTTCAGGAGTGTGCTTTTTCCGGCGCCGTTGCGGCCGATGATGCCCACTACTTGGCCCGTCGGTATCTCGAACGAGACGTCTGTGAGCGCCCAGAAGGTCTCCCGTCGGCCTCTGCCGCGCGCACGTGGCTTAAATTTGTCCGTCAAGTACTCGCGCAGGGTTTGCTGCTGGCCGCGTTCGCCGAGGCGGTAGGTTTTCCCGAGGCCCTCTACCGTGATTGCCGCTTGACTTGGCGTGCTTGAGCTGACGCGGCTCTTCACAGATGGGACCGCCTCGCCCGGTTCGGGGGGGTCAATTCTTGAATTCATGGCTATCCCGGGCAAATCCTGTCGTTTCGAGTCTTGCGCCATGTTCTATACCTGTCCAACGATTCCGTTCATTCGTACGCCTTCGCGATCCGGCTCCCGACTAGTGGATCCATACTGCGCGAGTTGGTTCCTCAAAGGCACCGCGCGTGCATCATACGACGTCGGCGAAGTGGCGCTCGATGCGTTTGAAGTAGAAGGCACCCGTCACAAAGATGATTAGGGCCGCCGCGGCGCTCACTGCGATCAAGGGTCCCGGCGCGGTCTCGGTCCTGAGGAGGGCCCATCTGAAGCCCTCCACAACGCCAGCCATTGGGTTAAGGGCGGAGAGCGTTCGGAACGGTTCGGGGAAGATGCTCGACGGGTACGCGATTGGTGTCGCGAAAAACCAAAACTGTACGAGGAACGGGACCGCGTAGCGGACGTCTCGGAATTCGACATTGAGTGCGGACAGCCACAGCCCGACTCCGAGGGCGGTTACCACAGCCAAGAGCACTAAGAAGGGCAGCAAAAGGATCTGGGGTCCAGGCACGATTCCGAAGTAGATTATCATACCAACGAGGACAACGCCTGCTATGAGGAAATCGACGAGTCCTGCCAGAATCGCGGAAAACGGTATCACGAGCCGCGGAAAGTAGACCTTGGTCAATAGGTTCCTGTTCCCAACGAGGCTATTCGACGACTCGTTAAGCGAAAACGCGAAAAGTTGCCAAGGGACGAGTGCACAGAAGGCGAAGATCGGGTAAGGCACGCCGTCCGATGGCATTTTCGCCAATTGGCCAAAGACCACGCTGAAGACGACCATCGTGAAAAAAGGTTGGATGATTGCCCAAGATGCACCAAGCGCAGTTTGCTTGTAGCGAACCTTCACGTCGCGCCACGTGAGGAAGTACAGTAATTCGCGGTAGGCCCAGAGCTCCTTGAGATTCAGCGGCGCCCATCCCCGACTTGGTTGTATCACGAAGGTTGGTGATTCCGCGCTCTTCTCGTTCGTTGTAGACACCATGGTTTAGAGGCTCCAGTATGAAACGCTTCCCTTCAGCGGGTCATCGGCGTAGACGCCTTTCACGTCGACGAACACGCGCTCCTTTCCTTCCCCAGAAAGCAGTTCAATCAATCTCCCGAGCCCGCGCTCAACGAACGAGGCGTGTGGGACCGCGACGACAATCGCGTCGTACTTGGCGCGCTCGGTGAAGGGGTCGGCGATGAGAGCAAGTTCGTCGTCCGTGACGGTGCGGCCATCGACTATCGGGTCGTGGGCGGCGATGATCATACCATGGCGGCGTAGTTCACGTATGACATCGAACGAGCGGCTGTTCCGCGTGTCACGTACATTCTCCTTGAAGGCGAGACCCAAGACCAGTACACGGGATCCGCGCGGCGCCTTTCCCGCAGCGACCATCAGACGCACGGTCTCGGCCGCCACGTGGCGGCCCATGGCATCGTTGATCCGACGACCCGCGACTATGACCTCCGGGTGATAGCCCACGGCCGTCGCCTTGTACGTAAGGTAGTACGGATCGACCGGGATGCAGTGCCCGCCCACGAGACCGGGCTGGAACGGGAGGAAATTCCATTTCGTCCGTGCGGCGGAGAGCACCTCGCGGGTGTCGATGCCAAGTTTGTGGAAGAGCACGGAGAGCTCGTTCATGAGCGCAATGTTGAGGTCTCGCTGGATGTTCTCAATGACCTTGGCTGCCTCCGCGGTCTTGATGTCGGGCGCGCGGTGAACGCCGGCCTTCGCGACGAGCGAGTATGTGCGCGCCACCACATCCAAAGTGGCGGGGTCGCTTCCGGATACGATCTTGACGATCTTGTCGATAGTGTGCGCGCGGTCGCCCGGGTTGATGCGTTCCGGCGAATACCCGACCCCGAAATCCTTGCCGACCTTAAGCCCCGATTCCTTTTCCAGGATCGGGATGCATTTTTCTTCCGTGCAGCCGGGATAGACGGTGGACTCGTATGCGACGATGCGTCCGCGCGTGAGGTTGGCGCCCACGGTCCGGCTCGCCGCCAAAAGTGGCCCAAAGTCAGGTTGGTTCACTTCGTCGACTGGCGTGGGCACGGCGATGATTATGAATCTCGCGTCGCGAAGTCGAGCGGCATCCGAAGTGAACTCGACCTTCGCTCCGGTCACTTCCTCGGGCGTGGACTCCTTGTTGCGGTCGAGCCCACTTCGAAGTTCTTTCACGCGGGCGTCGTCGATGTCGAATCCGATCGTCTGCGTTTCGCGCCCGAAGGCGAGAGCGAGCGGGAGCCCGACGTAGCCTAGCCCGACGACGGCTATCGGAGATGTTACTTCGGTCGTCATTCTCGGTCGATCCTCAGTGTCTGGGCGAAATCCCTGTTCCCCATGTACCAGTCGACGGTCGCGCGCAGCCCCGTGTCCAGGTCAACTTGTGGTTTCCAGTCAAGGAGTTTCTTGGCCTTCGAGATGTCGGCCCACGTCGCCTGGACGTCCGCGCGGTGCATCGCCTGCCGGTCGAACGTGGCCGTCTTCCCTATCAGGCGTTCAAGCTTGGAGATCACGGTGGAAAGCGGCGTGGGCGCGTCGCTCCCGAGATTGATAATCTCGTAACCGAGCGGCGTCATCGCCGCGATCGTTCCACGCGCTATGTCCTCGACGAACGTGAAATCGCGCTCCTGCGCACCGGTCCCTTGGAGAAGAAGCGGTTCGCCCTCGGCGATCCAACGTACGAACCGGAAGATACTCATCTCGGGTCGTCCGGCGGGGCCATAGACGGTGAAGTACCGGGGAATTGTGAAGTCCAAGCCGTAGAGATGGTGGTACGTGAAGGCCAACGTCTCAGCCGCCTTTTTCGACGCCGCATAGGGCGACAAAGGACGAGACGTGGCCGCGTCCTCGCGAAACGGGCGCGGCGTGTCCGCGCCGTAGAGACTCGACGTGGAGGCTTGCACGATCTTTTTCACATCATGGTGACGGCATGCCTCGAAGAGCGAGATGGCGCCGTCGACGTTCGTTTGGCAATACAGGCGAGGGTCAGCGATCGATTGACGGACACCGGCCCGGGCGGCCAGGTTGAGCACGGCGTCGAAGCGATGTTTCGCGAAGACGGATTTCATAGTCGTCGGATCTGTCACGTCGCCGCGGACGAAGCTGAAGCCTTCCCGGCTGGACAGTCGCGAAAGACGCCACTCCTTCAGCCGGACATCGTAGGCCGAGTTGAGGTTGTCAACGCCGACCACCGAATGGCCTGCATCGAGAAGGAGCTCCGCCGTCCGCGAGCCGATAAAACCGGCGGACCCGGTGAGAAGAATGGTCGTCATGGGACGCTCCTTCCTGCGCGTATTCGAACCGCTCTTTCGTTTCGTCGAAACGCACGACGCAGGGGCCAGATTCGCCGGGGTCCTATGATCATGTGCATTCCTGCGCGAAGTAGTCGCGGTGCGAATCTTATTCCGCCGTACTGCACAGATTTGCGAAGATGTTCAAGGGTTGCCCCCCAGTCGCGGCGCCTGTAAGCGTCGACCATCGCCCACATGTTCCCACTGGCCCGCGATTCCTTTTCCACTTCGCGAAATTCCATGGGCGTGTTCGAATCGGCGAATAGCCGGTCGATGATCCGCAACTTGTCGACGCCGAACGTAGATCGTTGTCGGCCAGTCACAGAGGCGTCGTGCAACCGGAACCGCGCCCAAACTGCCGACTCATGTTGGATGTCTCCGACGAGTGAAAGCCTTAGCCAGAGTTCCCAATCGATTGTTTTCCCCGCGCCCGGATCCATGAACCCCACCGCGGCAAGCGCGGAAGACCGTATGAAGGCGGAAGGCGTAGCGCAATTGTTCACCATCGTCCGAAGGGATTCGCGGGAGCTCCATGGCGAGCCGACGAGCAGCCCGGTTTGTGAACCTTTTGCGTCAATCACCGCACACCGACCAAAGGTCATCGCGGCGGTCGGATGGGACGCGAGGCTCAGTGCTGCCGCATGCAACGCACCGGGCTCGTAGAGATCGTCTGACGCTTGGAGTCCGATGATTTCACCGGTCGACAACCGCCACCCATTGTTGATGGCATACGCGTTCCCATCGTCGGGTTCACTCACGAACTTGGTAATCCACCGACCGTAAGCGCCGACGATTTCCGACGTCTTGTCGCGGCTCGCCCCGTCCATGATGAAGTACTCGATGTCGGGGTAGCCTTGCAACAGCACGGACCGTATCGTCTCTTCTATGAACCGCCCCTGGTTATAACTCGCGGTGATGATGCTGATGCGGGGCCATGGTCGCCCGTCTGGCATGGTCGACGGTTGCGGCGGAGCTGCGTCCGTCCACGGCCAGCCGGTCCGGCCCGGCGGTGGGGGCGGCAAGTCCTCGAGCGTCGGAAGGCTCTTCCGAACTGCTTGTTCAGACACGGCTACTTGTTTCACTTTTTTTCCTCGCAAAAGCGCGGGCCGATGCGCCCATTTCCCTGATTGAAGTGATTACGTTTGCATCCAAGCTAGCGTGGGTCCAGACACCTACCTCGCGACGCGCCGCCCGGACGAGCAGCGCCTTTTGAAAGACGACGGCGAGGCTGGTGGCGACGGCGACGCCCAGTGTCCCGAAATACGTCACGCCAGCGACGGATCCGACCACGCCCAGAATGGCGGTGGCCGCCATGATAAACATCACAGACCGTTGGCGGCCTGTCATCAAGAGGGCCATTCCGGCGGATCCTCCGCACGCGTTCAATGCGTCTCCTGCCGCGAGCACCACGAGTATCAAGGCGGCTTGGGCGTAAAAGTCGCCGTAAATGAGCGAAAGGATCGGACCGCCAGCCACGGCAAAGAGGCAAAGGGCGGCCATCGCGGGAACGGCGCCAAGCGTCGCAGCCGTCCGGAGAATACGCGCCACTCCGGCCGTGTTTCCCCGCGCGTGCTGACTCGCAATCATCGGCGGGACGACCGCGTCCATGATAAGAAACGGGATTACCGCAACGCCCGCAAGCCTTTGCGCCGCCGCGTAGACGCCCACGTCGGTGGCGCCCCGATACGCGCCGACGATTACGACGTCCGCATAATTCAACACGAAGAGGGTGCCGTTCGCAACGAGGATCGGCATGGAAAGGGAAAGGAGTCGCGCGGTCGGGACACCGTTTCCGAGCGGCACGTTTCGAAGACGCAAGGCGAGAAGGCCGCCGCCCAATAGAAGGCTTCCCACCGCGGCTCCCGCCCCGACGAAGACTGCCGCTTCAAGCGAAGCGCGCCCGTCTAACACAAAAACTGCGGCTAGTACGACGGCGTTCAACAGTGAGGCGAGTGAGGGCCCGAGAAGCGATGCCATGCGGATGTCCGAAAGCCCGCGGAAACTCTCGGCAACGAGGACCACGAGGGCTTGAGCGATCATCCAGGCGGCAGCAAACCCCAAAACGCCTACAAGCGGGCCCGAATGAAACACGTCCTCGGCGAGCCGGGCGCCGGGGCCCACGAGAAGGACGGCCGCAAGAAGCGCTCCGATGCCGGCAGAGGCAAGAAGCGCCGCGAGCACGGTCGAGGGCACCCCTTTTCGCGACTCCTGGGAATCGTCGATGGCAACGACCCGGATTAGCGTCGGTCCAAGGCCGAACTGCGCGAGCATCCCGCCCGCCGAAACGATGGTCACAGCGAGGAAATAGGTCCCAAACTCTGCCGGCGAGAGCAACCGGGCGAGGATCACGTTTGCGACCAAGGCGGTGACCGCGAGAACTGCGCGGCCAAGAAGCGCCCACGCGCCGCCCGAGAGAAGCCGGGCGCCTATCTGCCTCGCCTCGGCGTGGGAATCCTGGCCTTGCGTGGCCGCCGTCGCACTCATGCTTTCCATTTTCCGGTCCCTGTTTGAGAATCTGAGGGGATGCCACGCGGTGGGAACCTGCGTGACACCCCTGATCATTCTGAGTGGGTTGAAAACGTCTCGTCCCAGCCCCCGCTAGCCGCGCCCACCCTCTTATCAAAGTGGAGTCACTCAATTCAGCATGAGCGCAGGAGGTTCTCGAGCCAGGGCTTGCCAAGTCCGGTGCAGGCTGCGAACGCGTCGATGAGGAGGCGTTCCTGCACCGGTTTTGACAGGGTGAAAGTGTCGTTCGCGCCCCCGGACTGGAGTCTCTTGATTATGAGGCGCATCTGGGTCTGCGTCACGGTCCGGCCCATCTCACGGGCCCGCTCGGCAAGGGCACTCGCCAAGTTGACGAGGCCACCGAGGGGAAGGGCCCTGTACGAACCGACGTACTTGACGAAGCCGCAATGGGCGCAGAAGGGGTGCGGCGCGAGGTGGTTGTCGTCGACCGTCGGCAGCCACGGCCATGACCTGGGTTCCGCCGTTTCATGCCTTGGGATCGAGCTCAAGGCGGCGACCCCTCGGTGAGCCCCGACGGTCTCGGCGTCGCGCTGCTCTACCCGTTTGATGATCTCGACCGCGATTTGCGATTCGACGGCATCTCCGATGTCGGGCGGCCCTTCTGGCGTGGGCGGTTCCCTGGCCTTCATCATGACCGATGTCAAGCCACCCATCGGGCTCAGCGGTTCCGAAGCGTGGGGCGAATCATGTCGCCTGGCGATCCCCAGCCCGTGTGCAGCGGCGCATCAACGGGGTCGGCACAGTTGCCACTAAATACTATTATTGTTCCCACCGACGCGACAATCCGCGACCTTCTATAAATGCGTTTGTGCGCGTCGGGCGGGCGCACCAGTGGTTCCCTCATCTGGGCGGAAGGTCAACGAGGTAGATTCCGTAATGGATTTCGGTCAGGTTGCGATTCGAGGCAACGTCACACCCGGCGGGGTGAAACACGACCGTGATTCCATGCTGATTGAGGAAAGCCTGGTCACGACAAGCGTCGTAAAGGAAACGGCGCATCGGAATCACAAGATCTGTGCCGAACGGCGGCCAAATGCCGACGGAGGTCCGGATGCCCGTGATGCTCCAGAACGCGTTTGATTCGGTGACGCCCACGGCGGCGCTCGAATACGCGTGGTCGGCGTCCCGGAAACCTGCAATGTTGTCGCGCAACCACACCATGTTCTCGAAATGCTCCGGCTCCACCAACCGGTAGTATTCCTCACTCAAGTGCGCGGGCATCGCGCCGGACAACACGAAGCCGACCACCAAGAATCCCGAAACGCAAAGCGTCAACCCGCGTGCCCCTCGGCGGATCCGGCCGGCGGCCAAGGCGGAATCGAGGACCCGTTCGCCAACGCCGAGGAGGAACACGAGGCCCAATCCGGCGATCAAGATCAGTGGGACAAACTGCAACGTCATAGCGCGGTCGTACAGCCGATCGAACGGCAATCCAAAATCCGTGAAACCGACTACAATCGAATAATATCCTGCGCCGGCAAGGAGCATCGCCTTCTCAAAGGCAGACCTCTTGGATCCGACGGCCACCGCGGCGCCGGCGACCACAAGCACCAGCGCCGACGCGCCGAGACCGCGGGCCAAATACAGGGCGGTCGGAGAATACGGATCCCCCGCAAGCGTCGCCTCTCGAGAACCCGCGACAAAACTCTGAATCCCTTGGAGGGCAGCACCCGTCGATGGAAACAGGGCGAAGCCCACTACGGCGGCCGCTATTAGGCTTGCGAGGAGGGTCAGCCCTTTGCGCCTCGAATCCTTGCTGACGATGAACAGGAAAGCGCAGGCCACCATGATCGAGGCCCCCGCCACCGACGAATGCGGGTGCGAAAGCAGGATGACGAGAAGCGTCAATGGAACAAATGCAAATTGGAACCATTTAGTCGCATATCTTGCGATGACGAGAAGACCCATCAAAAGGAAAAGACCGAATGCGAGTGGCACGTAGATGCCGGGACCGAGGAAGCGCGTGCTCGTCGGGATGAATGCGACGAGAAGAGCCGCGGCCAAGCCGTAATCCAGCGGACCGCCGCGTCCAATCGCGAATGCGGAACTCGCGCGCACCAACGCAAATGCCGTGGGCATCAGAAGGAAGATCGGCAGGAACCCCGCGTCCTCGCCGCCAAAGCCAAGCGACGCGAAAAGTGCCGTGAACATGTGGAAGCCCCCTTCGTAATGGGAGACTTGAGCGGAGCCGGCTCCCGACGTTTGACCAAGAACGCAGATCTTCGTCTCGTCGAGAAGGCAACCGGCCTGCGACCAGTGGATCCATTCATCGGAATGGATCGGCAGCGGGTAGGACGCATGCGGCGCGTAAGTGACCACGGTCACGACGGCGGCGACCCCGGCGACCGCGACGAGGGCGGGGACCCTGGCCACGACCTGGTTCCACCGGGGGATCAACGTCCGGTAAGAGACCCGCTCGCGCGCCAACCCCCAAGCGGTCACAAGGAGCGGCGGCACCGTGACAACTAGAAAAGACAGGCCCGCCCCATCGAAATCGGGCCTCAGTTCGATGGCCCTATTAAGTACCAAAGCGACAAACACCCACGCGACCACGTGGCAGGTGATTCCCGCCGGCCCCCGGACGCTCCATGTGGATTTCCGGAAAAGGAGTCGGCCGAGGACCATGCCTGGGAGACCAATGAGCGCGACGAATGCCGCGCTGAACCAGAGAATTGAGCCCGCGTCGAGCGGCACAGCGGGCAACGCCGCCCATGGGGGATAATTGTTTCCCACCCTGGCCTTCATCTAAATGCCACGGTGCCCGAGGTCTCGTTTGCTCGTAACTCTCGAAATCGTGCTCAGGCTCGCGGAACACGCCAACAGTTTAGACTAGTGGGGTTTCTGCACCGCGGTTGAAGGAGTAAACCTGGAAATATTCGTGGATTCACCACAACCGACACGGTTATCTACCACCACTTGTTTCCGGGTTCCGACGCAAGATAGCACTCGTGCTAATCTTGGCGCCGTCTCCTGAAAAGAGAGATGGGAAACGCATACATGGAGGAAGAAAAATGAGCAATGTTCCGAGGAAGATTCAGACTGCAATTTTGGTAGCGCTTCTCACCACATCGGTGCTGACGGTCCTACCGGTAGACTTCATCGCCGGCTCTGCGGACGCCAGTCACGGTGTCGGCGGCACGGGATGCACAACGCAAAGCGGCTCGACCGCCTACGGTAGCTACTGTCTGGCGACGATCACCGATGTGTTTGACGTCTACGACAGCGCCAGCGCGACCCGCGCTCGAAGCGCGGAATACAACGCGAATGTGGCCCTTCGAATTGCCAATGGGTCTGCCGTGGGCGGATACGGCTCAGGAACGGGTGGCGACGTATATTTATACTCACCTAGTCAGGTCGCGGCAGGCCAGGTTGGCGATATCAACTCCACGAAGTACACTGACTCCAAGACCATGGACGGGAATGGTAACGGAACGTTCCCCTCGCGTGCTTTCAGTGAGGTCGGCACCTGGATTGTCCTTGACTACAACCAGAAACACGCGGCGGCCTTCGTGGTGAACGCCGCGAGAACCCTGGTGGTGAGCGTTCTACCTACGTCCCTTACGTATGCCCAGTTGGGGGATTCGACCCTAACTATCACTGTCGCGGATGCCGCCGGCACATCGCTCAGTGAGTACAACGGAGTGAACGTAACGATATCTTACGTTGATGGGACCGGAGCCACGGTCACGACGACAGTTTCCACGAATGACGCCGGCAAGAGCTCCTGGGTGAAAGCTTCCTCCTTCATCGCCGCCGGCGCCCAGAACCTGAACGTGACGGCCACCCAGAACACGACCGGGACATCGGCCGCGGAACGGACGGACTGGAAGCTCATTCCAGTTAACGCCGACGTTCTCTCCATCACGGATCTCACGTCAGGTAGCACGGCAAAGAGCGGCTTCTCCTCCAACAAGACATATAACATTACGTACCCCGGCGGATCCCAGGGCATTAACTGGAGCAAGCCAACGAACATCACGTTGACGGACGGAACAAATACGTACCGCACCCAAAACGTGACTTCGTCAAGCTTCCCGATAACCATCACAAATGGAACGGGCACATCAGTCTCTTCGGGCAGCAACGTTACCTTCGGCCTCCAGACATTCGGTGTTGTGACGAACCTCAACATCACGAGCAACTGGAACCGTACCGGTACCTGGACGCTAACTGTCCAACAGAACTTCACCGGCGGAACCACCGATGTGAACAACGGCTTCGAGTACACGAAGGCCGTCACCTTCACGGTGGAATCACCGGCTGCAGTGAATGTTAATGTCATCAGCCCCGCCAATGCAACGGCGGCGGTCGGCGCCCCGGGCACGAGCGCCAACCCGCAGTCCACGGTGGCGATCGGCCTCCAGGTCCTCGGCTCGACCGAGACCACCTTCGGTGGCTACACGCGGCTCACGACGGACAATTCCGGCACGAGCCCGCGCGCGATCACTGACGTGTTCACGGTGACGGGAGACGTTCTCTTCCCGTTCAACGCGACACAGGTCGCTCCGAGCCCGACTGACAACAACGCGACCGGCAACTGGACTTTGACCATCGCGCCCACGCGCGGAAGCGGCACCATCACGATCGGTGTCAAGTGGGGCAACAACGCGACTGTCACGAAGACCATCAGCATCGCGACGGGCGGCGTCATCACGGCGTCGGTGAGCGAGATCAAGTCGGACACGCCGACGGACATCACGTTCACGTTGACCGACTCGACGGGCACCCTGCTCCAAGGGTTCGGTAACGTCTCGCTCCTTAGGCGTGACACGGGCGCACTCGTGAACGGCACGACCGGGAACGGAACTGCTGGAAACGGTCTGAACGGCCAATACCTCATTCGCGGAATCAACAGCACGCTGGCGAACGACCACCTCATCGCCGTAGGACAGTTCACGTCTGGAACGCAGACCTACTACTCCTACGCGAAGATCCTGGTCTCGCCGGGCCGCGACATGAGCGTTGCCATCAGCCCGTCCGCATCGGTTGCGGGCGAGTCGACCGTCTACACGGTCAACACGACGAGGACCATCAGCGGGGTCGCTACTGCGACGGCCGCGGATGTGTACTTCCTCAACGCGACCGCGTACGCGAGCTTGACGAACAACAACACGTTGCCGTCTGCCGCCATTGTCTCGACGCCATCGTCGAGCAACATCGGCAACACGACGACGACCGCGACGCTCGCCTGGGGCACCTACAAGGTCTACACGCGCACGAGCGACGGTAAGCACGACAACCTCGGCAGCGAACCGACCGTGACCGTTGCCAACGCGACGATCTCGTGCTCCCCGAATGTGCTCGACAAGGGCGTAGATAGGAACGCGACGATCACTTGCACAGTGACGAACCCGAACGGCACCCTGCCGAACGGGACGATCGCAGTGGTGACCGGTAACACGACCGAATACTACGCGAGCTGGACGAACACCAGCCAGACCGGTGGATCCTTGAGCCCGACCACCTACACGACGGGCTTCTCGATTACGCCGACGACGGCGAACATCACCCTCCCGGTGGTGAACGGCGTCTTCAGGATGGATAGGATGAACGCAAGCGGTTCCCTCGGGACCATCTACTTCGCGTTCAAGTCCGGTGTGTCCGGTAGCTCCTACCACAACGTGACGGGTAACCTCCCGGTCAAAGCACCGACGGTGACGATCACGCCGACGAACATCTTCGTCGGTGAATCGAACATCATAACGGTGACCGTGACGAGGTCGGTCGCGGGAACGCCTATCGAGGGCGCGAACGTGACCCTCACGGGCGGGTTCGGTTCCGCGATCACGGACGCGGCTGGCCAGGCGACATTCACGGTGCTACCCACGGGTAGCACGAGGATCGACGTTCTGGTGAACGGCGACTCCGCCGGTTCGTTCACGCCCGTAGGTGGCTTGACGCTGTCCTTCGACAAAGCGACTTACAGCCCGGGCGACACGGTCAAGGTGACCGTCATCCAGAGGGGAACCACCGCTGGATTCGTGTCGGGCGCGACCGTGACGGTCGATGGCGTCGTAGCCGGAACAACCGGAAACGACGGCACGCTGACCTTCACGGCACTCGCGGCTGGGAACTACACGGTGAACGCGTCGAAGGCGACCTTCGTGGGCGCCTCGAAGACGCTCACGGTCGTGACCCCGGTCGGGCCCGCCGCCTTCACGGTGACGACACTCGAAGTGCCGGCCACCGCGAACCTCGGTGACACGGTCCTCGTATCGGCGATCGTGACCAACACTGGTGGCCAAGCCGGAACCTTCACGTGCGACCTCAAAGTCGACGGGACGACCGTCGACAGCAAGGACGTGACGGTGAACGCCGGTAGCTCCAAGCAGTGCACCTTCCAGTTCATCACGACCAAGGAAGGCGCACTCGTGGTGACCATCAGCACGGCGTCGGCGAAGACCATGACGGTCTCGAAGCCCACGGCGACCTTCACCTACAGCGGCTTGACGCTCTCGAAGACGGAAGTCGACGCGGGCGCCATTGTGGCAGTATCGGCCAAGGTCAAGAACACCGGCACGGCGAGCGGCACCTCAAGTGTCGCGCTCAAGGTGAACGGTGTCACCAAGCAGACCCAGTCGGTGACGCTCGGCGCAGGCGAAGAGACCACGGTCGGCTTCGACCTGCAGATCGCCGAGAAAGGAACCTACTCCGTGACCGTCGGCGACCAAGCGGCCACGACGCTCAAGGTGAATGAGGTCAAGAAACCCTCGACGCCTGGCTTCGAAGCGCTCGCCGCGATCGCAGCCATTGGGGCCGCGATGCTCGTCATCAGGCGCCGCAGGAACTAAAGCTAAAAACGCTCGGGAGTCGGGCGCGAGCAAGGGTTCGCGCCCCTCTTCCTCCATTTTTTCTTATACTTTGATGGGTTAGCGGAGCAAGTGCGAGGAGATCCTGACGTCGACCAATGACCCCGTGACCGTCGAGGCCCGCTCGCAAGGCGCCTTCGACTCACATTGGAAGGACGTGGAGAGGGCAGGCGCCGGCGATTGGACGCCGGATGCGGCGGACGGTGTCAGGAGGTTCTTCAAGGAGCACCTGCAGCCCGGAATGAGCGTCCTTGAGATCGGTTGCGGTAGCGGCACCGGCCTTGCGGACCTAGTCAAGGAACGTCGCGTCCGGGGCTTCGGTATCGATATCTCGGCCGCGGCATCACGGTTATCGGTGAGATCGGCCGGGGCGAAAGGCGTAGACGCCACGATCGCGACGATGTCCGCCCTTCAACTCGGATACAAGGACGGCACCTTTGACGCACTTTATTCGGTCGGTGTCTTGGAGCATTTTCGCGACCCGGCGCCATTCCTCGCGGAGACAGGGCGCGTCATCAAGGTCGGAGGCCTCATGATGGTCGACGTCCCGCAGCGGTGGAACCTCTACACATTGTACAAGAAAGGGCTGATGGCGTTGAACAGGTGGCCGCCGGGATGGGAGACGGAATTCTCCGGACCCGAACTTCGCGGTCTATTATCGGGCGCAGGATTTACCCATCTGGCGACCATGTACCACGGCCCGTTCCTCTATCCCCATCTTCGCCACCTCATCAGGAAGAGAGCGAGGCCGCTAATAAGCGCGTACGACGCCATCGGGAAGGCGGTATCTAGTCCTCGAAACCAGTTCGTGACGGTCGTAGGAAGGAAGCGAACCGGCTAGCCGACTCACTTTTTCCGCGCAGCGTCCAGCTTGGATTGCTCGCGCTCGGCTTGTTGGATCACGCGGATCTTTTCGGCAATCTGTTGTATGATTGCGCTCTTCGCGCCCACGGCCTTCACGAGGACCCGACCGGCCTGCCTTTCCCAGGTCGCGGGGTGGCCAGTCCCTTTCTCTATCGTGGGCGACAAGTGCATCTCGAGGGCGGCCTTAGCGATCAAGTCGGCGGTCGGGTTGTCGAGGGCGGCGGCCACGGCGACGCGCCTTACAGGCCGCTTCGCTCGTCTATCAAAGTATTCCGGGTACAACACGTAGACGCCGTCGTCTTTGGACACCATCTTGACCCCGGGAGGCCCGCTGTCCCAGATAAACCCTATTTCCCGAGAAGGACGGCGCTAATGACACCGCGCTGGCCCGGCCGGCTGGTCACTCGCGCCTTGCCAAGGCCTGTCACGATGATGGCGCCCTTCGTGAGGATGTTTCGCCTCACGTAGTTCGGGTTCGCCGCGTTCTCGGCCACCGTCTTTATCTCGCTTTTCTTGGTGGTCCCGGTCTTGGGATCCGTCACGTAAGCGACGTTCCCTTGGAGAAGGCGGGTCTTCGTCGAAGCCGCGCGCACGCGCACGGTCTTGCGCTTGGTCTCGCCGAGGCCAGTCGGGTGGGGCTCGCGCCCGATCTCGAAGCGGCGCTTCTTGTGGCTTCGTATCCTTCGTCCGCCGCTGTTCATCCGGACCGATTCGGCCTGCCAGATTGCCATGTGAGAGTCTCCTTATCTTTAGAAGGGAAGGTGCCATCAGAGTCTTTGTATTTAACGTTGATTAGGTGGCATGAGGCGATTTCGCGCGATTCCATGCTGAGACGCTGGAGGAAAAGCCATCATTCGCGAAATCCGATCGTCGCGCGGTAAGGCGGACCCCTAATTCGGGGGGCGTCGCGGTCGGCAATGGACCGTAGAAACTCCGATGGATTCGCCAATTCTTGTCGGTCCGCCAGCGAATCCGTCGCGGGTCGTCCCCGAGCCCGAAATCAACGCCGGTCCATGGATTCCCGTCCCTCATACAATCTCACGAAGTTTCCGGCGTAGGCGCCTTCTGGAGCGCGAATTTCGCAGCCTCATCTGTACAGCGCCAAAATAAGCTATAAATACGGGCAGTCACACACTATCGTCCGATGTCGAGGCAGGAGATTCGGGAGGCAGACACCGAGATCATTACAGTCGAGGACCTTTCCCAGGCCGTCCAGGACCGTATCGGCCTGGTACCTGAGGAAGCCGATCGCGACGCCGAGTTCGTGATGGACATATTCGGTTTCAACGACCGCATCATCGACAACGTGCTTGAACCCGAAGACCGTCAACTTTTCTACATACTCGAAGAGGAAGGCCTTTTGACGACCGAACGTGAGGAGACGACCCTCTACGACGGCCGCGAGTGGCGCACGCACTACTGGCTCTTTAGGAAGGACAAGATCCTCGGCGCGGCGGAGGAGCTCCGCAAGAAGATGCGCGACAAAGACACGGAATTCCAGATATACTCGGAACTTCCCGAGGACGTCTGGGCTGCGCGCATCCGCATGTGAGCGTCTGCGCTTTGCCTCGGCCGCTGAGGCGGCCTGCGGCTGCCCGGATTCGGATGTAGGCATCCTCATCCGCTAGCCTCGCCGCCTGCGCGCGGCTTCGGCCGCTCGGATCCGCATGTAAGGATTCGAAACGCAGACTTCGGACGTTTTGACGGCGAGGTCGTCTCGCCGCCTGTTCCTGTTTTCTTAGCGTCAGCCCTTCGACTTGTTGGGCCGTCCATCATCGAACGCGGCATGGCCCGTTGCGTCGATGGCTTTCCGACGCTTCCACGGCCCGTCGCTTCCTATAGGCGAAGCCTCCACTGGCCGTCGCTACTTTCGGCCCACTCTTCAAACCCCTTTTATGAGCCGCCACCTTCTCCGGCGTGTGCGTCTTTTCCCCTACGTGCCCCGGCCCGGGCAAGAAGAGATGATGACGCTCTTCCAACGAGCGGTCGAAAGCGAAGCCCACGTGGTCGTCGAGGCGGGCACCGGCATGGGAAAGACCGTCTGTGCGCTCACGGGCGTTTTCGAAGCGGCGCTTCCGAAGGCGAAGCGCATCCTCTACCTCACGCGGACGAACAGCCAAGCCGTACAGGTAATACGAGAATTCCGGGCGATCCGCGAGCGGGCAGGGCTCCCGATCCACGCAGTCGCACTGCAAGGACGCCGCAACCTCTGCCTTCTCGCCGACGAGGAGCGTGAGTTCGATGGCGCCGATGCGGAAGAGCTTGCGAAGATGTGCCGCGACCGGAAACGTGGCGTCGAGGAAGCACACCGCGTGGGCGACGTCACGTGGAACGCGGGGCCGGGAAGCGCAAGGCAGTCCCCGGGCAGTCGGGATCAGTGGAGGACGGCGCGATCGACAGGTGGCAACGATGCGAGGCGCCCCTTCCGAAGCGCTGGGTCTCGGCTGGGCGATTCGTCCAGTTCCGCCGCCCGCCTCACATGCCGCTTTTATGGCAACATGTGGGGCCGGTCATTGGACGGCCTTGAAGATTGGGCGCGCTCCGCGAATCCGACGGGCGAGGAGGTCGTTGCGGCGGCGCGTCGCGAAGGCGTCTGCCCCTACGAGTTCACGAAACTTCTTCTAAAGGACGCTAGCCTAGTCGTAGCGCCCTATGCCTACTTTTTCCACCCGGAGCTGCGACGCTCACTTCTCTCATGGACCGGCGGACAGATCACCGATTTCGTCGTGGTCGTCGACGAAGCCCACAACCTTCCTGATTACGCCCGCGACATCCTGACTTACAGGCTTTCACGCGGTTCGATCGATCACGCCATGTCCGAGACGCGTTCATTCGGAGACCTGGAGGTGCTGGAAGGTGTTCCTTTGACAAGGCTCCTTGCGGAACTGCGCTCCGCCATCGAGGAACTCGCCGACGGGTCGCTCGTCGAGGAGGATGCCCCAGTCGCTGACGGCGATTTCGAGGCGATGCTCCTGAGCCGACTGCGCACCACGACGGTGCGGCTACGGGAGGCCATCAAGCGGATGTTGGACTTCGGCGAGAGCATCCGGGAGAGAAAAAGGAAGCAGGGCAAGCTCCCGCGTAGCTACATCCACTCCGCTGGGAGCTTCCTTGAGAGTTGGCTATCGCTCGCCGATGAAGCGCACGTCAAACTCATCACCCGTTCGTCGGGCGGTCCGGAGCTTACCGCGGCGTGCCTGGACCCGAGCCTCGTCACGCGTTCGCTCCTGGAGGCGCACGCGAGCATCCACATGTCGGGGACATTGCGCCCTCTGGAAGAGTACCGGGACTCCATTGGGCTCCCGCCGAACACGCCCCTGCTTTCCATTCCGTCCCCTTTCCCGGCCGTTAACCGTTTGGCGATATTCGCAAGAGACGTCTCCACAAAGCACGAGGAGGTCGCTCGGGACCCCCAGGCCGCTTCGAAACTCGCGAACCGCATCAACGGCGCATTGCGGGCCGCGGGCCGAAGTTGTGCCGTCTTCTTCCCGAGCTACGACCTGCTCGAGCGCGTCGCCCCCAGTCTCGACCTCACGGTGAGTCTCGCCGAACGCAGGGCGATGACCCAAGGGGAGCTCATGGGGCTTGTGACGGAGTTCCGGTCGAAACGCGGCAGGGCGCTTCTCGGCGTCATCGGCGGGCGCCTCTCCGAAGGGATGGACTTTCCCGCCGACGAACTGGAAATGGTCGTCGTCGTGGGCCTTCCGTATCCAAAGCCGAGTTTTCGCCTAAAGGCATTGGAGAACTATTACGATGCAAAGTTCGGCAGAGGCTTCGAGTACGCTGTGGAAGCACCGATGAAGCGGCGGCTGCTGCAGGCTGCGGGGCGGCTCATAAGGAGCGAAACGGATCGTGGCGTCCTGCTCATACTCGATCGGCGCGCCGAGAGGCTTGCAGGCGATATCCAGGGACTCCACGCGTCGCTCGACCCAGACGCGGAGGTACGGGGCTTTTTCGAGTCAAGGCACGCCAATCGCTCCGCCTGACGCCGTGTTGGATGGGTTTCGAGGGATCCCGGCGTCGCGGCGGGCTTCCCGGCCCTTCCTAAGGAACGGCTTTATACCCTCGACCGCTTTCAAGGCGGGATTATCATGGCTATGCCCCTCGATGTCCTCGAGAAACACATGAACAAACGTCTGTCCCTCATGCTCAAGGACGGCCGGACTTTGGAGGGGAAATTGGTCGGGTACGACCAATACATGAACCTCGTCTTGGAAGAGACAGAGGAGCGGGCCAACGAGAATAATCGCCGCCTCGGCACCGTGGTGCTTCGCGGCAACAACGTGGTCACGATCAATCCGCAATAGTTTAATAAGAATTCATCGAATATTGGTCGCGCGATAAGTGGGCATGGAAGGCGGCGGGCTTGAAATGTAAGCGCCGTTGTTCACAAGTTCGGGAAATTCTACATTTATATATCCCGCTTGAATAATTTCGTAAGTTATTTATAGTTAGCAAGGGTAATAACACATGGAAGGGCCCGGCTGGTAGTTGTTAAGTGCATCCCATCCCCTCCTAGTGAGGCCAGCACCCCTTCCAACTTTTCTCCCCGAGCTTTCGCCCTATTACGTCGAATTGTTTTCGCGACGACGCCCGATGCACGTTCGCACGCATTCCCCGCCAGCTTCGGCAAGTCACTACGCCGTCGTCACGATCGCGCCATCGCCTGACACGATGATCGTATGCTCCGCTTGGCTCACCATGCCGTCGGCCTCCTCCCGCAAGACCGGGTAAGACAACACGGCGCGGGACCGGACGAGCGTCATGAGGTTGAATTCGAACCGATCGTCGCCGGGCCGTTTCATCCAGCGTGAGGCGAAAGGAAGCTTGGGCCGCGCCTTCTCAATGTCGGAGAGGAGGGCCTTGGCGCCGGGCACTCGTTGCGGCCGGGCATCGAGGAAGAGGCAGATGTTCCCGTCGTTCGACTCCTTGATTCGACCCACGCCATCCGTTGCGAACGGTTCGATCGCGATGACCATGCCCTCCTCTAAGACGCCCGCGCCCCGGCCGACGTTCGGGATGGAGACGCCCGCGTGGAGCAGGTAGGGCTCGATGGAATGGCCTGTAAGGTTCACGATGGGCTTGAAGCCGAATCCTCGGATGGTGGCCTCGATGCTGCCGCCGATCTCAGCGATCTTACGGCCTGGCTTGACCAACGCGATCGCGTTCTTCAGCGCCTCCTGGCTTGCCGAAATGAGTTTGGCGTGGTGGTCCGTTCCCACCTCGACGGTCACTGCCGTGTCGCCGATGTAGCCGTCCACATGGGCTCCAAGGTCCAACTTCACGACGTCCCCCTTCTTGAGGACGGTCTCGTCGCCGGGCTTTGGCGTGTAATGGGCCGCGTCGCGGTTCAAAGTCAGGCAGCATGGGAACGCCGGTTCCGCGCCCTCCTTTCGCATGAGGTTCTCGAGCTCTTCCGCGATCTCGATAAGTTTCGCGCCTTCCTTGAGAAGTTTGGCGCCGTGCCGCCGCGCGTTGGCGGAGATCGCCCCTGCCTTCTTGATCTTCTCGACCTCCTCAGCCGTGAGCGTCATTTTTCTTGGCCTCCTTTTCCAAGTTGGCGTTTGATGAGGTCGCCGAGCGTGATGTTCGGGTTCCCGCTGCCTTTGCCAGTAGGCAAGTTCGCCTCGACCTTCTCGAAGAGGGTTATCCCCAACGATTTCTCGAGCTTGCGGGCCAGGTCGTCGCTCGGCGGCTGTAACCCATGCTCCACCTTTGCGAGCACGCCCTTCTTCTCAAGGATCCTCAACGCCAGATCCTCCACCGACCAGCCCTTCGCCATGCGGGCCGTGCGTATCCGCTCACCGTAATCGGGCGCGAGCTCCATGACCATCTCCTTGTAGACGTCGCGGCTCGTCCCCCGCTGGGCGCGCTTGCGCAGAGCTTCTACGACCGCGCTTCTTCTGGTCACTTCCATCGCGGGCCCCACGTGCTCCACACCGAAGCGGGCGCAATCACCGCAGACGTTGAGGATGGTCCCCTCGATGGTGGCTTTTCTTACGTTTGGGACCGTTTTCCCACAGATCTCGCACTCCAGCATTCCACGCTCGCCCCACAATCTGGAGCGGGCCTTTAAAGGTCACGCGTGCGGCGGCCGAAAGGAGGCCGCCCGACGTCGCGCTTCGGAGCCCCCTTTTGGGGCGGGCCACGGGGCATGTCGGTGTCGATTCCGATGGTCCCCACGCCCGACCATCCGATGTAACACAATCAATATATACGGCCTAAGAGGACTTATGAGCCGGTCGGCTTTAGGCGGTATTTAGTCCATGGCAGAGGAGCGTGACGTGGGGGACGAGGCGGAGGGAAAGGAACAGGTCGAGTCGGACGACCCACTGAAATCCCTCGAGGATCGTAACGCGCAACTCCGGGAGCAGAAACGCCGTCTCGAAAGCCAATACCGTCTCGCAGAGATGGACCGCCAAAGGCTTCTTCGCGAGGTAAAAGCACTCCGCGCGGAGATCGAGAAACTCAAGACACCGCCGCTACTCGTCGGTTACGTCAAAGACACGCTCGAGAATGGACGCATCGTCTTGAAAAGCTCCACCGGACCCCACTTCGTGGTCCAAGCGGCGGAATTCATCGACCGCAAATCGCTTGTCCCGGGAACTCGCGTCGCTCTCAATCAACAATCACTCTCTGTGGTTGGTGTGCTCCCGCCATCGATGGATCCACTAGTCTACGGCGCGGAGGTCATCGACGCGCCGACGACCACCTACGACGAGATAGGTGGGATGACGACCCAGGTGCGAGAGATCCGCGAGACCGTCGAGCTTCCGATGAAACGCCCGGAACTCTTCGAACGCGTCGGGATAGACCCGCCGAAAGGGGTTCTCCTCTATGGCCCGCCCGGGACGGGAAAGACGCTTCTTGCAAAGGCCGTCGCCCACCACACGGAAGCGACGTTCATCAAACTCGCCGGTAGCGAACTCGTGCAGAAGTACATCGGGGAAGGCGCTCGCCTGGTGCGCGAACTCTTCCAGATGGCACGCGAAAAGGGTCCGACCATCCTCTTCATCGACGAACTCGACGCCATCGGGGCGTCGCGCTACGAAGCGTCGACGAGCGGGGATCGCGAAGTGCAAAGGACCCTTATGCAGCTTCTTTCCGAGATGGACGGCTTCAACGCCCGCGGCGACGTGAAGATCATCGCGGCGACGAACCGCCCGGACATGCTCGACCAGGCGCTTCTACGCCCAGGCCGCTTCGACCGAATGATCGAGGTGAAACTCCCCGACGAGACCGGTCGGTTGGAGATATTCAAGATCCACACGCGAAGGATGAGTGTCGCCGAAGGCGTCGACCTCGCTGGCCTCGCAAGCGAATGCCCGGTCACGGCAAGCGGCGCCGACATCAAGGCGGTCTGCACCGAGGCCGGCATGTTCGCCATACGCGAAGAGCGCGAGACGATCAGCATGAACGACTTCGAGCGCGCCATCGAAAAGATCCTCGGGCACAGGATGCGCGAGACCGACAAAGTGGTCAAGGACGCGGCGTTCGCCTAGGGAAGAATCGCTGCTCTGGGCCGGTTCCCGCCCGGCCGCCGACAGGTCAATCCTGCCCCATTCCCAATATTCTTAAGTAGGGTTCCGGCCTAGCAAAGGGCGTCGATGTCCCAGCGCATACTTCTTGTTATCCTCATTTTGATGCCATTCGCGGCCGTCGCGCTACCGGGCGTTCACGCACAGTCGATGACAAGTTGCAACGTGCGGCTAGGTGACCTCGGCGCAGGGCTCGTGCCAAATCGGGTGCAGGCGATGAAGGTGGCCGTCGACTACATCTTCAGCCCGGGATCAGCTCCTGGCGTCGACCAAGGCCGGCAGGCGCCGGCTCGAAGCATCGCGCGCCTTGAGGTCGTCTCCCAGCCCGAGTGGCTAAATTACACAATCCACAACGTCACGCTGGCCTTCGATGTCGAGGCACGAAACGTCTTCGGGAACTCAAAGACGAACGAGACGGATATGTTCCTGAATGCAAGTCTTCGTGCGCCGGCGTTGGTTCGAGGCGCGATCACGGTCAGGGCGTCCTTCGAAGCGAACGGGAACATGCCCACGACGCAATGCGAGGCCACCAAGGAAGACGTCATTCCTCTTTTCATCTCCAAACTCGCCTTCCAAGGCCCCCAAGGCCAATCCATCCCGTCTCGCGGCGGTCTGCCCATCATCGTCCCGTTCACGCTCATGAACCTTGGGAACTCGCCCGTCGAAGTCCGGTTCCGGCTCACCACGTCCCCCGAGTTCAGCATCATCACGCTGCCACCCCGACTGACCCTCGAAAGCCTCGCGGACGGCGCGACGAACACGCGCGACCTCCAGGTCGAGATCAGGACACCTTGGTCGACCGACGAAGGCGGGACGGTGGAGATCCAGGCCGAAAGCCTCCACCCTACGCGCCCCGACCTCATCGGGGACAAGCCCAAGTTCAGTTTCCAACTTGCGGGAAAGAACGTCGTGCCTGGGCTTGAGCCGTGGTTTCTCGCGGTCCTCGCGTGCGCGGCACTGGTCGCAAGACGTCGGACGCGTTGAAGCCCTTCGCGTGTTCTGGAACGAGGGCGGCGACGCGGCGAGCCACATGACCGCACGGGGGAGGGAAGCGTGCGTCATGCGACGGCTTGAAAACTGAGCCGTATCGCGTATCACGCGCGGCTTGCGGTCGACGGCGCAAGGGACGTGAAACGCCTTTTCCTCCTTAGCGCGCGTTAAAAAACAAAGACTTTATACGCGGGTCCGCTCCTTGGACGACCGGGATGGGAAAAGCCCCCGGAGGGACGTCTACGACTTCCATTACATCGGCGCCGATCGCCACGGAACTTGCGAAGAAACAGAAGGACATCAGCGTCGCGGAGTTCTTCGAACGCAACAAGCACGTCCTCGGCTTCGATTCGTCGACGCGCTCGCTCATCACGGCCGTCAAGGAAGCGGTCGACAATGCCCTTGACGCCTGTGAGGAAGCCTCCATCCTTCCCGAGGTCAACGTCGCGATATCGAAGGGCGGGACGGATGAGTTGATCCTCACAGTCGAGGACAATGGACCGGGTATCGTCAAGGCGCAGATCCCGAATGTCTTCGGGCGCCTCCTTTACGGGTCGCGCTTCCACCAGATACGGCAATCGCGGGGCCAACAGGGGATAGGGATCTCCGCGGTCGTGATGTATGCGAATCTCACCACGGGTAAACACGCGGTCGTGACGAGCAAGATCGGCCCCGATTACCCCGCGTACAGGCTCGAGATCCGCCTCGACACGCAAAAAAACCGTGCGGAGGTCCTCAAAGAGGACCAGGTCCGTTGGGACAAGCCCCACGGGACGAGTATCGCAGTACACCTCGAGGCCAAGTACCAACGCGGCGCGCAATCCGTCTACGAGTACCTACGCTCGACGGCGATCGTCAACCCGCATGCTAAGATCACTTTCAAGGAACCGGACGGCGAGACCGTGATATTCGAGCGCGCAACGGACCAGCTTCCCGCGCCGACGGCGGAGATCAAGCCGCATCCGGAGGGGATAGAGCTCGGGACACTCCTCAAGATGTTGAAGGCCACGGAGACCAACAAACTCACTTCTTTTCTCACGACGGAATTCAGCCGTGTCGGATACCGCACGGCCCGCGACATCATCGAGGCGGCGAAACTCGAGGAGAACGCGAAACCGAAGTCACTCGAACTCGACGACGCCAAGCGGCTCGTCGACGCTTTCAGGAAAGTCAAGGTGATGGCGCCGCCCACGGATTGCCTCTCGCCCATCGGGGAACTCCTGGTGAAGAAGGGGCTTAAGAAGGAGATCACGGAGGCCGAGTTCTTCGTGACGGCGACGAGGCCGGCGGCCGTCTACTCCGGGAATCCTTTCCAGGTGGAGGCCGGCATCGCCTACGGCGGCAAGCTCAACGGCGAGGAACAGGTCCGCATCTTCCGCTTCGCCAACCGCGTGCCGCTCATGTACAACAAGGGCGGTTGCGCCGTGACGCACGCCGTGGAGGAGATCGATTGGCGTAGGTATGACCTCGACCAGCGTGGCGGGAAGGGCATCCCGTTCGGCCCGGCCGTGATCTTGGTCCACGTCGCGTCCACCAACGTGCCGTTCACGTCGGAAGCGAAGGAGGCGGTCGCCGACATCGAGGTGATGAAGAACGAGGTGCAGTTGGCGCTACGCGAATGCGCCCGCCGCATGAAGAGCCACATCAGCAAACGCAAGAAGTACGATTACCTCAAGGCGAAGATGGAGTTGATACGGAAGATCCTCCCCATGATCGCTGCGAAATCGGCGAAGATCGTCGGCAAGCCCGTCCCGGACATCGAGGGGGTCGTCGCGAAGATCATGAACAACATGATGATCACCGATTCGATACTCCACGACAAGGCGAAGAGGACGACGCGTGTGAAGCTAACGCTCACCAACTACACGCACCACGGGAAGACGTTCTCGCTGATCTCCGTCGTGCCGCACGGGGCGAAACTGGCGGACGTCGAGCCGAAGGCGGCCGAGCTCCGTGACGGCCTGGTCCTCTGGGAAGTGAAGCGGATACCGACGGGCGAATCGCGCGATTTCGCGTTCGAGTTGCAGGAGGTCGATGCCGACGACTTCGACGAGACGGAGCTCTACGTGAAGGGCATCGATGAAGAATTGGTCATAGGGGCCGAAGCATACAAGGAGGTCGAGGCGTGAGCCGAGGCCGACGCGATATGCGAGGCCGGATGGACGAGCAAGGCGAGTCCATCGCGGCCGAGGGTCACAAGGAGACTGATGCCTGATGCCCCCCCGCAAGACCCGCAAGCCAAGCGAGCAGAAGGAGTCGATGGACAACGTCGCGGCGGGACGGCAGCAGGTCGCTCTCAAAGAACTCTACAAGATCGCCGAGAGCGTCTACAATCAGTTCGATGACCTGAAGGTCCCCGAGCTTACGATTCCTGTCCGCACGAAGTCCAACATAGTCCTGTCCGACGAACATGGCGTGTGGAAGTACGGTGAATCGGAAAGCGCCCGATCGGCGAAGACGACCGATGGCGCCTACATGCTCCTTCGCACGATGTACATGGTGGACTTCATCAAGGAGATGATCGACACCAGGAAGTCCTCGACCCTTAGAGAGATGTACTACATCTCGGAAGGGTGGGACCTCGCGAAGTTCGGAGAGCAGGCGGAAAGCGACAAGCTCGCCGAGGACCTTGAGATAATCTCGGGGGCGCTACGGGAGGACTTCAAGCTCAGGCCCGAAGAGGACGGAGCGAGGGTCATGGGGAACCTCACGATCGAGGAGACGGTGCGCTCTGGCGAACGCAGGCGCATCAATTGCCGCGACGATGTGGGCGACGCCGGGTACAACATACCCTACAACGTCGAGAAAGGAAAGCTCGATTTCAAGGAGATCGACGCGAAGCTCGTCGTCGCGATCGAGACCGGTGGTATGTTCGACAGGTTGGTAGAGAACCGTTTCGACGAGACGAACGATGCCATCCTCGTCCACCTCAAGGGCCAACCCGCGCGTTCGACGAGGCGTTTCATCAAGAGGCTCAACGAGGAGTCGGATCTTCCCGTGGTCGTCTTCACCGATGGCGACCCGTGGTCGTTCCGCATCTACGCGTCGGTGGCCTACGGGGCGATAAAGACGGCGCACATCAGCGAGTACTTGGCGACCCCCGCTGCGCAGTACCTCGGGATCACGCCGTCCGACATCGTGAACTATGAGTTGCCGACGGACAAGTTGACGGAGCAGGATGTGAAGGCGCTCGAGGCCGAACTCACGGACCCGCGCTTTGCGAACGAGGATTGGCGCGGTGAGATCAATCTCCAGTTGCAGCTTGGGAAGAAGTCCGAACAGCAGGCCCTCGCGAAGTACGGTCTTGATTACGTGACCGACACGTATCTTCCGGAGAAGTTGACCGCGATGGGCGTCCTTCGGTAAAGCTGGCTCATAGTACCGAAAAAAGCCTAATCTGTACGTTGTTTACCTTATTTCCGGACTAATTGGTATTCGTCCGTCATATTATCGTAATCCGCTCGTGCATATGTCATTTTGTTCGAAACGTTCGTACCATAATCGTTAAATAGACACCTGTGCATCTCATTTCTGGAAGCAGAACTCAACCTTTTGGTTGACTCCTGCGGACCCTTTCCGGGTGGAAAGAGAGGGGAAAAACCATGAACGCGCGACTGAAACAGAGACGGACGCTGTTGAACCTCAACTACGACGACCTCATCCCGAAGGCCACCCTCCTGGCCCTCGAGACGAAGGCGCGTGACTGCGGGCTCGACCTCGAGACCCTTGAGCTTCTCGGCCAAGACGAGAGCGTCGCCCTCGGCTTCATCCTTGAAGCGAACATCAGCCCCGCCAACGGCATGGAGTACATCAAACTCATGGACTTCGCGCACCTCGCGAGCCTACGCGCGCAAAGGGAAAAGCCCCTCGCGCAAGGAAGCCCGGTCTCCCGCGGGGAAGCCGCAGCCTGATCGAGACGATCGACATCTTCGCCTCCCGAAAAAGAGCCCCGGCGAGCTCAACTCGCCGGGCCACTCTACCTTCTTGGAAATCGACAAAACCCTAGAATCGGCCTTTGCAAGACGATGAGTTACGAACCCCTAGGTCGGCCTCGCGGCCTCTTCGGCTTTGGCTTGTAATGCTTCTCCCGCCAGTGCGCCTTCGCTTCGCCCCCGGCAGGGAACGTACGAAAGCAGGTGCAACAGATGTACGTCAAGACTTTTCGGATCTTTCGCATGGGCCGCCTACGCGTCGGAAAATCATGCGGATAGATATCGTTTTCGAAAACCCCGGGAAACCCGCCCCACCGCGGGAAACGTGCCGAACCGGGGAATTAAAAGCGCATGATTGGCCGGCCCCTCGGCGACGCCTTCAGGCCGGCGCCGGAGCGGTCGACGCGTCCTTCCTCGCGGGCCTTACGGCCGCGCGGCCCGGAAAGGTCGCTAGTATCACGATCATCCCCACGTCGATGAGGGCCACACCGGCCCAGACGCACCCTACGAGCGGCAATGTGCGTACCGAGAGCGCGATTGCCTCGACGTCGGCTTCCGTGAACTGGCGTGGCCCCGCCGCCGTAAGGCTCGAAGTGGACTGCCACCCGTCGGCCGCCGTCTTGAACACCGGGGGATTGAAGGGATCCGCGTTGAGATAGACGTCGAAAACGCCGTCCCGCGTGACGTACTCCCTCGAAAAATGACGTGCCTGGTCCTTTTCCCAGTAGAGCGTCATGGGAGAATCCTCGACGAATCGCCCGCTCTTGGTCTCGACGCGGATGACCGCCGTCACCTCCTCGTAGCGCCCATCACCGTCCGTGTCGATACCGTTCGAGTCCACGAAAGTGAGCGCGTAGTCTCCGATCTCTTTCGTGCTTCCCCGTTCCCACGACGAGATCGTGTTGAATCCCACGGTCTCCTGGTAGAAGGTGCTCGCCCCGTAGCCGATGATGATGAGAACGGCACCCACGTGCATCGCGTAGCGGCCGGTCTTCATGAACTGTGACCGCAGAGGGCGAATATCCCATGGTCGCAAAGTAGTGTCCTTGGCGACCGCCTTGGCCATGACGAAAAGTCCAAGGAGGAAAGACGCACCGTATCCGAACGCCACAAAGGCGGCGATGGCGCCAAAGACATGCGCTCTACGGCCGCGCCCCGAGAGGACCGGCACGGCAAGAAGAAGCGATGAAGCGGCCGCGGCAAGGCCGATAGGGACAAGGAACAGGGGCACGGCCACAGAGAGGCCGAGTATCCCGACGCGGGCCGGCGGCGACGCCCAGAAAACGAAACCCAACACCCCGGCAGCCACTAGCGCGTAGCCTGCGACGCGTGTTCCTGCGTGGGCGCCGTCCGATGGTTCGGCCGCTTTCATCGTCCGGTGGAGCGTGGAAGCGAATCCGAAGCCCAGGACGGGGACGCCGAGCGCAAGCCAACCCCAGTTCCCAAGCGCAAGATACCCGATCGCCCCGACGCCCAACGCGGCCAACGCCATCGCGACCGACCGCGACGCCCCGATGAACCTGCAAGAGAGGGTCACGCCCATGACGAGAACGAGGGGGATGACGACGTAGGCAAGGCGGGTATCGTAGATCTCCTTCGGCAGGAAATTCACGGCAAGAAGAAGGAGCAGAAGCGTCAAGGCGAACCCGACGGCAAACAGCGCGATGCCAGCGGCCATGAGCGTGTCGATGTTCACGAGTTCGAGCGGCGACTTGTACGCCTTCTCTTCACCTTCCGGCATGGACCAGATGAGCGCAACGAGCGGTACCCCGATCAAGACGAGGAAAAGAAGCGCCCACCCGAATAGTGTGTTCCCGGCGCCCACGAGATGCACCGCGGCCGCGCCTTGTTGCGCAAGGGTGCGCACATCGACGAGGGCGATGATGATTAGCGCGGCGTAGAGACCGATGTAGGTGACGGCCACTAAGGGCCTGCGCTCGCCCCCACCCTCCCTGTGGCGCACGTAGCGAAAGAGGAAGAGGATACCCGTCCCGAGGACGATGACGATGAGAAGGCGGGAAAGGTACGCGACCGACTCCGACACCGCCATGACGCTCATGAGGCGGACCAACGGGTCGGGGTCGTTGCTTCCACCGGGAAGGAACGCGTGGGCGCTCGCGGCCCAGAGGTTGCTCCTAGTGATGAACGTCGCGAGGATCGTCGCCGCGAAGGCCGTGATCGCCGCGAAGGGGGCGAAATGTTCGTACCCTTTCTTCTTCCGTTCCTGCGGGAGGGCGTGCTGGAGAAGGGTCAAAGCGATCCATGGGAGGAGGTTCCCCGTCTCGACGGGGTCCCAGGCCCAGTAGCCGCCGAACGAAAGGACGTAGTAGGCCCAGAGGGCGCCGAGGGCGACCCCGGTCGTGAGGAAGAGCCACGAAAGCCGCGTCCAGAGAAGGCAGGTCTCGTTCCAGATGCGGCTCCCTGTCGCCACGTAGGCCGCGCCGGCGGCACCCGCGAGTATGATGAGGCCGTACGACGTGAATTCGACGGGCGGGTGGATCACCATGAAAGGCGACATGAGCAGCGGGTTCAAGCCGTTGCCTTGCGGCCGCACGACAAGCGGGGTGAACGCGGAATTGCAGCCCGGGGCGTAGACGAAGTCGCCGGTGCCGGCGTTCGCGAGGAAACAATAGTCGGCCGTCAACGAGAAGAGGCCCAAGTCGACGACCATGTAGAGGAGGCTGATGGCCGCCCCTACGGCGAAGAGTTTCATCGCGTCGAAGAAGCGGGTGTCGTTCTCCTCGAGGCTCCGCGCGCGTTTTAGCGCGCCTTGGATGCGTAGTTCCATGACGAGCGCGGCAAGGGCGACGGTCGCCCACAGGAGGAGGGTGCCCGCCTGACCGCCCCAGACGCCGGCCAGCCGGTACGGCGCCTCGTAGTCGACCTTCGTGTAGTTCCAGACATAATAGTAGGAGAGGTCGCCGCGGAGGAAATAGGAGATGAGCGTCGCGAGGGCACCCGCCACCGACGCGGCGGTTACGAGAAGGAGGCGGTCGGCGACGCGTCGGAAGCGCTGTTCGTGGCGGGCGAGGCCGAAAGCGTATAGGAGGATGGCCCCGGTGCCGGCGGCCAACCCGGCGTAAAGAAGGACCTCGCCGACGTCCATCGTTGGCCTCCATGTGACGGCCCGCTAAAGATGTTTTGTGGCGACGATGGGGAAGCGAGGCGCGACCCGAGGCGTCGGATCGCGGGCGTGGAAAGAAAAAGCAAGGGCTTTATACGCCGACCAATCTAAGGCGGGTTGGGTGCACTATTGGAAGAGATAACGCGTTTCGTCAACCTCCCCGTCTACACGAAGAACGGCACGTTCGTCGGTAACGTGAAGAACCTCATCCTTGACCTTCCCGGGCGGAAACTCGACTCGATACTTGTCGGGAAGACGAACCCCATCCTCGTGGACGGAGGGCGAGACGTCTCCATCCCCTATCGTTGGGTCTCGTCCTTCGACGATGTCATGATCCTGCGCTTCTTCCCCGAGGAGTTGACGAAGAAGAAGGAGGCGACGACGGGCGAGAAGACCGGCGAGAACGGCGCCAAAGAGATTGGGGCCTGAGACAGGATCGTTTCTAGAAAGCGTTCCGGTCATTTTCTTGAGTTGGCCTTGCAGACCGCGCGGGATAGCTCTTTGAGGGTGGCGACGGTGCAGGCGTCATACGACCTGGGGCGGTTCAAGACTATCCATGCCGCCTGCCCCTTGTGTTCATATACGATTTCGCTTAGCGCCATTCCTTGGGCTCGGTGGGTTCGAACGGGCGCCTCACGCCGTCCGTCGCTGTTTCTCGAAGGTCATGCATCAACTGCGGCACCGACGAAAAACGGGCTGCCCCCTCGACGAAGATTTGACCGGACTGGTAAGGTGGCTGACCAGAGGGAGGGCCGCGTCCGCCCAACAGGTCGTGGACGCCGCATGGACAGCGCCCTTCGGACTTGGAATTCACGACCCGCACGAAAGCGCTGTGCGGGGCCGTCGATGCGCTCCAAGCGGACCCGACCAAGCTTGGCCACGCTATCGGAATCGATGAGTAATTCGACCTCTCCGGAGACCACAACAATTTCGCGCGGATCCGCGCGTTCCGCGACGCTCAATGCGCTGGAGTGACCGCGATCCCACATGCATCCCGACGGGACGACGGCGAGCACATCAACGTGACCGTCGCAGCCCACGCGACGGCAGCGACTATCAAGGTGCCGACGACAGCTGCTGCGAGCACGAGTGGGCCGAGTTTCTTTGGCAGGATGATTTAGATGTCATCTCTGAGTAGCTGAGGAAAAGGAGTCGGGCGGGGACGCAGCCCCGCCCGTCTGGCGCGGACGTCTTCCGCACGCTTCACGACGCGCCGCCAGGAGATCCCGATTCCATTGTCGTCTCCGGGATCAAATCTCGCGCGTCCTGCTTGCGCTCGATGTGCGGTCGCGATGGCCACGTGGTTCGCGCGCAGGCAAGGCACTCGTGTTTTGGACCTGGAGTTACCGGGGGAGGCGTGCCGGTCAAAGTCAACGAGCCGCCGCTCAAGACCTCCGTAAAGAACTTGAGGGACGCATGCTGGGTATCTCTTCGGTTAAGCGCCTTCGGGCCACCCCCCCGCGCGTAAGAAGCGCTGCGCCGAGGAGGAGCACGAGTCCCGCGACTCCCGCGAAAACCGCGGGGACCGTGAGGTTCGCGCCCGCAGGCCCTGGCGTTGTCTCGGAGGCATCCACGACTTCGGAGACTTTGCCCGCGCTCGCAGGCTCGTATCCGTCCTTCGTGGCGATCGCTTGCACATGGAGCGACCCTCCTGCGTGTGGCGTGAGGCTTGCACAAGCAGACCCCACGTCGTTCGTCAGGGCGTTCGTGGGCTCGATCGCGGCTTGTCCGTGGGCGACGAACGCGACGTGTGCGCCTTCTACGGGTGCGCCGTGCGCGTCGACGACCTCCGCACAGATGGAGGTCGACGTGCCCATGCGAACGTAGCCAAGCTCCGTCCCGAATTGGCGGATGACGAGCCTCGCGGCGCCGGATTCGTTCTCTTTGGTCGTCCATGCGGAATCGTCGTCGAGCGGGACCGCCGTGAAGGGCAGTGCCTGGGGTGTTGCGGTTGCTGCCGCCTGCGGCGTCTGAACAGATTCCCCCCAAACGTCGACAATTGCCAACACGGCGGCGAACGCGAGGAGCGAGATGCCCAACCCGGATCCTACAGCAACGACAAGGCCGCGAGGCGCCATGACCTATGCCTCCACGATGAGTTTTCCATCTTGGAGGTTCTTGTGGGGCCCGCAATCTCCGTTCGTGCAGAAGAAGGCGCAGGTGCCCGCCTTCTTCGCGACGAAAGCCATCGTGGCCGTCCCGCTTGTCGCGGTCACGGTCGCGGCACGGTCCGTGCATGTGAAGTAGATCGGGTGATCGTCGCCGAAGGGTTCCGCGTGGTGGAACACGATACTGACGTTGTCGCCCTGCTTGACTCGAAGCTCTTTCCCATCGTGCACCCTGAATCCCTTTTCGGTGATGTTAACGTCAAACCGTTTTACGCCATCGGTGGACGAGGACGATGCCATGCCCGATGATGGTACCACGCTCTGGCTTTCCGCCGGGTCGTTATTGACGCACCCCGCGAGCGCCAAGGCTGCGGCGCCAAGAGCGATGACGAACCCGAAGTTCCGGAAGCTCGCTGTCTTGGTCATGGCGATCGCACCTTCACCGGAAGACCGTCACCGGGGTCGTCGTCGCCCCGTAGACGATCTCCTTCACGCCGAGCATGTCTTCCTTCAGCACGCGTGCGGAGCCGTGGAGTCCGGACTGGTCGGAGAGGACTTCGCCGGTCCACGAGCCGTCCAGGACGACTGCGTACTTGACGAATGCGCCGTTGTGCGAGCTTCCTGTGTGGTTGATCGTCGTCTTGATCTCGAGTTTTTCCATGTCGAAGACGACATCTCGGAAGTTGCTGTTGTAACTGATCCACAGCTCGTTCCTCGCAGGGTCTGGGTGGATGAGGCCGTGATCGCCGCGGAGGCAGTGCATCTCGTGGTTGTCCACCGGCTTCATGCCCACGACGTCCACTTCACCCAGCGTCTTGCCACGGTTGTGGGAGGCTTCGCCCTTCTCGACGGTGAAGAGCTTCGTCTCGTCCCAGTTGAGGTGGCCGCCGTAGGCGCCGTGGACGGAGGAACGGCTCGTGCCGACCTCCCTCTGCTCCACATTGTCGATCTTGAAGATCTCGTCGGAGCCGCCGTCCGTGACGTAGGCGAACTGCCCATCGGCAGTAAATGCCGTCCAGATGGGGTCGAAGCCCGCCATGTAGAAGTCAACGGGCTTCCAGGTCGTCATGTCAATCACGGCCACCCATCCCTCGGCGTGGTGTTTGATGTCAGGGTCGCCGATCGGGCCCGGAGGCAGACCCACAAAGAGGTGGCGGCCATCTGGGTGGGGGAACGCGAGATACGGGTTAGCTTGGACGTCTTCGCTGCGGAACCCGCCGGCGACGCGGTTGTCGTCCATCGGGTCCAGAACGAAGATGCCGGAACCCGGCCCGCCGCCCGGGTTGTTCCAGTTGAATATCTCGACGAGGACGAGGTTCTTGACCGCCTTCCCGTCGTAGTAATCGACTGTCTTGATGTGGTGGGGGTTCCCGGCGGGCTGGATCACCTTGTCGACCTTCAGCGTCTTCGCGTCGATGATGAGGAGACGCCCGCGTTCCGAGACGGTCTTGTTCATGTCGGCCGTTGGGAGGTAGATCCACTTGCCGTCGGGCGAGACGCCCACGCCGTGGTCCTCGAAGTGCTTCTTGGGTTCCACGCCGTCAAGCTTGAACTGCTTCTCGAGGATTACCTCGTACGTGTCTGCGTCGATGATGGCGATGCCGGGGAGGTCGAGGCCAGAGAAGAACCCGGCGTAGCCCGCGCCGTTCGTCGTGACGTACACGAGCGGGTGCTTGGCCGCGTCCCACGCGGCGGGACCGCGGGAGTCATATTGGCCAAGCAGCTTGACGTCGAGACGGACGGCGAAGGACGTGTCCCATCCAGTGGGGGGCGTCGCCAGACGACTCTGCACGTTCCCCGCAGGGACCGTTTCGGTCGGGAGCTTGGAAACGCTCATCGTGCGAAAGGTGGTCCCGCTTCCCGACGATGCTCCCGTTGCCGCGGACGGGGCGGCCACTATCTCGTCCTCTGTAGTCACTCTGACATAGCCGTAGGCCGCGACGGCGCCCAAGAGGATGCCGGCGACGGCGATTGCGAAGTGCGTCTTCTGGAGGCTAAACATGGGATCTCCGAAGGGAACAGGCGGGTGTCACCTATTTCGGTCGTCCGTGCGACGGATTTGACTCAGCACCCGCACTATAGCGACTAGTCGCTACCCGCCCCCACTTTCGCTCTCTCATGCAAGCAAAACGACTACTGGTTTTAAGGCATTGTGGGGCGAGTGAAGGGGGTATGGACGTCCGTCGGGTGCACAAAGTGGGCACGAATAGTCTCGCCGTCACCCTCCCCCGCAGGTGGGCCAAGCGCATCGGTCTCAACGCGGGCGACGCGGTGAACTTCCGCGACGAGGAGGACGCCTCCCTAATCCTCTTTCGCGCGGACGGCTGTAGTGTCGCTCCCGTTCGCGCCACGTTCACCACAGAACCAGGGACCTCGCCACGCGAGCTGGAGCGCGTGCTGATCGGCTACTACGTGTCCGCCTACGATACGGTCGACGTCTTCGCGCAGAGCACCTTCACGCGCGAGCAACTCGACGCACTTCGCTTGACGGCCCAACGGCTCACCGGCTTCGCGGTGGTCGAGAGCGGGCCAGCCGTTTTCCGGGTCCAGAGCTACCTCGACCCTTCATGGAGCGGGCTCAGTGAGCACGTCCATCGTCTCCTCAAAGTCACAGATGACATGGTGGCGCTCGCGATACCCATCCTCGCCGACCGGGATGCGCACGCGGCCCGCGAGATCCTCGCCTTGGGCGACCAGACGGACCGGCTCTACTATCTCACGGTGCGCTTCCTGACGCTGGCGACGAACGACCGTGCCGTCGCGCATCACATGGGGCTCGACTCTGTGCAGGAGGCCATGGGATGCAGAGTCCTGGCCAAGGCGCTCGAAGAGATCGGCGACAGCATGGAGACAGTCGCCGATGTCGTGCTCCGCTTCCAGGATCAAGACATCAAGATCGCGGACGATATCCGCGTCGGACTTGACCAGTTCGTCAACCGCATCTGCAGCCACATGGCCGTAGGAGTCGACGCCTTCTTTTCGGGCTCCGCGGAGCGCGCCAGCGCCCTCCTCGAGAGCATCTACGAGATGGAGCACGAGAAGGTCCATTTCACCGAAAGTGTGCTTGCTCGCGTCTGCGACCCCGCCGGCGCCACGATGCTCACGGCGTGCGCCATGGCGCTGCGCGACGTTTGTCGCTTCACCCGGGTCATCGGGGAGACCGCGATGAACAACGCGCTGCGCCGACGCGTGGAGGCTGCGGGCGAGGACCCGCCGGGGGATCATCCGGTGTTCGACCCGAACAGCATGAACGAGAACGGCTCGCGCGTCGCGGCCTCTTCCAGGCGATGAAGCACACCCACTGCCTGCGCGCCTTTGGGTGTAAGCCGGTAGTCCGCCCCCGCTTGGCCCAACAAGCCGACGTCGACGAGGCGACGGATATGGAACGACAGCTTGGGCGATTCAGTGATACCGCTCGCCTCGAGAAGCTGTGTGAAGGATGCTTGCCCCGCTTCGAGACGACGGAGTACGCGTCGGCGGATGGGCGAGCCGATGGCTTCGACAAGGCCGTGAAGTTCGGGGGCGGCGAGTGCCGCGCGTAGCGCCGCGATGGCGTCGCGTCGCAAGGCCGCCGGGTTGAATCCGATCGCGATGGGGCCCCGGCCGTGCGCCTCGTCGCGGAGCCTTCGAAGGATTTCCACGCAGTCGCTCACAGGGTGGACGGCCAGCACGCGATCCATGTTCCCGACGACGAGCCCTGCCCGCGGCTTTCCCTCGGCGAAGCGGACGAAGGCTTCCTTGATCTTGTACGGCTGCATGGGTTCAAGAGGTGTGTGCTGGACGCGCGGCGGAAGCGGCGTGGGCAGCTCCGGCGAGACAAGAAGCACGTCGATGTCTTCGCGGCGGGCGATCTCCGCCGCAAGGGCCACGGGGTCATGGTCGACGAGCGAAAGCTGCTCGAACGCGATCTCCTGTTCGACGAGCGCGAGTGACTTGCGGACGGCGTCGATGCGGAACGGCTTCTGGACGTAGTCGAACGCTCCCAGCCGCATCGCTTCTACGGCTGTGTCGATGGCGGCGAAGCCCGTGACGACCATGATGAGGACTGACGGCCAGCGCCGTTTGACTTGGCGAATGAGATCGAGCCCGCCCTTGCGCGGCATGCGGAGGTCCGTGAACACGACGTCGAAGGGCCGCTTTTGGAGGGCGGCGACCCCGTCGGCGACATCGGGTGCCGCGGAAACGTCGTGACCCTCCGCCTTGAGTGCGTCGGAGAACTCGGCACGGAAGACCGCGTCGTCATCGACGATAAGTATCCGCAGTTTCACGCGGACACCTCCGCGCGGGGGAGCCTGATTGTGAACGTCGCGCCCGATCCAGGAAGCGACGTCGCTTCTATCACGCCGCCGTGCGATTGGACGATGCCATAGCAGATTGCAAGACCGAGGCCGGTCCCTTTTCCCTCGGGTTTGGTGGTGAAGAACGGCTCGAAGATGCGCGGCAGCACGTCGGGCGGGATGCCAGGCCCCGTGTCAGCGATGGCGAGGATCGCATGGTTCTCGTCGCCGCCCACGCGAACAGTGACGACGCCATTGCCACCGATCGCGTAAATCGCGTTATGGACGATATTGACGACGATCTGAGTGAGTTGGTCGCGATCCCCGAGGACAAGGAACGTCCCCTCTTCACGCACCTCGCGGATGACGACGCCGGGCGGGCTCTTCCCGCGCACGAACGCCAGCGCGTCGCGCACGAGCGGCACGAGGTCGAGCTCGCGGAATTGTATCTCGTGTTGGCGTGAGAAGTCGAGGAGGCTCCCCACGATCCGCGAGGCCGCCTCGGTTTGGGCCATGAGCGTCTCGAGTCGGACGTGCGCCTCGGGGTCGGTCGTACGCCGGCGCAGGTTCTCGGCCAGGAGTAGGATGTTCGCGAGCGGCGTGTTGAGTTCGTGCGCGACGCCGGCCGCGAGGCTTCCCAGCGCGGCGAGCTTCTCTGCGTGCGCCGCACGCCGCTCCAAGGCGCGACGCGTGCTCACGTCGGTCGCGACGCCCATGAAGTGCGTGATGGTGCCAGTCTCGTCCCGGACCGCGTCGATGTTCAACAGAACACGGTGTTCATTTCCGGCCTTGTCGACATTCGTCAGCTCCCCCGACCATCGACCGATGGCCGGGTCGAGGATGTCGCGCCACATGCGAATGTAAATGGCGCGAGGCGTCGTGGGACTCTTGACGATGCGGGGCGTCTTGCCCACGCAATCCTCCCGCGCGAATTCGTAGATCCGTTCGAACGCGGGGTTGACATCGACGATGACGCCGGCTCGATTCGTGATCAGGATTGCATCCGTGCTGTGGATGAATGCCTGATACGAGAGCTCCCCTCGGGCAGGCGACTCCGCGAGCGTGATCACGACCTCAATGACGCGGTTTGTCTTCGGATCGGTGCGCGCGACGATCTCCCAATCGAGTAGGCCGCGCGCGGGGGCGCGGACGGCGCGCAGCGAGGCGTCGCGGCCGCGAAGAACGGCGTCGTCGATGGCACTCCGGACTTGCGCCGGGAGATGCGAAGCCGCTTGAGTCAGCGGCATTCCGGGGTTGAGTATCGCGAGGCCAAGAAGGCTTGGGACCTCGTTGCTCGCGAGCAAGACGCATCCCTCTGCGTCGAGGACGACGATGCCAACACCGACGGATGCGCCCACGGAACGCCGCAACGCGCGGTGCGTGCTATCTATGTTTGGATGATTAGTCACATGAACTACAGGGCACGGAGGTGTAACGTTTCAGCATGAGTGAGACAATCGGGTCTCCTCGTTTCTTTGCGATTCCGGTTCCCGCGTGAATGTCATTCCCTGTTCGAGATATAAGCGTGACTGGCGCCGACGAAGGTTGAGTTCCCTTCGCCTGTGACGCGCGGCGGCGAGTTTGACTCGCCGCCGTTCGAGGACCTCTTGGGGATTACCACGGTACATAACCCACGGTGGGAGAAAGTCGATTGACGAGTGTAGTCGTTCGTGGTTGTACCAGCGGATGATCCCTTCGATGATGAGTCGGGCAGCGTCGGGTGTTTCCGGCTCATGATTTTGGAGCTCGGCCTTGATTGTCTTCTCGACGCGTTCGACGATTGCGTTGTCCGTCGGCGTATGCGGCCTGATCCGGTGATGCGTGATGCCTCTCCGATTGAGGACGATCTTGAAGTCTCGACTGATGTACCCGCTCCCATTGTCGGTCTGGATGATCGGCATCTTCCCGCCAGCGAGGCGGCCAAGGGCCGCCTCCGCGGCCAGGCTCACCGAGTCGCCGTCCATCCTGGTCAAGAGGTCCCAGTACGTGATGTACCGCGAGTACGCATCGATGAACGTGATGAGGTAATAATTCCGTCCACCGAGTTTGATGTACGTGATGTCCGACTGCCACTTCACATCGGGCGCCTCCGCCCGGATGAATAACCTCTTCTCTCGCCGGTACTGTTGCCACTCCGCGATGAGGCCTTCCTCGTTCAAGATCCGGTAGACGATGCTTTTCGAGACGTACGCGACGTCCTCGTCCACCATCCGCCACGCGAGTTCGCGGTGGCGGATTTTCGGGTGCTCTCGGCCGTAGCAGAGGACCGCCTCGCGTTCCTCGGGGAGGATCTCGAACGGTTGAGGCGGTCGCTCCTCTCGTACCAACGGGCTCGTCTTTCGCCACCTGTAGTACGACGCCTTCGGGACTCCGAGTCGGGCGAGGATGAGCCGCGTGGGCCATCGGACGCGCCGTCTCGTGTCCCGGATCGTTTCCTCGATTAGGGGCATGAGTCGCTCTATCTCACGCGGCCCGTCTTCCAGCGCCCAGGAGTTTTTTTAAACTCCAGGTTCTCGCTCGTGATCTCCGCGATGACGTTCTTCGGCCGTTGGAGTTCGGCTTGGAGTTCTTCGACCTCATGGTCCGGCTTGTCCCGACTGGCGTGTTCGAAGACCTTGCCAGCGTTCTTGAACAACCGGTCCCGCCAAAGATGGTACGTGGTCGTACTGACCCCGTGCTTGCGGCAGACGTCGGCGATGCCGGTCTCGTTCTTCATGCCTTCGAGGACGATCTCGAGTTTTGCCCGAGGCGTCCATTTCTTCCTGTTTCCGTTCTCCATTATTGATTCCCCTTCCTCCATCATGCGGGAGGGGGAATCGTTCAGAAATGGAAGACCTGACCTGTCTCACTTTGGCTGAAACATCTCATAAGGCTTGAGCGTTTTCCCTCCGAGCGTTCCCGTGATTCTGGCATGATGGCGCAAGATACGCGTTCATCGAAACGAGTCAGGAAACCGCGAACGATTCCCGAGCAGGCTCCTTGGCTTACGTTATCCGCTTCTGCGTTGGCAAGTCCAGAGTAGTCGTTTCAAGCGTTTGTTAGTTTTCGGACCTTCAACGGTCACCGATCGCCCCAAACGCCGACGCGCCCCGAGCCGATGAGTTCCTCGACGGCCTTGTCAAAGCTCCGAGTCCAGTAGATCGTCCACAACGCCTTGCCAGCCAAGGCGCCCACGAGTAGACCATCGATGCCCGCGAACGCCGTCGCCAGGCCGCCTAGCTCGACGCCGAGCCACATGGCGATGAAGAAGGCCGCGTTTCCTACGATGAAGATGGAGGCCGCTACGGCCCGCCTCCAGGCGGAGGGCGGTTCACGGTCGTTGACCTTGGCCGCGAGCTCTCCCAAGGTTGCCGACCCGACGGAATCGCGCATCCAATGGTCCCACTTCGCCCTGAGGCTTTTCGCGTAAGCGTCGAACGTCCTGTACGCGTAGAGGGCGCCGAGGGCCGCCCCGAGCCCCAGCGCGGCGGCGAACGTCTTGACGTTCGCTCCGTACGCGTCGGGGTCGGAGAGTTCAGCGAGAAAGTAGGTCGCCGCCCCCAACCCTGCGAAGGCGACCAGTCCCCGGCTCGCGGAGCGTCCCTCGCCGTCCATTATCTTCACGAAATGTTCGGAGACACCTTTCGCCATGACGGACACCTAGTTCGTGGAGCTACGACCGGTCGGGTAGAAACGGGCCGGTCGGACCAGTAGGTGGCAGCGCTTCCCCACGTACATCCGGCTTTCCAGTATCCCGTCTATGGCCTTGAGTGTGCTGGCGGCCTGTTCGAGACTCACGCCCGCGAAGTCGACCCTCGCGGCGATCTGCTCCCCGAAAAGGATCTCGTGGTCTTTGACGCCAGGCACCCCATCCAGCCTGCGAAGGACTTCGCCGACGCGGCCTGGTTTCGCGCAAACGAGCATGTATGCTGTCGACATCGTGCATCCCGCATTTTAATCCACGACTTTCGTATAATAATGCGTCGGTTTCTTCGCCCGGTGGCGGGCTTTGCGCCTCCGCTGTAAGGGCCTCGCCTCCTGTGGGGCGCCCTGCGGGGCGGCGTTTCGCATCCGTTTACAGCATCGGCTGTGCGACGTGTTGACGACCCTTTCGCCCCAGCGGGCCCCGACCCTTTCGCCCAAGCGGGCCCATCAAAGCCTTTAAGGGCGACGAGTCGTTCTGCCGCCCGATTATGTTGGCAAAGGTCGGACGGCGGGTCAAATCTGGCGGCGCAGGCCTAGGAGCCGGGGGGAACCGGACGCAGTCGCTCATCCTCGCGCTCGTCGCCATCCTCATCGTGGTCGGCATCGGCTACGCCTTGACGTCGGGCATCCTGAAAGCGCCACGCTCCGCGGACCGTGATTATGAGATTCGGGTCTCCCAGGGGCTCGGACTCGTCGGAAGCGCCCACGTGCACACAGACTTCGCCGTCTTCGTAGACCGTCTCGAACCTGTGAACTTCGGTGCGTCCCAGTACCAGGTCAGGGACTCGCACGTCCACGTCGAAGGCGGGGTCGGCGACGTGACCCACCTCCATGCGACCAACGTCTCCATCGGTTTCTTCCTGCATACGATGGGAATGAGGCTCACGACCGATACCTTGGTCATCGACCAGTCCAGGTCATACAAGAACGGCGGCGGCAAGGAGGTCCAGATGTGGGTCCAACATTTCGACTTCTCAGAGGGCGGATCGTGCTCGGCGCGACCCAGATCCGATTCACCGCTTGTAAACCTCCTGGGGAACGCGACCTGGGAAAGGATCACGGTCGACCCCGATCTCTACCGACCCAGCTCGCGCGACCGCTTGCTCATCACGTACATCGACACCACTGATCCCCAAGAGTACGAGAAGGAACTCTGGCGCGAGATGTCCCAAGTCACCTACGAAGCCTGCAGGCCCTCGGCCCAGAACTTCGACGGCGACACCGGCCCGCCCGGCACGGCGTGACGGCGTCATCCGGCTTTCCAAGACCACGAGTCGTACGTGAGCCCCGTCGCGCGCTCTAGTCGTAATTTTTAAAGGCCGCTGACTTAGGGCCATAGCGTGGGTGTCAACGCAAGGGCCTTCGCGGCCGCGGTGAAGGGCAAGGCGACCTTCGCCGACATCCGTTACGAGAAGGACGAACGCTTTGTTCTCGATGTGAAGGACGGGGAGATCCGGCGCTGCGTGTCGGGAAGCGAGAGTGGGGTGGGCGTACGCGTCCTCTATGGTGGGCTCTGGGGCCTATCGTCGACGACCGATGTGACAAGGACCGGCGTGGCCAAGGCCGTGGAGAAGGCGTTACGCGTCGCTCGTTCGGCCGCGCCGCATGCAAAGGAGAAGATCACGCTCGCGCCCGTGTCCACCGCACCCGCCCGACGGTTTTGGAAGCCAAAGAAGGACCCGTTCGACAAGACCCCGCAGGAATGGATCCAATTCCTCATGGACGTCGGGAAGACCGCCAAGGGCGAAGCGGAGGTGAATTCCGTCTCCACGGGCGTCGAAATGACCCGGACGGAGACCGTTTACGAGACCAGCGAAGGGTTGCGGCGCGAACACGGCCTCACGCGGCTCCTCTTCCAATCGGACATCGGGGCGCGTCGCGGCGACCGGATGACGTCCCATCGCGTCAGGATCGGCGGGACAAAAGGCATGGAGCTCTTTTCCAAGCAAGATCCGGAGGAAGCGGTCGCGCATTCCGCGAAAGCGGCGGTACGTATGCTGTCGGCAAGACGCCCGCCTCTTGGCAAGGTCCCCGTGATAACGGATCCCGACCTCACGGGTGTCTTCGCCCACGAGGCGCTCGGACACGCATGCGAGGCGGACCTCGTCATCGCGGGGGAAAGTCTACTTGCCGGCCGCATCGGGGAGAAGTTCGGAAGCGACGAGGTCACGATAGTCGACGATTCCTCGGTGAGAGGCGCTTTCGGAAGCATCCCGTTCGATGCCGAAGGGTTGCCGTCAAAACGCAAGGTGCTCTTCGAGCGCGGCCAGCTCGCCGGTTACATCCACTCCCGGGAGACCGCGGGAAGACTCGGCATGAAGCCAAACGGCGGGGCGCGGGCGGAGGATTACTCAGTACGCCCTTTGGTGCGCATGAGCAACACGATGATCGATGCCGGCGACTGGGGCTTCGAGGAGATGATAAAGGACACGAAACGGGGGATACTCGCCATGGGCACCCGCGGTGGGCAAGTGGACGTCGCGCGGGGGACTTTCCAGTTCAGCGCGCAGGAATCGTTCCTCATCGAGCGTGGGGAGATCACCACACCGCTTCTTGACGTCTCGATCAACGGTCTCATCCTGGAGACCCTCGCCAGGATCGACGCGGTCGGGAAGAAAGTGGAACTCGCCTCCCCGGGTTTTTGCGGCAAGGGACAACTCGTGCCGGTCGGAGACGGCGGCCCTTACGTGAGGATGAGCGAAGCGTTGGTGGGGGGCGGTTGATGGGGGTCCCGCAAGGCGTGAGGCTCGCGCGCGTTCTTGACGGCTTGGATCGGGCCCACCCGATGCCTCGCGATGGAGGCCGCTGAAGTGCTTGGCGACCTGGAAAAGGCCGTCCGGCTCGCGGTTCGCGCCGGGGCAGACTCCGCGGAGGCCTTCGGGATGTGGTCGACGGGCACCAGTTTTTCCGTCGAAAAGGATTCGGTGAGCAACGCCCACGCGGCCTCCCATGAGGCAAGTGCCATAAGGGTCATCAAGGGCGGCCGGTTGGGCTTCGCCTACTACACCGGCATCGACGAGGCGCGCTCGGCGGTAGGCCGGGCACTCAAGATCTCCCGGTTGTCGGCGCGCACCGAATACCGTTTCCCGGGCGAGAAGAAGGCGGCGGCTGTCCTGAAGCCGGACCCGCGTATCTTAGCGTTCACGGCCGAGATGGGGGTCGAGGGACTCGTCACGCTGACTCGCGCGGCGCTCGACGTTGACCCTCATCTTGTGGTCGCGGGCGCGGGCGTAGGCTGGGGCACCGACGGGTGCGCGCTCGTGAACAGCGAAGGCGCCCGCTTCCGGGAGGTCGCAACGTCCATCCATGCAAGCGCATACACGGTCTACAAGAACGGCGGCTCGGCCACGGGCTTCGATTTTGATTCCAAGATGCGCGGTCGTATCGATTGGGCCAAGGTCGGCCGGAATGCGGGTGGATTGGCCGTTCGAGCCGCGCGCCCTAGACGCCTTGGCAAGGCCCCGAAGGAAGTGATATTCACGCCGTTCGCGTCCGAGACGCTTTTCGAGTTCCTCCTCGTCAAGGCGTTGCATGCGGACGTGGTCGACAAGGGCCAATCAGTGTACTCCGGGCGGATCGGCGACACGGTCGCCAGTAGCGCCTTGACGCTCGTCGACGACCCGCTCGACCCGGCGATGCCGAACAGCGCAAGCCACGACGACGAAGGCGTGCGGTCGAAGCGCAACGTGCTCATCGAGAAGGGACGCCTGACGGGGGTCCTCGCCGACCTGGAAAGCGCTTCGCGCCGCGAAACGCCCGCCTTGGGTTCTAGCCTCCGCTACGAGCGGCGCGACGCGGAGCGCAGCGTGAAAGCGCCCCCGACCACCTGCGGTAGGAACATAGTGCTACGCGCCCGCAACGTCAAGTTCGGGGCCCTCGTGTCGTCGACGAAGGACGGCGTCCTCGTCTATGATTTGCTGGGAGCCCACACGGCAAACCCGCAGAGCGGGGATTTCTCCGTGACCGCCGCGACGCTTTTCAGGATCAAGGACGGGGAGATCCTGCACGCCGTCAAACCCGTCGTGATATCCGGAAACCTCCCCGATTTAATGAAGCGCGTGACGGGCGTCGCCGACGACTACCGGGACATGTCGGGCTCGTTCAGCCCCGTCAACCTCCACGTGCCTTCGGTCCGGTTCGAGGGCGTCAATGTCGCGGGGCGGTGAGACGACCGCGTCCTCGTCCCTTGCCCGCCGGAAAAGGGCGCCGCTGCAGCCGATGAGTCGAACGGCCGACGAAAACGCGTTTCGGGACACGTTGGTGGAGGGGAGGAGCCTGCGCCGGGTCGAAAAAGGCCCCAAGCGCCCCAAGCGGGGAGGGGTCTCATGGAGGCCACGGGTTCGCGTCACCGACCCCGGTTGTGACAAAGGTTTAAGACCCGTGGGGTCGAGGCGTTTTCGCCGCCAAGCGTTGCCCTTGGAGGTTTGAAGCCATTGAAGTTGCCGCATGGGTCAGCCGAGCTCGTCCTACCGCTTGTCCTAGTCGGGGCGTTGCTCCTTCTCTCGGGGGAGGCCGTCGGCATCGGGGAGGATGTGGCTTTGCGCTCGGACTCGATATTCCTTGAAGGGTCGGAAGTGAATTTCAGGGTATGGTGGGGTCCGGTGACGGACGCGACCGAGACCGTTTCCGTGAGCTGCTCGCGCTGCGCCGCGATCTACTCCTTGAACCTCACCGAGGCCGCCGGGACCGACAGCTCGCCGGCCGGCGGCGGAAGACGTTACAATGACGTCCGCTTCCCGACCGATTTTCCATCGGCGCTATCTTCCTCCGAGCCGAAATGGAACGCGACGTACACGATACGCGTGGAGTCGGACGGCACCCCGTCGCAGACCGACAACCCGGCGACCACCTTCGACGTCTGGGCCGCGGACGTCTACCGGTTCCCGGGGGGGACGCTTCGCACGATGGACACGTTGAGGATCCGGGCAGCGGGCTTTCCCTCCCTTGAAGACGTCACCGTCAAGTTGGAGCGCGTCACCGATTCGGGCCTGCGGACGCAGGTCGATCTTCGTATCGTTAAGGCCGGTCCCACAGGCCTCATGACGCATAACTGGACTTTCCCACGGTCGTACGCGGCGAACCTCCAGTGCGCTGGCGCCTCCGAGGCATGTTTGAGGCATTACGTGACCATCTCGCATGGTTCGAAGGGTTCCGAGGAGTTGACGTTCCGTGTCCGCCCGTCGAACATCACGGTCACTATGCTTGCCGCCCCGGGGATCGGCGCTGAACCCGCCTTCGTGAACCGCACCGTGGAATTCCAGGCGAATTTCAGGCTCGCCTATGTCAATGGGGACCTGTTCGGGCCGGGCGACAACACGTCGGAAGGACTCAAGGTGCGCCTTCTCCAAGTCGACGCCTTGGGCCGCGTCGGGGTCGTCGGAAACGACACGGCGAGGTTCGCAACGGGCGCCAATTTCTGGGTCGTGACCCCGCGCTTTCCCAAGGATCTCGCCCTCACCGACGCCACCGGGTTCCCGAAGTACCGGGTCAACGTGCCCTCCCAGACGGATCGCTACGGGAACCCCGTGGATCCAGCGAGTTCACCCGATTTTTCACTGACGCCCGCCACCCTCGGGGCCGCGTTCCTGGGAACGCCCCGCTCCATGGAGAGGCTCCACTTCATCGGCCTGAACCTGAGCATCGCCTACCCGGACGATACCCCCCTCGTCCTCGGTCAGAACGCGAGCGAACTCCGCGTCGACCTCGTCCGGGAGTCCGACGGCAAGGTGGCCGCAAGCCTGGTCGCGAACTACACGGGCGCGGTGGGTGTCTGGAACGTCACCTACCGACCGGCCATCGACTTCCCGGACCTTGGCGAGCACCGGCTTCGCCTCAGGCCGGGCCTCGACAAACATGGGAACGGTTATAACGAGGCGGTGACCGGTGCGTTCACGATATCGGTCGCGCGGCCCCAGGTGAAGCTCTTGACGCTCGTGAACGGCGATGAGGCCGGCTCCCCTGAGAACCCGGTGAGGCGCTTGAACCAGGTGGACGTGCTCGTCTTCGCGACCTACCATGACGGAACCGCACTCAACAATTCGCGCCTTCCGACCTCGTCGCGTGACGCCTTGACCCTCAACGTCACCAAGGCCGGGGAATTCGGCGAGGTCCGGGGCTTCTTCGACCTGAAGCTCACGCTCGTCGACGCGGATCGCGGCAAGTTCGTGGGCACTTTCACGATTCCCTCCATCAAGGACGACCCATTGGGTGAGTGGCTCTTCCGCGTCGATGAACGCGACCGCATCGCGCCCGAACCGAACGTCGTCTTCCTGAACGTCAAAAGGACTGTCGCGGGGGCGCTCATCTCAAAGGTCGTGGTCCGTGAACCGAACAGCCTCATGCTCGCGGGCTCCGCCCCCGCCTTCTACTCGTTTGCCCTACATTACGCGGACACGCCGAGTGTCCCCGTGGATCCCAGGGATGCGAGCGGACGCGTCATAGGGACCGTCGAGGCGTTGCTTGGGACGGGCCAGCGACGCGAGGTCGCGGGGCCTTTTCTCCTCGAATTCAACTCCAATTCCGGGACCTATGGTTTTTCGTGGGAGCACAACCGCAGCTCCCCCGTGACGTCCTACCAGTTGCGAGTGTCCGGCGGCGACCGCTTCGGCAACGAGATAGAGGACACGGTCTCGGCGACTTTCAGGCTCTTCATCGACCAGGAGCCGCGCTCCGTCATCACGAACCCTTTGAAGACCGTGAGGCGCGGAGAGGAGGCCTTGGCCGTATTCGAGGGCGCGGAGGGCGACACGGGGGAGGAGGGTAGCGCCATCGCGCGAATAGAGGTCCAAAGGTTCGAGGCATCGACGTCGTCGTGGGGGCTTCGCCTACGGGACGCGAAAGGCGGTTCGGGCCTTCCCGAGGAGGGTTTCAACCACGTGGGGGTCTTCCGCACGAACCTCTCGACGGCGGAGGGCGTCTACCGGTTCGCCCTCATCGGGCGTAACCGGACGTTCGCGACGATCGTCTCCTTCTCGGAGAACTTCACCGTCGTCCCCGTCCCCGTCGAACGGCAGGTCCTCCAGTTGCCGCCGCCCGAGGCCCGCAAAGGCCGCCCGGTGACGGCGGAGGTCCTTCGCCAGTCGGGCGACGCCGGGTTCGCGATGGAGATCTCGCGCGACGGTCGACGCGAGGCCGGAATCGTCCCGCAGACGGAGCCTACGAAGTTCGTCCTCAAATGGGACCCGGGCGAGAAGACGCAGACGGGCGCCTATGTCATCGGGTTCAATGGCCGCGACGCTTACGGTAACCCGATAAACATCACTTTGGGGAACGTTACGCTCTTGCCGCTCGAACTCGAGGTGATCCCCGTGAAGGCTCCGGGAGCCACCGCGCAGCGTAACAGCGAGGCGAACATCACGTTCCAGGTGCGCTACCCGTCGCGGGCGATCCTTTCCCTCGTCGACGGGGCCCCGGGCGTCAACGTCTATGGCCCCTCGGGGCTCGTCGGGTCCGCCCTGGTCTCACCGGCGGCTGGAAACCTCTGGAGGGCCGGTTGGTCGCCTAACACGACCATGGAGATAGGCGATTACGAGATGAGGATCGAGGGGAACGATTCCTACGGGAACGTGCTCGTGAACAACGGCACGCTAGGCTTTCGGCTCACGGAAGGGTTCGCGCCCCGCGCCCTCACGACCTCCTCCACGTTCATCAACCGGACAGAGGACATCGCGATCTTCGCGCCCGCGGAACCCGGCGACGTCTTCGTCCGCTTCAGCCTGTACGAAGCGAATTCGGGGAAGAAGGTCGCGGACCTCGAGCAGGTCCCCGACCTTGCGAACCACAGGTACATCGCGCGGTGGCGTAGCGCCCCCGGGACGCCGCTCATCGCTTACAAGGCGCTGATCACGGGGACGGATGGTTTCGGCAACGAGATCCGGGGCAGTTCCACGCAGTTCGGGGTCGCATCGGCCACCATCGTCTCATTCATCTTCGAAGGGGCGATCGAGATCCGGACGGGCGACCCCGTCACTTACAGTTTCACCCTGACCTACCCTGACGGTTCTTCGATGACGCCGCAGCTGGGGACGCCGCTTGCGACGATCGGGCGTGGCGTCACTCCGGACCCCGTGAAGCCGGTCCTGAAGTATGAGAGCGGCCGGTGGAAGGCCACTTGGCAGGCCGCACAGGACCAGAAGCCTACGCTGTACCGACTCGTTTTGGGCGGTAGTGACAACTTCGGGAACCAGATCGCGTTGAGCTTCTCGCCCCCACTTGCGGTTAGGGCTGGTCTTATCAAGGAGCTTGTCGGGGTTCCCGACGTGTCACCGGTTTTTCTCTTGGTGGGAGTCGCGGCATTGTCCCTCGTGGTGAAGAGGCGTCTTTCCTAGGCTTGGGGTGACTCGTGCCGCAAGCTTTAAGGACACAGAGTAGCACGTCACGGTGTAGCATGGTGTTGCCGAACCGAGTGCTGGCAGGGTAAGACGCCAAGAATCCGGGTTGCCGCCCGGAAGTGGCGCACTTCCTTCCCGCTGGTTCAACTGTGCAATAGCCTGGCCCACGCCGGGCGTTTGCAGAGGCGGGACAATACGTCCCTTGGCCCTCGCGGAAACGCGGTTTCCGCCGGGCCTCGCGGGACTCACGTCCCACATCGGACCAGCGGCAGCCAGATTCGGTTCCACTGCTGGAGGAATCGAAAGTGACGATAAACGCCGACCGCTTGAACAGGATGCAGGAATTCGGGCTGACCGAGTACGAGGCCAGAGCCTACCTCGCCCTCCTCGACCTCGACATCGCCCACGCCGGCAAGGTCGCCGACCTGTCGCGAGTGCCCCGCACGAAGATCTACCAAGCGCTCGACGGCCTCGAAGCCAAGCACCTCATCAAGGTCATCCCCGAACGCCCGAAGAAGTACGCCGTCTGCCCGTTCTCCGACTACCTCGACGGATTGGAATCCTCCTTCCGCACGAAGGCCGAGGAGATAGAGACCAACAAGGCCGCGATCGCTTTGGAGTTCGCGCCCCGAAACGCCGACCGGGAAGAAGAGGACGGTTCGTTCGTCGTCGTGAAAGGCCGCGGGAACGTCGCCTCGAAGCTGATGACGATGTGCGCTGCGGCCCAGGAGTCCTTCACCGTCTTCGCCTCCGCGAACGCAGCGAGGCGCATGGCCTACTTCGCGCCCATACTCAAGGAACGCTCGGAGGCCGGCGTGCGCGTGACGATCGTGACCGACGAGATCCACGAGGACGTGGAGCGCGAGTTCGCAGGCTTCGCGGAAGTCAGGCGCGGCTCGTCGGCGGGAAGCGCACTCATTGTCATCCGGGACAGCCGGGAGCTCCTGACCGCCCATTCGACGCCCGACGACACCCACTACTTCCAAGGTGGGGACACCGGGGTGGTGACCGATGACGCGGCGATTGTCGCCGCCGTATTGAACCTCATCGAAGCGAACGGAACGAGGACCGTCCCGACCGCTATCGGAGAACTCCAGGCGCAGAGCGCCTGAACGCAAAACGAAGGTGGATGTCATGCGGAAGACCCTGGACCCGGCCGACAAGAAGCGAGGGATGGTACGAGTCCCTCCCTTCACGGTCGTACTCACCGCGGGTGAATACGGCTGTCTTGACGGCGGGTTCTCAAAACCGGTTATTCCGCGAGTAGAGAACACGACGAGCACGTTCGATGGCCTCGGGGTTGCCGCCCTGTGGTCAGATCGTGCAAGACAGTAGAGGTGTTGCCGAAATGAAGACGAAACCTGAACAACCATACGCGGGCCCCTTGCGGGCCGCACTAGGACTACCGGACCACTCGGTCGCATCCGTCGAGAACCGCGCCTCATACCACATGGCGACGGGAACGACGGAAGCGTCCAACGTGAGCTTCGGGATCGGGGTCGCGATCATGCTCGACATGATGCGCGACACGGTCAACGTGGAAGAAGAGTAGTCGAACGCCAAGAGAACCGGGCCCCGTTGCCCAATCGGGCCCTCGATGCTGGAGAGTGAAAAGTTGCCAAACGAACGCCGAAAGATACTGTTGATGCTCGGAGCGATAGCGCTCCTAAGCGTCCCACAGGCGCTCGGGCACGGTGTCCACTGGTCAGATGTAGCGATGACCGGGCACACGCTCTTCACCGACGTCGAGGGCTTCGACCAATGTAGAGGCGCGATAGCGGGGATCGTGCGGACCAAGATCATGTGGTTCAACGACCAGGTGCTCCTCGAGTTCGATGCAGCCGGCGGAACGCTCTACGCGACGCAGAAGAACGCGAGCGACCCGAGGGATGCAGTCCTCGAAGCGACCGGTGTATTCTACAACTTCACGGACCCGAACGGCAGGAACTGGAACGTGACGGAGTACACGTACGAGGGAACCTCGAATTCGATCACGCCACCGTCACCGAGTAGCGAAACCTGGGACGAGGAGCTCGTCGATACCGATCCCGGGGTCACAACGCCAGGAATCGCCGGCGCAAAGGCCCGAAGTCAGACGGCGATTTTCCACACTTGGGTCGTCGAGATCAAGGGAGCCGACGTCGACAATTTCCCCGGTTCCGACCCCCACGTGTACTACAATTTCGTAACGATTGTGGACACATGCAAGTTCACTAAGCAGGACCTCGCCGCCCCGGGCGGCTGGACACACCCGGGCCCTGATGCCACGGTGAACCACAACCGCACGGGGCCGAACTCTACCTACCCGGTGGATCCACCCTACTACACGAACGAAGGCCACGAGGCCTCCGATGGGGACCACTCGCACGAAGTCTACGAGGTGGACCTCTGGGTCGGCGGGACCCCCAAGACGAAGGACTGCCCGCAATGCGGCGGGTAAGAAGTTACCATTCAAACTTTGCCAAAAAAGTCGTAGTAAGAATCAAAAAAGGTGTTGCCGAAAATGACGAATCCGACCGCGAAAGACAGACTTGACAAGATGCTGGAGTATGGCCTCAGCGAGTACGAGGCCAGGACCTACCTGGCGCTACTTGACCTCGGGGTGGCGACCGCCAGGGACATCGCGAACCTCAGCCGGGTGCCCCGCACCAAGATATACAGTATACTCGACGACCTCCATCAGAAGCAGCTCACGGAGATTATCCCGGAGAGGCCGAAGAAGTACGAGGTCGTCCCCTTCGACGAGTACCTCCGATCCTTCGAGCGCCAGTACAAGGCGAAACTGCGCCAGATAGAGGAAGACAAGAAACTCATCTCGGCCCAGTTGAGCCACCAAGCACCCGTGAGCCTCGACCGGGCCGGGAGCTTCAACGTCCTCAAGGGTAGGAAGAACGTCGTCAACCGCAAGTACGAGATGATCGCCCGCGCCAAGGCGGAGATCCTCGAACTCGGAAGCGAGTACACGGCCTTGCGGATGAGCTACTACATGCCGATCCTCCGGGAGAAGGCCGAAGGGAGTGTCGACGTGCGCTTCCTGTGCCCTGTGTCGAACGTCAACGTCGACACCCTCACCGAGTTTTCGCACTTCGGAAGCGTGCGCCACTACGCGGAGAAGACACCGGGTAGCGCGACCCTCATAGTCGACGATGCGGAGGTCCTCATCTGTCACTACGTGCCCGACGATGAGCATCTCTTCAAGGGTGAGGACGTCGCGATCTGGTCGGACGACAGGGCGATCGTCGCCGACATGAAGGCCACGGTCAAGGCAAACTGGGACGCGTCGCAGGAGCTCGCCCGTCGCATCGACGACATCTTGGCCCCCGCGTCGGACAAGGAGGTGGCGCAGTGATTGTTTCACTCACCCCGGTTACAGAGAACCCTTCAATGTCTCTCAGGGAATCTTCTGGGCCAAGCGTGGAGGTAAGGGGCATGACATTCAACGCGTCGAGAGGAGGCCGAGAACCGGCTTTGCATATTAACACCAACCACCCCTTGGCGGGGAAACCCGCCAAGGGCCTCCCATTCTTGGTTCATTCTCGGGCCCGAGTGCCCGTCAGCCGGTCTCCGACCATCAGGTCGGCGATTTTTCCAGCTCTCTTCGATCACAACATGATCGTAGAGGAGGTGAAGAAGTAATGAAGGCAAAAACGATTGTAGCAATATTGGCGATTGCTGCGATGCTCGTGGTACCCGCGACAGCCTTCGCGTCGGAGTTCAGGACTTCCCCGCGAACGGTCATCGAGGGCCACACGACATACGCGGTCGTCGTTAGGGAAAGAGAAGCGAACAACACCGTCACGGAGAGCCACAACTTCTCCGCGGTCGCGGGATTTGCCCGTCACCTGGACAGGACTGTGACGTGTACCCAGACGCAGAACAACGGCGTTCTCTGGTTCAACGACCAGTTCTTCATTGACGCCGCGAACAGCATCGCCTGTGTCGTGGTCGTCAACGAGGACTGCACCATCGGTTGCTTCGTCAAGGCGGCCGAGACCGGGAACATCGACCCCGACCTCATGACCCTTTGCGGCGTGACGTTCACCTACGGTTACACGGACCCCAACGTGGTCGCGTGGACCACCCGTGAATTCTCATGCGCGGAAGGCTATTACTGGGAAGTCGCCATCGGCGCGACGACGCAGGACGCAGCGGCCAACAACGCCGCCAACCCGCCCGCGACGTCGAACGTCGGCACGGCCCCGGCGCCCGTCCCGAACCTCGGGGACAGCGACGGCAGCTCCGTGAACGGTTGCTCGGCCGGCGATGGCCTTTGCGCCTCCGACCCCGACGCTGACGGCGGCGGCACTGACCACAACCCGGTCGGCGCTGGCCCGAACGTGCGAGCGTACAACTTCGTGGTCCTCATCGACATCCACGGCAGTGTTGCCGGTCCCGGCAGCGCTGTTGAGGACAAGATCACGAACGCGAGCACCCCGCTCGGTTGCATAGTCCCGGCCTCGGACGATGGGAACTCCCACGCGAGCCAGGGCGCTCACCCGAACGGCTGCAGCCACAGCCACCGCACCGGAGCCGTCGACTTGTGGTTTTCCCACACGGCGGGACCCGCGGGCGCTGGATTGGTCCGCAACTACGCCAGCACGGGCGCCTACCACGTGTAAGCGACCCTAAGCTAGTGTAAGCGAATCGAACAACCCTGGAGGGGGGGTGACCCCCTCCATTCTATCCTTTACAGTCACGAGTAGAACGGTGAGAAACGATGAGTCCGAACGTGTCCGGGACAGGCACTTACGCCCTCGAGAGGGTGCGCCTACGTGTCCTACGACGCCGGCGGTTCATGATCTACGCCGTCCTGTTCCTCTTCTTCGGCTTCGTCGTCTACAATCTCGCGACGTCGTCGCGTACGGACAATAGCATCTCGACTCTGGGTGGAGGAAGCTCAAGCGTCTCGCTGCCCGCCCCCGACGGTGGCGCCGCGCCTCAAAAGAGGGGCCCCGACGCGACGGTCGCTCTCACCCCGGGCCGGATCCAACGGCTTGACAAGAGCATCGGACCGGGAAGCGAGGACGATGGATCGACGGCGGGACGCGGTTCCCCCGGCCAGTCAGGCCCCAGGCAGGCGATCACGGAAGACGCCGAGTTGGTGCACGTCGATTGGTCGAGCGTCGGCCGGTTCCTCATGATCATGTACATCGTTTACCGCTTGGGCCGCTGGGCATTGAAGAGTGTCCGCGACGCCTATGGTGAGGTCAACTTCGGTGTCTACAAGGGTGCAAGCCCGGTGGAGCTCCATCTCACTCATAAGAACTTGAGAAGGACCATCGTCAAGGACTCGACACTAGTCGCGATACGGCGCACCCCGGCGACACCCACAGGATTCAGCGTCGTCGGGAGGCGCTGATTTGCAGTCCCTGGACGCGCTCGGCGGGACAACCCGGTTGAGGATCTACCGGCTCGTCCAGGAAAGGCCGGGCCTCTCGATACGGGAAGTGGCAGGGGCCCTCGAGATCAGCCATTCGACCGCGAGCTATCATCTCGCGAAGCTCGCCGAACAGGCGCTCATCAACGGGATGGTGGACGGGAACAAGGTCCGCTACTACAAGTCCCGCTCCGACCTCTCCGACGAGGACAAACGCTTCCTCGCCATCATGAAAAGCGACGAGACCGTCCGCGTGCTTCGGGCCATCAAGGCGCACAAGGACTGCATGCGAGTCGAGTTGAAGCGCGAGTTGGGCGTCACGTCGCCCACGATCGCGTGGCACTTGAGGAAACTCTTCGATACGCGCTTGGTTCGCGAACGCGGCGCCGGTAAGGGCCGCTTCCTACAGGCGGACGAGGACAAATTGACCGATTCCTTGAACCGACTGCGCACCTACCTTCCTGAGAACGTGACCAAGCTCAAAGAGCCGTAGGCGGCGCCACCATGGGGCGAACGGAGGCTGAGGAGGCGAAAGGGTGAGCCGCACTTCAGCCTTGCTTGTCGCATTGCTCTTCATCCCGGTCGGGGCCGTCTCGGCGTCCGAGTTCTTCACGCGCGAGCGGCCGGTGAACTTCTTCACCGAGACGCAATGCCCGATCCTCTACGATCCGCAGCTTTGCGGTGGGAACGTCATCGAGGATCACACCACATACCGCGTCATCGTGAAGGAGAGCGACTTCAACGCTACCTTCGTCGACGAACATAATTTCTCGGCCGTCGCGGGTTACGCGCGGGAGATACTGCATCATTGCCCGGACACGTTTGACGGGCACAACAACGTCTCGTGGTTCAACGACCAGTTCTTCATCGATGCGGCGCTCCTGGCCTTCAGCACCGGGCCTTGCATCGAGGAGGAGCCCTGCGCGTCGCAGGACTGTTACATGGTGGCGATTGAGGAAGGAGGCCCGGATCCGGGCGACCTCTTCCCATCCTCGTTCAACACCTTCAAGTACCATTTCACGGACCCCAATGGCGTCGCATGGGAGACGCGCGAATATTGGGGGCGCGGCTGGTACTTCTGGGTAACGACCATCGGCTCGACCGTGACCGATTCGGTGGGAAACCTCGCCGGCGGGACGACCAACCGCGGGACCACGACGGCGTCCACGCTGAACGTCGCAAAGGGCATGCCGAACGGCAGCGACAACACGTACGTGAACGGGTGCGCGCCGGGCGACGTCCCGAGCATCCCCTCGTGCCCGACGGGTGGCACCGATCACAATCCGGCCGGGGAAGGGGGCAATACGAGGACATACAATTTCGCGATGCTCATCGACATACGCGGCAGCCCGGGATTCGGTTCCCCGCCGGTAAACAAGATCTCCAACATGCCGTCGCTACTTGCCTGCACCTCGACGGCGTCGGACGACGGGAACTCGCATGACAGCCAAGGATCCCATTTGGGCGGTTGCCCTCACGCGCACCGGGCCGGGAAAGTGGACCTCTGGTTCAGTCGCACGCAGCCGTCGTCGGCCTTTGGGACGACGTTGACGTTCGGGAGCACGTACGCTTACCACGCTTGATGTGTCGCCGATGCCTCGCGCGGCGGATGTCGCTTCGGCGGGTAGCTTTGACGGTGGCGCCTTGCGGGGAGCGAGCGGGAACGCTCCCTGGGAAGGAGGATTGGAGCGGGCTTGGGACCCGCTCTAGGGGGGTGATTCAGGGAGCGGAGTACGAAAAGCCGACTCCCTGACTTTCGACTAGGGAAACGATATTTAGCGTCTTCTAAAGCATCCGCTGGTATCATCTTGGATGTAGATGGGTGTCGCCTAGGGCCGGCCTTCCGATGCGTCAGACCATCTCGATATCCGCGTGTGAAGGCCGTTTCAATTGTTCGTCTATGACCTTGCCCGAAACGCCGTTGATGCGCACCTCGCCGTTGTCGCCTTTGACGAGGAACACGGGCACATAGAAAGTCGCCTTCAAGTCGATCTTGACTTCGTCTTCCTTGGGCTTCACGCGACGGTGCTCCACCATGAGCACGTCGCCTTTTTGGCTCCTTACGCGACTGTCCTTCGAATTGACGGCGATGATATGGCGCCGCGCTATCGCCTCCGCCTCTTGGGGCGTGACCTTCGCGTCGAGGGTCCGCGCTTCCGCCGGGCCCGACGGTTCCATGGCACCCTCCGCCAATTCCTCCAAGCGCCCGGTCGAGAGGTTCACGTGGATGGTGCCGGAGACGCGTTCCGTCTTTAGGCTCCCTTCGACGAGCCTGTCCCAATAGAAAGAATAGCTCCGGAACGGAACGAGCTCGGCTTCGATATGGTCCACTCGAAGAAGAAGTCCGAGCGCGGTCTCCGCCGCCTGAAGGCGCGAGAAACGTGGTTTGAGGAACGTGGCGGCGGCGGGTAACGGCGCCGGTGGATGGGAATCCGGCAGGACATCCGCGCTACGCGCGATGGAACGTTCCACGATGGCCTTTCCAAGAAGCGTCTCGAACTGGGGCGCGTCCATCACCTCGAAACCGGTGAGTTTTGGGGCGCTGCGTACCGGATCGTCGATGCCGGCAAGACCGATGAGCAGGCCTCCTTGCGCGCCGCGTTCGGCGCTCAACTCCTCCGTGTGGGTGAGATCCTCGATGGTGGCCGAACGGGCCACGACCACGGTCACGACCGCTTTCGCCGAGGGACCCGTGGCCATGAATTGAGTCGCGTCGGCAGGTCGGGCGGGCGTCAATCTTTCGAGTCGGTCGAGGCCGCGCCCTTGAAGGGCCACACGTAGGAGGTCAGCAATATCGCTCATGATGCATCCCGCCTGTGATTATTATATTGTGCGCTTTATAAGTTGCGAAACGCATCAGCTCGTCGGCAGCGGCCCAGTCACTTCGCGTGAAGGCCCAACTGTTCCCCGACCGCCGCGTCCATCGCGTCCAAGAAGCGCTCCTCGGCACCCGCGGGAATCGTGGCGCCCGCCGCCACATCGTGACCGCCGCCGGCCCCATCCACGGTCGCCGCCGCCTTCCCGATGGCGGCCGAGAGGTTCACGCCGCGTTCTGTGAGCGCCCTCGTCGCACGGGCCGACACCTTCACCTTCCCCTCCTCGTCGTTGGCAAACGCGATCATCGGGATGTCCCGGCGCACGCCCTCGCTATTGAACATCATGCCGGCGACGATACCTACGACGGTGTCGCGGATCGCCGAGCCCGCGTGGAAGTACTGGATGTTCTTTCGCTCGAAGATGCCGGCCTTTCGCACATGCTCCAGCCCCGAGACGAGATGCCCCCGATGGCCGCGTAGGAGCGACAACGCCTCCCGGTACGCCTCGCCCCGGTCGCCAAGGCCCACTGCGAGGCCGATCTCCGCCCTGGCGTAGCGCGCAGTCGAATTGAGAAGGGTCGCGAACTCCTTTGCGTCATGCAAGTGGCTTCCCAGGGTCTCTCGAGGCAAGGAGTAGGCTTCCCCGATGAGGCGCTCGACGGATCCAGGCGGGGCGCCCTTTGACAACAACTCGTCCGCGAGCTTCGTGACGATGAGCCGTTTCTCGACTTGCGAGAGGTCTATCCACCGTCTCATCCGCACACCCTCGCGAAGCCGTATCCCGAGACCTTCCAGGAGCCGAAACGCCGCATCTTCCCGCCCGGAGACGCCGGGAATCGCGGGGTTGTCGGCGAATTGAAGGAACTTTCCGAGGGGCCGCGATTCGCGTCCGAAGAAGCGCACGTCGAGCGAGACGTCGAGCACCCCGCGGGCCCGCCCCTCCTCGAGGATGAAGCGGTTCACGCCGACGAGGCGGCCGTCGTCGCTGTCTTGGAGGTCGCCCACCGCGCCGACGATCGCGAGGGCCGCGAGATCCGTGTTATCCGGATCGAGGGCACGCGCGATGAGGTACGTCGCGCCCGACCCGCTCAAGGTCCGGTTCCCGTCGAGCCCGAATATGCGGGGGTTGAGGTGCAACGGGAAATCCACGCCGAAATGATGGTGGTCGGCGACGGCCGCTTGGAGCGGGGAGAGCCTCTCCGAAGCGCCGCTCCCGAGGTCGACGAATAGGACGAATTCGGGCGCCTCTGCCTTCAGCCGTGCGAGTTCGGTATCCGTGAGTGATTTCACGAATTCGATCTCGTTCGTGACGCCGGCCCGGTCCAGCATGGCCTTCGCGATTGCCGCGGAGGTGAGGCCGTCCGCGTCGATGTGGGCGACGACTCGAACGGAGCGCTCTTTGCGCAGGCGTTCCGCGATCAACGAGGCCCGGTCGAGGAGAGGTCGGAACGAGGCATCCACGCCGCTCAATGAGCGTCCCCAAGTTAAGGCTTCGCCGCCGGGGGGCGCCGAACGTTCTCCGCCGGCGTGGGGTGGCCAAGGGCCCACTTGCTACCTTAGGAAGATATTATCCCCCGCCGATACGTCGAGCGAGTGGGGAGGACATGGAACAAAAACGGATCGCCGTCATCGGCGCCGGGAACATGGGGACGGCGCTACTTCGCGGGATGCTCAAAGCGCATTGGTGCAAGCCAGGGAACCTCGTCGCCTCTGGCCGCGACGCCGAACGCATGAAGCGTGTACAAGAAGAGTTGAGGATCAAGGTCACGACCGACAACGGCGAGGCGGCGCGCTTCGCCGACGTCGTGGTGTTCGCCGTCAAGCCGCAGATCCTTTCGCAAGTCCTTCACGAATGCCGCGCCGAGATCGCCCACCCACAGCTCGTCGTGTCGATCGCCGCGGGTGTGCCGACCAGTTTCATCGAGTCGCACCTTCCCGAGCGCGTGGCCGTGATGAGGGCGATCCCGAACATCGCCGCCACCGTTGAACTCGGGGCGACGGCCCTTTGCCGGGGAAAGGCCGCGACCGACGCGGAGGCGGGTGTGGCCGAATCGATTTTCAAAGCCGTCGGTGTCGTCGTCGCCGTGGACGAATCGTTGATGGACGCGGTCACGGGCCGATCCGGTACGGGCCCGATGTACATCTTCCAGATAATCGAAGGACTCTCCGACGCCGGAGTCAAGATGGGCCTTTCCCGGTCCACGAGCAACATCCTCTCTGTACAGACCGTTCTCGGGTCGGCGAAGATGGTGGCGGACACCGGTCAACACCCGGGGCTGCTCAAGGACCTTGTGACGTCTCCTGGCGGAACGGCGATCGCGGCGTTGCACTCGATGGAGCGTAACGGCCTACGTGCGCTACTCATCGACGCGGTCGAAGTCGCAACGCGTAGGAGCGCCGAGCTCGGGACCCGCGCGGAGAACGAGAGCTCAAAGAAGAAATGAGGTGACTGGGAGAACGGGAGGCGCCTCGACTTTTCTCCTTGGGAAAGCATAAATATGGTCGGTCGTTTGTGAGGCTGACCCCTGGTCCGGGAAAAGACCATGTGGTCATCACCCGCCTTAGCTCAGTCTGGTTAGAGCGCCTGACTGTAGAGTCACATACGGTCTTTCGACATCAGCACGTCGCAGGCGCGCAGTCATCAGGAGGTGCCCGGTTCAAATCCGGGAGGCGGGACTGCATCTTTGCCAAAGCTGCACCAAAGGCGGGCGACCTCGAAGACTCCGTCTTCTCGGTCCCCCTTGGCGGTTATCCGGATTCCAAGGGGACGAGCGAAGCGAATTGTCGAGAATCCGGGAGGCGGGACTGCATCTTTGCCAAAGCTGCACCAAAGGCGGGCGTATCGTGGAAGCCTTCGGCTTCCACTCCATCCTCGCCGGGTTCGGCCGCCTGCGGCGACCTCGAAGACACCGTCTTGTCGGTCCCCGTTGGCGGTTGCGTGGCTTCGAGCCGGATCACCAAGACGCGTCTACGTAGAATCTCGCGGGCGCGGCGCAGCTTCCCCGTGTGTTGAGGTTCGGGCGCTGGGTCATTCTCCGCCGGAAACGGTGCCGCTCCCCGCTTCCACTGGAACGGCATTTCATTCCGATGCACAGATAGAATCGAACGGCGATGGTGTTATCGATGACGTGGTCGGAATGGCGGTTCCTGTTTCGCTCTCTTAGAAAGATAATATCATCTCGCGAGGATATTTTTTCGGCGGGAGCGCTTCGCGGCCCGGCGTCGTTTGATAAACTATTTATATTCCCATGTGCAATTGATGTCTGACAAAGTCCGACAATAGGCGCACAGTGTGCGTCGCTCGGACTACTCGACGACTTCGGTCGGCACAACCGATGTCCCAGAGCGTCAAGAACAGAGGAATGCACGATGGATCAAGGCGAGAGGGTCACAATCCGGCTCCCCATTCAGGAGCTCGCGGATCTTGACAGTCTCATCTCCGGCGGCCAATTCGCGACACGCAGCGAAGCGTTGCGCGAGGCGGCCCGGATGCTCTATCGCGCCAAAGCCAAGGACGCCTTGGAAACGATGGAACTTCGCAAGCGCCTATCGCAAGCGCGCAGCGAGACCATCGACCTCGACGACGTTGTCAAGAAATGAAACTCAGGCCTTACTGATAGGATGGGATGCCTAAAAAGCCGGGCCGGGCGCAACGGGGTTGCGAACCTCAACGGAGGCTCACGCTTCCGATGGGGCAATGGGATGCACACAGACCGAGGGAGAGATCCCTCAAAGGCTACTGATATGCCGCGCTTCGCGAGGAGAGACGGGGTCAAACCCGTCTCCACCTCACAAGCGGTGTGTGCGCGATAGACCGCCTCGAACTGGGGCGGGCTCTCGGGACGAGCAACGTCCCTAAATGGAGGATAGATGGGATGCAGTCGTTGATCACAAACGCGATAAAGAACGCACCGGACACACAAGGCGAAGAAGCGCAAACGACCGAGACCGACTTCGAGTTCGAAGGAGTCGGTGAGCCCAAGATCGTCATCGTGGGCTGCGGAGGAGCGGGCAACAACACGATAAACCGCCTGCACTCGGTGGGTGTCCGGGGCGCTGAGACCATCGCCATCAATACGGACAAACAGCACCTCGATCGCATACAAGCGGACAAGAAACTCCTTATCGGCAAGTCGATAACGCGCGGCCTCGGAGCCGGCGGCTACCCGGAGGTCGCGGAGCGCTGCGCAGAGATGGCCCAGCCGTACATCGAGGAACTCCTCGAAGGCGCAGACCTCGTCTTCGTCACCGCCGGAATGGGCGGCGGCACCGGGACCGGAACGGCCCCCGTGGTGGCGCGTATCGCCAAAAAGAAGGGCGCAATCGTGATCGGAATGGTCTCCACACCGTTCAACGTCGAGCGCGCGAGGCTCCTCAAGGGTGAGGACGGCCTCAACAAGCTCAGGAAGGAAGCGGACACTGTCATCGTGCTCGACAACAACAGGTTGCTCCAGTACGTGCCGAACCTCCCGATCGACCAGGCGTTCTCCGTCATGGACCAGCTCGTGGCCGAGACCGTCAAGGGCATCAGCGAGACGATCACGCAACCGAGTCTCATCAACCTCGACTACGCGGATGTCCGCACGATCATGGGTTGCGGCGGCATCGCTGTCATGCTCTACGGGGAAGCGAAGTCGAACGACCCCAACAAGGTCGTGTCCGAGGCTTTGAACCACCCGCTGCTGGACGTGGATTACAAGGGCGCCTCCGGGTGCCTCCTCCACATCACGGGCGGGCCCGACTTGAGCCTCAAGGCGGCCGAGCAGGTCGCCCAGGCCTTGACCTTCGACATGGACACGCGGGCGAACGTGATCTGGGGTGCGCGAGTGAACGAGGACTTCGAGGGCAGGATGCGCGTCATGGCCATCATGACCGGTGTCCAAAGCCCGCAGATCCTCGGCCCCGGAGCGACGGCGACAAAGGCGCTACGCGAATCGCTCGGGAACAAGAAGGACGGGCCGAACCTCGAGATACCCTGGATCAACTAAGATCAAGAAGTTCTCTGCCTTCGCACGCGGCGGGACCGGATGGTTCCGCCAGCGTGCACGGAAAAAGCCGCCGCGGGGGCTGAGGGGCCCCCGCGACTTCTTCAAATCATCAACAGCCTCCGACCCGCACCCTTTTGCGGCCTTGCGGCCGCAAAAGCCTGCACGGAAAACGCCTCGGCGGCGCCAATTCAGTGGCGATCCCGAAGTACTCCAGCTGATAAACAGCCTCCCCCCGACGGGGACTCTGACCGGTCCCCGTCACTTTCCTTTCATTTTTTCCCGGCCTGACCGCCGCAGGCCGCGAAGCGGCCGAGGACGTGGTGGACGAGCGGAAGCGAGTCCACGGGCGCCGCCCGTCACTTTTCCTTCATGCTTTCGAGGTCAAGCCGCCATAGTGGACGCGCCGACGGGCGAGTCCACGCATGGGACTCCGACTGGGGCCCGGCACTTTCCTTTAATGCCTCCTTATCGAGATGCATCCTCGCGTTGAATGGTGTGACAGCCGTTCCCGTAACCCAAAAATCTAAACTAAAATACCAACCCCCCCAAACCGGAGGGGCCTACTGTCCGCCTAGCTCTTTAGAATCGAGCCGGGCGGCGCTTTGCGAAACAGTCGCGGCAGTACACGGGCCGACCTTCGGTCGGCTTGAATGGTACCTGCGTCTTCTGTCCACAATCTGCGCATACTGCGTCGTGCATTTCCCGAGGGCCGCTAAAGCCGCCACGGAAGCCACCGCCACCGCCGCCGCCACCGCGCCTGTCTCCATACTGTCCCATTGTTTTCTTACCTTCTTTTGAGCAAAGGCGATGCGTGAGCATCACCCGTGCACGCTCTTGTCAGAACCGCCTAATATATAGTCTTATTCCTTGAAGGCTGGTCCGATTGGCGTGTTTTGGGATCTTGCGCTGATCCGAAGACCCTCCCGGGCCGCCCCGCCGCCCTCGCCGATTATCCTCGTTTCTCCAAATGTTCCAAGCGTCGGACCCGAAACCGCGCGCTGCCGCGCTTCCCCCGCGCGGGAATCCTGAAATATGGTCACCGCTCTCATTCACGCGTCCCGATGAACGCGTCAACAGATGGACAGCGGACGGTAGCGATCCTCGTAGGCGGCGGCCCGGCCCCAGGCCTCAACGGCGTCATCAACGCGGTGGTCTTGGCCGGCGAGTCGCGTGGCTGGCGAGTCCTCGGCGTCCCGGAGGGCTTCCGGTACTTGATGAAAGGGGATGTGTCGCACGTGCGCGTCCTCGACCGCCGCGCGGTCGAGGGGATCGAGACGCGCGGCGGCTCAATCCTCTACACGTCAAGGGCCAACCCCCAAAAGGATCCGGAGGCGCTGAAACGCGTCGTCGCATGCCTCCAGGAACTGGGCGTCACGGACCTGGTGACGCTTGGCGGCGACGATACGGCAACGAGCGCGATCAAGGTGGCCGAGGCATCGAAAGGGCAGCTACGCGTCGCGCACGTGCCGAAGACGATAGACAATGACCTGCCCCTTCCGGGCGGCGCCCCGACGTTCGGGTTCGAAACGGCGAAAGCGCTCGGTTCGCGCCTTTGTGTGAACCTGCGTGAGGATGCCCGCACGACGAGGCGCTGGGTGATTGTTACCGCAATGGGCCGCACGGCCGGGCATCTTGCGCTCGGGATGGGCGTGTCAAGCGGCGCAGACCTCACCGTCATCCCCGAGGAGTTCGATGGCAACGTCGACCTCGGCACCATCTCCGACCTCTGCGAAGCAGCGATCGTGAAGCGTATTTCCCACGGCGAACCGTGGGGCCTCGTCATCCTCGCGGAAGGCCTACTCGACCTCCTCGGCGAGGGCGACTTCGCTCACGTCGGGAACCTTGAGCGGGACGAGCATGGCCACCCGCGTCTTTCCGAGGTGTCTCTTGGCCGGATAGTGAAGGACGTCCTAGCGCCCCGGTTCAAGGAACGCGGTCTCGACGTCGCTATCATCGCGAAGGAGATCGGTTACGAGCTTCGCTGCGCGGACCCCGTTGCCTTCGATGTGCAGTACACGCGAACGTTAGGCGTCGGTGCGGTTGATTTCCTTGAGACCGGAAAAGGGAACGCGATGATCGCGCTCCAGGACGGAAAACTCGCGCCTCTCGGGTTCGAAGACCTTCGCGACGCGAAGACAGGGCGCGTGCGCGTGCGCGGCGTCGATGTCAGGGGCGCGACGTTCACGCACGCCCGCCACATCCAGGCGCGTCTCACCGGGCGTGACTTCTCGGACGAAGGACGCCTTGGACTCCTCTCGGCCGCGGCCCATCTCGAACCCTCTGGCTTCAAGCGTCGTTTTGAAAGGCTTTCACGGTTCGGAGAGTGACCGATATGGCGAAGATCCATGAGACCACGGCGGAGCTCGAAGCGGGCCTCGCCTCCGGGATCAATGTGACGAACGACCGCGTCAGGATACTGGATGAAGAGTTGTTGGAGGCCGAACTCGTCGACGACCTCGTCCACACGGCGGTCTTCGGTCCGGGCCCGGTGAAAGACCGCGCACGCTGGATCATACGTGCCGCGGCCCACGCTCTCGGGGTCAAGACGGCGAGCACCCACGCGTTTTACGTGGCGCGGGGAACCGGGGAGTCGTCGCGCGACTTGACGGTGCCCGCTTTCAACATCCGTGGCCCCACATACGATGTATCCCGCGCGGCGATCCGGGCGGCAAAGAGGGCGAAAGTCGGTGCCTTCATATTCGAGATCGCAAGAAGCGAGATCGGGTACACGGACCAGCGGCCGGGCGAGTACGCAGCGGTCGTCGCGGCGGCGGCCATCCGGGAAGGTTTCCGCGGCCCCCTCTTTCTCCAAGGGGACCACTACCAGTTCTCGGCGAGCAAATACCCGAAGGACCCTGCGCGGGAGAAGAAGGCGATACTGGACCTCATCGACGAGTCGGTGGCAGCCGGTTTCAGGAACATCGACATCGACGCGTCGACGCTCGTCGACCTCTCAAAGCCTGGCGAGCGCGAACAGCAGCGCCTGAACGCGACTCTTTCGGCCGAGATGTGCGCCCACATCAGGCGGCTCCAACCGCCGGGTGTCGTCATCAGCGTCGGCGGCGAGATAGGCGAGGTGGGCGCGCACGTCACGACCCCCCTTGAACTCGAGGCCTACATGGAGACTTACCGCGAGGAGCTTTCACGTTCGGGCCGCTCCCCGGGCCCCTCGAAGATCTCGATCAACACAGGCACGTCCCACGGCGGCAAGGTGGATGCGGCGGGGAAGGTCACGAAGATGGAGGTACGCTTCGACATCCATGACGCGATGAGCCGCCTCTGCCGGGAGAAGTACGGCCTCGGGGGCACCGTCCAGCACGGCGCCTCAACGTTGGCGGAGACGGAGTTCGACAAGTTCCCGCCGGTGGGCACCATCGAGATACACCTCGCAACGGGGTTCCAGAACCTCCTCTTCGACCACCCCGCTTTCCCGAAGGCTCTCACGGATCGCATCCGCGCGTGGGTGACGAGCGACCTCGCGGCGGAGAAGAAGGAAAAGGACTCGCAGGAGCAATTCATCTACAAGACGAGGAAGAAGGCGTTCGGTCGGTTCAAGAAGGAGCTCTGGGGCCTTGAGGACCCGTCGCGCTCGGCGATCATGGACGACATGGAGGCCCGCTTCACGCTTCTTTTCAAGAAGCTCGGGGTCGAGGACACGCAGGGACTGGCCAACCGATACGCAATGATGGACGGCGCGCCGCCCGTATGGTCGGCTCCTGCACGTGGCGCGTTCCACTCCGAGATGGCGGCGGGCGAAGGCGAATAGGGTGCCGCATGGACGCTTTGGCGCCGCACCCGAGCCGCGTCACGGGCCTCACATGAAGTCCCGCCCCGATTGATGCCCTGTTCTCACGTGCGCCGAGATCACGGCGTCGCCGGCGGCTGCAGCCAACGCCTCACCACGAACCAGGTGAGAACCGTCGCCCCGGCCGTAGAACCGACGATGACCGTAGTGTACCACGCCGCGTCGGCCGGGCCAAGGCCGTACGCGGGGTTAGACAGGATCGTTGCGAGCGTGTTCGGGACGAGGACCGCGGTGCCGAGGATCGTGAGCCACGTGACGACGAAGGTGAGCCGGTTGTTGAGAAGCTGCAATTGGTTGTTGTAGATGGATTGCAACACCTCAAGGCCAGAGGCCAAGACCTCGCTCATGTGCTCCGAAAGGCTGATCTGGCGGGTCACGTCGTCGGCCAGGACGCCAACGCGTCCGAGGATCGTCTCGTCGTCGCTGATGAGTTCTGCGTCCCCGTAACGAAGGTTCTGGATGACGTCGAGCGTCGCCCAGAGGGCATCAAGGTAGGCGATGAGTGCGTGCTTCATCGAGTAGATCTGGGGGCCCAGCGTCGTCGACGGCTGCGTCGGATTGATGAGGTATTTTCCGAGGTCTTCGCCGCGTTCCTGGATGGATCTCAACCCATCGAAGTTCCTGTCGTTGTTCTCGTTGATGAGGCGGATGAGGACTATCGTGAGCTTGTCGTTCCAGGGGGTCTCCGGTTTGATCTTTCGCATGAACGTGTCGGCGTAGCGGGCGAACTTGGCCATCCGCGTGACGTTCTTGTCGTGAAGCGTGAGGATGAGGCCCCGCCGGATCAAGACCACGAGCGGGAAAGTGTCGACGTCCATCGCGTGCACGCGCACGACCGGGAGCTTGATCCCCAGTTCCGTCTCGCGGTCGTCATAGGCGCTTTGCCGGTGCTCCGTGAGGAACGTGACGAGGCTTCCGGAAAAACCAAGGAGGCTCGCAACGGCCACCCCGTCCTTGTCGAGGTCTTGCACCGAGAAGTTGACCCAGGCGATCTCCGCGTCCTTGATGCAGGAGATGAACTCCGAGGGGCTGTCCGCAAAGAGCCTTACGGGTTTCCCGGCCCGGCTTATCGCGATGCATACGCCTCGCTTCTCGAGTCCCGGGTCGGGTTTGGCCTCTGGCGGTTGCATCGCCATGCGGCTGGATTGGAGGTCATTGCATTTATTAGTCACGTAAGATGCGCGGCGGAACCGGGGTCGGACCGGCGGCCGCCCGCATGTTCCCACGGTTCAGGAGTCGGCACCTTCGCGGGCCGCGGCGTCCGAGCGACGTAGTTCCTTGATGCGCTCGGCCCCGTCCACGGTCTTGATGATGCTTGCGACCGCGCTCGGCACGAGAGCCTCCCAGGCCGTGCCAATGCGGATAGCGTCGCGCACTGATGTGCCGCTGTACTTCTCGCGTTCGACGAACGGGGCCGGACGCACCTCGTGGCCGCTTTCCGAGAATAGGCGCGTTGCGAGCGGATTGTTGCTGAAGAAGACCTGGAAAGGCGGGACGAATGAGCGGACCTGGGCCACCCACATGCTGTTCCGGTTCACGTCAGGTATCGGGACGATGTGATAGTTGTGGACACCCGCCGCATCGAGCGCCGCTGCGATCATGTGGAAACGCTCGCCCGCCGTGAAGGGGTTCTTGAAGGTGTGGCTTTCCTGGGCGCTTCCGATGCCTATCACGACCTCGTCGAAGTCCTTCGCGATGTCGGCGATGACCTTCAGGTGCCCGTTGTGGAACGGTTGGAAACGGCCGATGAAAAGGGCGCGCCTCACGGGTTCCGTCTTCCCCTTGTCCTTCGCAGGGCCCTTCGACACGCCCGTTGAACGGTCGCAAGGCTATTCAAGCCGTCGCCCCAGCGCCCCGGGCCGGGGAAGCGAAGCGGTCGAGATGGTCGAACGGTCGTCTGGCGATGCGGCGCGACTCCTCCAAAGGGCGGCAAAAAACCTAATCCATGTTGCGCCCTAGAAGCGTGTGGACCTACGGTCAAAAGCGAAGACGCTTCCTCGCACACCCGGCGTCTACCTCTTCAAGGACGCCGCCGGCGAAGTGCTCTACGTCGGAAAATCGGGTTCGCTCCGGGATCGGGTCTCCTCATACTTCTCCACGGACCTCGACTTGAGAAAGGCCGAGATGGTGTCGCGCTCGGTCGACATCGAGGTCGTCCTCGCTCCCACGGAGAAGGAAGCTTTGATCCTGGAATCGAACTTCATCAAGCGGTTCCAACCACCGTTCAACATCCGTTTGGCAGATGACACGCGTTACCCGTTCATCAGATTGTCCGCGGACGACTTTCCCCGCATCGACATGGTGCGCGAGGTCGCGGCGAAGGGGAGTTTCTACGGGCCCTATCCGAGCGCCGGCGCCGCGCGCGAGACGTTGAAAGTCGCCCGCGAGGTGTTCGGCATACGCGATTGTCGCGAGTTCGTCAAAGGCGGTTGCCTCAACCACCAGATCGGCACCTGCCTCGGGCCATGCATCGACGCCGTCGACCGGGCACAGTACATGGACGCCGTCGACGCGGCGAAGCGCTTCCTTGCCGGCCACGACGACGAAGTGAAGGCGCGCCTCAAGGCGGAGATGCAGGCCGCCTCGGACAAGCAGGAATTCGAGCGCGCAGCGCGCCTAAGAGACCGCCTCGCCTCGATGCACAAGACGATGGAGCGGCAGGCGATGCTCGTTGCAAAGGCCGATGACGCGGACGGGGTCGCCCTCGCGGCCCAAGGCGGTCTGGGTGTAGCCGTGATCGTGATGTCACGCGCCGGACGCGTGGCATCGCAAGCGGAGTTTCACCTACGGTCCACGGGCACGAACGAGGAGGCCCTCGGCGAGTTCATGACCCGCTACTACGGCGAGATGCCGAACCTTCCGAAGGCGATCTACGCGCCGCCGGGCGTCGAAGGCCTCGAAGCGATCTCGGAGCTCTTGAGCGAGAAGCGCGCCTCCCGCGTGGTGGTCTCGAGCCCCGTTCGCGGCCGGGGGATGCGGCTCGTCAAGCTCGCGCGACTCAACGCGGAATTCAAGCTCGGGCAGTACGTGGCGCGTAGAGGCGAAGCGGGCTTCGATGAGGAGTCGCAGGAACTAGGGGCCTTGCTTGGCCTGGCTGATGCGCCCACTCGGATCGAATGCTTCGACATCTCGCACCTTGGCGGGACGGGCGTCGTCGCCAGCATGGTCGCATTTGAGAAGGGGAGACCCGACAAGAAGAACTACCGCCGGTTCAAGCTCTCGCGGGAGGCAAACGACGACTACGCCGCTATGCGGGAGGTCGTCTACCGTCGCTACCGGCGGCTTCGGGAAAGTGCGTCGGAGCTTCCGCACCTCATCATTGTCGACGGCGGCCGCGGCCAACTTGCGAAGGCGATCGAGGCGGTGCACGAAGCCGGCGTTTTCGACGTGCCGTTGATCGCGCTCGCCAAGGGGGAGGAGAGCGTTTTCAAGGAGGATGTATCGCTGCCGCTCGACACCACGAGGTCGCCGCATGCGCTCCTTCTCCTTCGCCGTATACGCGACGAGGCGCACCGGTTCGCGATCACCTACCAAAGGGTGAAACGGCGATCCATATCGGGGGAGTCGCTTCTCGCCGGGATACCGGGTCTCGGGCCTGCGAGGAGACGCGCGCTCTTGATGCATTATGCCAGCCTGGACGAAATCCGGGAGTCCTCCGTCGAGGAACTGTCCAACGTACCGGGGATATCGCCCGCCATCGCAAGGCGCGTCTTGGAAGAGCTTTCGAGGCCAAGATAGGATCTGGCCCGTCCCGTGGAAAGCGCGCCTTGACGTGACCTGTCATTACTCTTGCTTCCGCAGACATAAATACGCGTAACTTGGTAGTACAGATGGTCAGTACCTTGCCGACGGAAAAAGGCGGACTCGAGGGCATCGTTGTCGGGAAGACATCCCTGTCATCCATCGATGGGGTGCGTGGCATCCTCACTTATCGCGGGTACGACATCGGGGAGTTGGCCACGAACGCGACGTTCGAAGAGGTCGCGTACCTCCTTTGGTATGGCCTCCTCCCGAAGGCGTCGCATCTTGTGGACCTCGAAAAAAGACTCGTCGCTGAACGTGAACTTCGACCCGAGATCCTTGACACGTTGAAACTCATGGCCCATCGGACGGCGCCCATGGAAGTGCTGCGGACAGGTGTCTCGCTTCTTGGCGCTTTCGACCCTGATGTTGGAAGCAACGCGCCGGAAGCGAACATCCGAAAGGCCATACGGCTCACGGCGAAGCTTCCAACGATGGTCGCCGCGTACTCGCGCCTACGGGCCGGCAAGGAACCCGTCGCCCCGAACCCCGTTCTTTCGCACGCCGCGAACTTCATCTACATGCTCCAAGGCACCGACCCCGACGCGGAGATCAAACGCGATTTCGACGTCTGCCTCACGCTACACGCGGACCACGGGTTCAACGCTTCCACGTTCGCGGCGCGCGTCACGGCCTCGACGCTCGCCGACATGCACTCGGCCGTGACTTCCGCCGTCGGCACTTTGAAGGGGCCGCTCCACGGTGGGGCCAACACCGAGGTGATGCACCTACTCGAGGAGATAGGTGACGTGTCGCGCGTGCATGAGGTGGTGAACGGCAAACTACAACGGAAGGAGAAAGTGCCGGGGTTCGGTCATCGCATCTACAAGACGCTGGATCCGCGGGCGGTGCATCTCAAGGACATCAGCGAGAGGCTCGGGAAAAGATCCGGGAACCTGAAATGGTACGAGATGTCCACCAAGATCCAGGCCATCATGAAGCAGCAGAAGTCGCTTGATGCGAACGTGGATTTCTACAGCGCATCCGCGTACCACTACATGGGCATAGAGGCCGACCTCTTCACACCGATATTCGCATTGGCGAGGATCGTGGGCTGGACGGCGCACGTGATGGAGCAGCACAAGGACAATCGGCTTATCCGGCCTGAATCGGAGTACACGGGTCCAAAGGAACAGAAGTGGGTGCCGATGGAAATGCGATGATTAGGGCGTACTGAAGGGCGTACCGCGCTTTTTCCGGACGCGCTCCCGAAAACCTTATGTTCCATGACGCTACATGACTGTACATGACCTCGACGATCTCCATTCCTGAGGCGGTGCGGGACCGTCTCAAAACGTACGGTCACGCTGGAATGACCTATCCGGAAATCCTCACCGCGCTCATGGATCGAGTCCAGCGGGACGATTTCGTCGAACAACTCCGCAAGCAGTATGCGTCGACCCCGCGCCGCCAGTACGTGGATTTGGAAGACCTGTGAAGGTCATCCTCGATCCCGTCCACGCTGCCCCGGTTTTCCGAAGCTTATCGCCCGATGTGAAACGACGCCTCAAGAAGGCGCTACGGGGGCTCGCCGAGGATCCGAGTGGAATCTCGAACGCTCTCGACGTGAAGCGGCTCGACGCGGATCCGGCCCAACCGATGTACCGCCTGCGGGTCGGCGAGTGGCGGATCGCTTTCACCCTTGACCGTGATGTGGTCGTCCTAAGGATCTTCCACCGGAAAGACGGTTACGGTTGGCTCGCAGACATGCCGTGATGTCGGACGGCCAGGTCGATCTCCGCTTGCAAGACAGGGTCGAGCCGCGCGTCCACGCGGAATCTAGCCAAGTGCCGGATCAGCCGTCGACGGAATGACGCGTTCGGGCTCCACCGCCACGCCCTTGGCGACAAGGTGGACCTTGAAAATCTCGCCCATCGCACCCGGCACGACAAGATTCTTGATCGCCAGATCAGCTATCATCTCGTCGTCGCTGCGTCCGGGGCGGGCGAAAGTGTCGAGTATCCCCAACCTCGTGAGATAATCCCGTTGGGTCCCGTAGAAGAGTTGCCGTAATCCCAACTCCTCTGCAAGGTTGCGTAGGCTGGTGAAATCCACCATCGTCGTGAGGTCCTGTTCGCCGATGTTCGCAAAGACGTCGTTCGAGACGCGGTGGTCCTTGTAGGCGACGAGCGAGCCCGCCATGCGCGCCGTCGAGTAGAGTTCCTTCGCCTCGTGGCCGTAGTCGATGGTGAGCACGAACCCTGAGTCGAGGGCCGCGTTCACCTTGGTGAGCCATGCGAGCGCATTGAGGTTGAGGTCCGCGCGCTGTCCCTCGACGAGTTTCACGCCGAGTTCGTCGAGATACTTCGCCAGGGTCGGAGTGGATGGTTCGAGGAGCCGCTCCTCGAACTTGTCCGCATCGTCATCGTAGTCGACGTGCACTTCGAGCAGCTCTCCGCCGCTCATCTCGACGCGATGCACGGGGAAGGCGTCCACGAGTTCATTCGAGAAAAAGCATCCACGTACAGATCGTAATTCGCCGGGGTCGGAAAACCGCCGGACCGTCCCAGCCGGCAAGTCAAGTGGTGCCAGTGTTTTCGCCTGCACCGCGGCCATCGCGTCGCTCACCTCGACGATATGGTAGCGGAGATCTGCAAGGAACTCCGGTCGCTCCTTCGCGAGTGCCGTGATCACGTCCCGCGCGAGAACGCCCCGGCCGGCGCCCATCTCCACGAGCGTGAAGCGGCCACGCCCGCATGCTTCCCACATCAGCGCGAACTGGCGCGCTAGCGTGCGTCCGAACGCCGGGCCCAAGGACGACGACGTATAGTAATCGCCATCAGCGCCGATTTTCTCACGCGGTGTCGAATAGTAACCCCATTGGGGGTGGTAGAGGCAGAACTCCATGAACCGGGAGAAAGGCATGGGGCCGTCCCATGTGCAGAGTTTGCGCAGCAGGTTCCCTAGGCGCGTGAGGTGCGGTCGGTCGGATTTCAGACGGCGTTCTGGGCATTTCGTCACGGTCTGTAATGGCGAGGCCGTCAAAAAGTGGAAGGGCCGCCCAAGCTCTGGAAACTGGGGCTGAAACATCTCGAATCGCGGGGTCCTAGCTCAAGACGCCCAAACTCTTATCTGTTATGGGGTTCATAACAACTATGAATGTTAGTAAAGACCAAACAAATAGGGGAAACACCGGTCCTTGTGGTGGGCTCATCCCCTGATCCTCCTTCTCCTCCACGGTGGGCCCTAGATGCCTATTTTCGCCTGTCGCCTCCAGGAAAGCTCGATCTTGCCACTATCGAGGACGTGCTTGGCACGGGGACAAGAGCGCGCCAATTCGCGCACGTCGGGGTCCGCGCGCGACTCCTAGTACGCATTGCGCAAGGTGCCTATTACGCCGTCGACCCGAGTGTTGCCATCCGCGCCTGGTCTCTCTCACCTTATTGGGGCGAGCTCTTGACGCTCAACGCGGCCCTTTCCGCCTTAAAGATCCGGCACGCCTTCGCATGTCTTCCGACACTAGCCCTCACGTCGTACGTCCCTTATCGCGCTTGGCCCGTCTTTTCCCATAAGGGCGCGGCTACTGCTCCAAAAATCGACGCGTTCCAATGCGATGCTTATCGCAGCGAGAAGCGTTTTCTATCGGTGCTTGGCGAAAAGTTCTCCATCCCCTCCACGATCACCGAAGACGCGGCGCTGCTATTCGCCGCGACCGGCCTTCCGCGAGAGGTCGCCGCCGCACAAGAGATCCTCAAGGGAACGCGCATCGATGCGGCGACCGCGCGTCATTTCAATTACTTCAACATCCGCACCGATCCAAAGGTCTTTGAGGCCACAGACCCGCAGATCGTTCTCCCTGGCTTCCTCGCCAAAAGGCGCCAAGCTTTGGGCGATGAATTGATCAAGGAGAGTGCAGGGCCATGAGCGGCGGTCTCGTCTCTGATGACGAACAGCGGGAAGTATTGCGATTGCTTGCCCGCGAATTTCACACGGACGGCCTCCACCTCCTCGTCCTCGGAAGCACCGCCCGACTTTTCAAGACCGGGCACCACGGCGCGACAAAGGACATGGATCTCCACCCGTTCCCTGTCGGCGACGTGGAAAATTATCTTGCCGTCATCGAACGGGTGGCGGCGGCGCTCCACGGGCACTACAGGATCGAACCCGACGGCGCGAGCATATCGCTTTACGTGCCGACACCCAATGGAGACGTCCCGGTGGAACTCATCGAGGGTCGGGAGGACTTCATCTCGCCCGAGGTACTCAAAGACGCGGTCATGACGGCGGGGAAGGCCGACGACATCTACGTCCCATCCTGGGAGCACCTCGTTGCCATGAAGGCGGAGGCGATGTTTGATCGTGTCGGTGCGCAAAAGGCAAGGTTCAGCGAAGACCTGCTGCAGATGGCGAAGACTCTGTCGGCTTCGGGTGAAATGCTCGGTCGGGGCGAAGTTAATCGCATCGTCGCCCTGCGTCCCGAGCGCAAACGGGACGCGATGCGGTTGGCACTCGAAAGGATATTCGCTTTGAACATGAAACCCTGAGGCTTGACCCTGGGATCGTCCAGCGTGCCACTCAGCATGGCCACAGGAGAGGCCCGGACACGACAGACGGAACGAGAGGCGATAACGCCAATTACCCGACCTCGGACCAACGAAACTCTGGACGTCGCTTTGACAAGAGCCACGTAGCGGTAGCCGTGGATCTCGGTAGACGCGAAAAAAAGGCATGGGCGATCCAGCCGACCCGTATCGGGCCGTCCCACGTGCAGAGCTTTCGGAGGAGGTTCCCGAGCCGGGTGAGATGGAGGCGATCCGGTTTCAGCCTTCGGGGACATTTAAGCATTGCCAGATTTTCCCCAGGAATCCGCACCTAAGGGCTCGTCAGGAAATAAACGATTTATTTCGCCATTCGGCCATGGGGTCTGATTGCGTAGTTCCAGTCGCCGTGAAACGGGTCGGGGCGCAAGTCGACCTGAGCCATTTCTTCGTCGGAGACTTCGCGACCCTTGGGATACGTACCCTTGTCCAATTCGGCTCGGACCCGCAGTCCGGTGCGGGTCTGGGTGGCTCCGATGAGGCTTACGATCACGGCGAGACTGACCAGGGGCCGGCCGCGCCAGTTCTGGGTGATGGAGCTGAAGAGTCGGTGCTCGATCTTGTTCCACTTGCTCGTGCCGGGTGGAAAGTGGCTGACGTGGATCGTGAGTCCCGTCCGGTCAGCCAATCGTTGGAGCTCCCACTTCCATAGGCGCGATCGGCTACTGTTGCTTCCGCCGGCGTCGGCCGTGATCAAAAGCGACTTTGCCTTTGGGTAGGCGGAGCGGCCCATCTTCTGCCACCACCGCCGGATGGTCCGCACGGCGAAGGAGGCCGTGTCGTGATCGACGCCCACGCTAACCCATCCCGCGTTTCGCGTGAGGTCGTACACGCCGTACGGGACGGCCTTCCCCTTTTCCTCGATGAGAAAGTCGTGGACGCGCACGCGTTCCGGCATTCCTTCGGGTCGCCACTCCTTGCCGGCGTTCTTGAAGGGACCCACGAGTTCCTTCTTCTTCGTGTCGACGCTGACCACGGGTTGTCCCGCGCGTTGTTGGCGCAGCACGCTCGCGTTGATGTGTTCGAATTGGGCGTTGCGGTCGAGGTGCCGGCTGCCCTCCTTCGTCTTCTGGTTGCCCTGGAGGCTGTACCCCGCCTCGGCCAGGAGTTCCGCCACCACAGGGTAGCTCACCTTGTGCCCCTGCTTTTGGAGTTCCTCGGCCAAGGTGCGAACGCTCTTGAGGGTCCAGCGAACCGGGGACTCCGGGTCTCCCCGAGTGCTGGGTTCCACGAGGCGTTCCAAATCGGGCTGGAGTCTGGGGTCCTTCTCCACGAGCCGTTTGCGTCCACCGCCGGGCCTGCGGATCCGGGACGTGTCCTTGGGTGACGATTCGAGTTCCTTGATACCTCGCTCGATGGTGCTGCGGGCCGTCCCCGTGGCTCGATGCACGGACGCGATCCCACCGCGGCCCAACGCTTGGGCCTCTGCGGCAAACACGAGCCTCCGGCTCCGCTCGTCCAGCGCCGGGCCAAGTGCTGCGAGCTTCCGCTTCAGGGCTTGTGCATCCAACGAACACGGATGGCACCAGCCCCTAATTAAAGCACTTATTTGCTAACGAGCCCTAATCAACTATGAGATGGCTGGGCCGCGAGGATAGTTGTCATCCCAGTCGCTGACCAGTACAAAGAAATCGGCTTCCGCCAACTTCACAATGCTACACGGTTTCCATGGAGGAAAGGTATAAGAATTGGCATTGCCCTGCCCATTCGGAGAGGCGGAAATCGTTTGCACGCACGGCCACGGCTCTGGAGATTCATTTGTGTGTTTTTTTTGGTCCTCTTGGTGACAGGGCCCCCGCCAGACAGCCTGGTGGACGTTTACCCGCCACGAACCCCTTCGGATTTGTTGGCCACTGGCTCCTGGCCTGACGAGCCTACCGCGAGATCCGCGGAGGTCCACGATACGGCATCCGTGCCTGCGACGTCCGATGGGGCTGTTTTTGGAAAGGTAGTCGGACCCTTTAGCGAGTCGCCTCCTGAAGAACGTCCGAAAGACGTGGAGCGCCCCGAGAAAGCGGGCGCTGGTTCGCGGATTCCGGCGCCGAACACAGTCGACGATCACGGCGATGGCGTCGCAGGGACCTCCGCGCCCAAGATGAGCATGGTCCGCAACCATGCCTTCACGGATGGGTCCCTATGGATCGAAGAGCTTCAACTGGCGGTCGGTCACCGGGGGGATATCGACAACAACGGAATCGAGGATGTGCTCGACCATATGGTGGCCGAGGTGCCATCAGACATGGAATTGCCTGTCATAGTCCTGTTTGCGAATTCGGAAGCGTTTGAGACTTCCGTCGTCCCTCTTGAACGGGCAGGCGCAAAGCTCTTGAAGCGCTTCGAATCCGTGGCCGCTTTTTCCGTTTCCCTCCCGGCTGGGGCGATCCAGGAAGTTGCTACCATCCCGGGCGTGGCACGGGTCTACCACGACGCCATCCTTCGTGCCTCACTCGCCAGCTCCGCGCCATCCATCGCGGGCCCTCAGGCGCGCGCGATGTATGCCGTCAATGGGTCAGGAGTGGGAATAGCGATTTTGGACACGGGAATCGATTCCTCCCATTGTAGCGTGGACGATTTCGATGACAATCGCACGACCGCGGACCCCAAGATTTCAGCGTTTTTCGATGCCGTTAACGGTCGTCACCTCACGGCCTACGACGATCATGGCCACGGGACACACGTCGCCGGCATCGCCGCCGGAACGGGATGCGGGGGACCAAATATCGGCATGGCTCCTGGCGCTCGCCTAATTGGAATAAAGGTACTTGACAGCGCGGGAATGGGCACTGAGTCGTGGATAATTGGTGGCATCGACTGGGCAATCGGAAACCGTACGGTCATGGGCATTCATGTCCTCTCTGCCAGCTTGGGCGCGAACGTCAATGGCGATGGGACGTCACCTATGGAGCTCGCCGCTACTCGGGCGTCGGAAGCAGGTATCGTCACAGTTTTCGCGGCCGGGAATAATGGTCCAAACGCCCACACGGTCGGCATCCCTGGAAGCGCGCGGGACATCATAACGGTCGGTGCCGTCGACAACTCCGCGAATGTGGCCTCCTTCTCCAGCCGCGGTCCTACCGCGGATGGACGACTGAAGCCAGAAATCTCAGCTCCCGGCGTTGGAGTAAGTTCCGCTGACGCAGGCACGACCACTGGATTCGTCCGGATGAGCGGGACCAGTATGGCCACACCTCACGTGGCAGGCCTCATTGCGTTAATGATTCAGCGCGCAAACCTAAGCTTTCAACCGAGCTCGGTGCTCGCTACGCTTCAGGCAACCTCTGTCGACCGGGGTATCGTGGGAGCCGACAACAACTACGGGGCAGGCGTCGTTGAATCCCTTGGAGCCGTTGGCGGTTACCGCCTGGTCTCCGACGACCTGGCGGTTCAAACGATATCCGTTACCCCGACCAGCGGCCTTTTCCTGCCTTCATCGCCCGCGGTAGTATCCGTTCAAGTGCGAAATCTTGGTAGCCGAAACCAGTCCGGTGTCGTGGTGAGCACGCGTGTTAATTCTACGGTGGTAAACGAATCTACGCCACGTGATCTTACCGCCGGCGCAAGCACTCTGGTGAACTTCACATGGGTCCTCCCCGAGACAGGCAGCCCGCTGATTCTCGCGGCGGAGGTTTTGGCGGTGCCGGGGGAGACGGACACGAGCAACAATTTCCGGAATACCACCATACTCCTTGGATGTGAAATGGGCTTGGATGGGGCAGGTTACACATGTGGAATCGCCGCCTTCGAGTGGCGCAACCTAACGGCGGGAACGACGGTCGCTCTCGGGGACGACTCGGTCTCGTCGGCCATTACTTTGCCATTTTTGTTTCCATGGTACGGATTGTCAAATCCTTATGTGTATATAGGAAGCAATGGGCTGGTATGCTTTGTCCCGACTAGTTGTGCCGGTTACAATCCCACGCCGATCCCAAGTTCGTCGGCCCCCAACGACCTCATCGCTTGCTTCTGGGAAGACCTTGACCCGGGAAGCGCCGGAACGGTTCGTTACGCGACGGTCGGTACGGCGCCGTCGCGAGTGTTCGTTGTCGAATTCTCGGGTGTTCCCCATTTCTTCCGCGGCGGGTCAAACAGTTTTCAAATCCATTTGGCAGAGGATGGAACCGCGACTTGCATGTATTCGACGGTGGCTTCGGACATGGATGGGATCGCAACCGCCGCCGGATCCGAAAATGGAAACGGCGTAGTGGGTCTTAGGTTGGCCTATCGCGAGTTCTCGGCGACCTCGGTGGGTGTGTCTTTTGTTCCGCCGGCGCCGTCGGCGCCGGACGCACCAAGTCTCCGCGCCCTCAGCGGGCCCCGCGCCGGTCAAATCACAATTGCTTGGGACCAACCAACGCGAACCGGTGGCCGACCAATAGAGAATTACACAATCTACATGGGAAATGCGAGCGGAAACACAAACCTTATGGCGACCGTCGCTGGCACAGCCTCGTCGCATACGGTCACGGGTGTCGCCCAGGGGCAGTCACGTTTCTTCCGCGTGGCGGCGGTCAATTCCGCCGGCGAGGGAATTCTCAGCGGCGAGACGAATTCTACGCCGCCCACGACGCCCACGGCGTGTGAATTTGCCGGACGGGACGCCGGCGGGTATGAATGCAGACTCGCGGTCGTTCAGCCGGCCAATATGTCCGGTGCCACGTCCCTCATAATGGGAGACGACGAGGTATCGCTGCCAATCGACCTCGGGTTCAACATATCCTGGTATGGGCGGACGCGATGGAATGTCAGTATAGGGAGCAACGGCCTCGTCTGCTTCACGCCTACGGGCTGCTGGATCTGGTACCCGTCGACGCCTCCATCTTCGTCGGTCCCCAACGATTTCGCGGCATGCTACTGGGAGGACCTAGACCCCCGATACGGGGGGAACATTTCATATGTGCGTGTGGGCTCGCAGCCCAACCGCAAATTCGTGGTCGAATACCGAGACATACCCCACTACATGTCGAATTTCACTAATACGTTCCAGATTCAGATTGGAGAGGACGGCGAGGTCCGTTGCATACTCATAGATGTATCGACCGATAGCGACGGCAGATTGGTGGCCGCGGCAACGGAAAACTTGAATGGGACCGTTGGAGTACGCTTGGCTTTTTCGGAATTCGCAGCGGAGGGCCTAGGGTTTAGTTTCACGCCGTCCGTGACGCCGGCCCTGCCATCGCCACCTTCATCGCCCATTGCGTACGCGGGCCCGCAAGCGGATCAGATTACGCTTTTCTGGCGCGCCTCAGATGACGGAGGCGCACCCGTCACCGCCTTCCGCGTGTATGGAGGGAACTCGAGCGGGACACTCGCGCTTATCGGGCAGGCGCCCGGGACGGCGTACTCGTTCGTCGACACGGGGTTTTTGACGCGCACAACACGCTATTATAGAGTAACGGCCCTGAACGGGGTTGGCGAGGGCCTAAGGAGCGTCGAAGCTTCTGCGACGTCACTCGGCCCTCCACCTTTCTGTGAGATCGTGGGTCCGGACGCGAGCGGATACGCATGTGCGCTTGTGCCGTTCGATTGGAAAATCATTTCTGGTGGCACGCGGGTGTCGCTTGGAGATGACGACACGAGTGCCCCTATCCAGTTGCCATTCAATTTCAATTGGTACGGGACTCCAAGGAGTAGGGTCATCATATCCAGCAATGGCCTATTGTGTCTCGGAAGCGCGTCAGGGTGCGCATCCTTCACACCGCCGGCACCTCCATCCCCTGCGACGCCAAACGACTACGTGGCCTGCTTGTGGGAAGATTTGCACCCAGGCGTGGCGGGCGTCATTCAGTACGAGACAATCGGGTCCGAGCCAAATCGGGTTTTCGTCGCCGAGTATGACGGCGTTCCCCATTACTACAATGGTCCCAGGGTAACGTTCCAAATCCAGTTGTGGGAGCAAGGCGACGCCAAGTGCATGCTAAAAAATGCACCGACGGACGGCGATGGTGCGCGGACCGCGGTTGGGACTGAGAACGACAGTGGTCTGGCCGGCTTGCGCTACACCTACTCGGAATTCGCGGCCACCAACATGGGTGTGCGATTCGCTTCGCAAACGAGTTCGCAAATTCCCGTCTTTACCGCTACGCTGAACGTAACTACTGGATTATTTTCCGACTCGGCAACGATTGGCGCGCAGGCGAATGCGACTGATGGCTTCGATGCCTTCTGGGATCGACCGGAACCCCCCATGCCGCCCGGAGAGCACGTGCAGTTGTATCTGTCGAATTCGCCAGCACAGGAGGCGGACCTTCGACGATTGGACCAGAACGTGAAAGGCACGACATCCCCCCTTAACTGGACGCTCGTATTACACTATATGTCTAGTCCGAATCGAGTTAATGTCACGTGGACGTCCGGCAACTTCGATGAGTTGCCATCGGGAATGAGTGTCACCCTCGTTACACCCGAGGGTCGAGTCGACATGCGAACGCAGGGTGTTGCCAGCTTCGATATCGGTGCCGAGGGTGACCACAACCTTTCCATAATCATCGCTAGCACCACAACGATGGTTGTTCCCGTTCACCGAGGTTGGAATCTGTTTTCACTCCCTGTAGAAGTAGAGGACGGCAGTCCGACGGCACTTTTCGGTGCCGGACAAGCGGTTGCTTATCGCTGGAACGCGGCGGGCAGGCGTTATGAGCAGGCCTCAAGGCTTGAACCGGGCGCGGCATATTGGGTCTTTGCGTACAATGGCATCAACGTTTCCGTTGTTGGCCAGCCGGTTTCGCTGTTAACCTCGAATCTTGGGCGCGGTTGGAATCTCATGGGGGCAACGTCGGCTAGCATCGAGGTCGCCGCGATTTCAACGGTCCCTCCGAACTGCCTCTTGACAAGCTCCGTGTACGCCTGGGAGAACCCTCAAAGGACGTACCGTAGCACTACCACGATCGATGCGGGAAGGGGGTACTGGGTTTACGCACTCCAAGATTGCTCGGCCTTACAGAGACGGTGACAGGATCCGCTCAACATGAGGAACGGCGGAGGGATTGAGTTTGGTGGCGCCCCTCCCCGCAGTTTTCCAATGTGGGGGATGCCGCGTACGCCCGACGCGGGGCGAAGACGTGGGGCGCGTTTCGCATGAAGGTGTTACAACGTAGTCGCATTGAGTGGATTCATCCGAGCTTTTTTTCCGAAGGGCCTCAACCCAAACAAATAAGTAAGGGAATTCTTCTCGTTATTTCCAGCGGGAGCGGCCGTAGCGGCCGTGCCCACGCACTACAGCGAGGTTGAACGCATGGTAAGGAAAGTAGGTAAAATTCCGTCGCTAAGCGTCGTGGTTGCTATAGTGGTTTCGGGCGTTGCCGTGCTCCCGCCCGCCTTGGCCTCGCATGGATCCGATTGGCTCGTTTCCATCTCGTTTAGTGGGCCAAACTCCGTTTCTGACGACTCTACAATAGGCGTTTCGGACAACGCCACCAATGGTTTTGATTCAGCCTTTGATATCCCGGAGGCGCCTACGCCCCCGGGGCCCCCATATGCGCAGCTCTACCTAAGCTATCCGATGGACCCAACGCCTGAGTTTCGAAAACTCGATAGGTCGGTCATTCCGCCGGCGGCCACAATCGTTTGGAACTTGACATTGAGCTACGCCGCGGACGCGGGAGTTGGTTCACTCAACTGGACTGCGGTTTCTGTCGAGACCATTCCGCTTGGCCTGTCGGTTCGGCTCACGGGTGCCGGAGTCGACGTCGATATGCGAACCGCGACGGTGGCAGCATTGAACCTCGCGGACGGAAACGGTTCACCGGTGATCATGTCATTCCAGATTACGATTTCCAGCGGCGCTGCAGCCCCTCCTCCAACCTCGAACAAACTCGCGAACGGTGGCTTCGAGAACGGCACGGGGATTGACGCCGACAACTGGACCCTTTATTGGACGGTCGACGAGCCCGTCGAGCGCATCAACACTACGCCGCAGGCCGGTCTATTCGCGCTTCAGATTACGAGCAATTCGAATGGTTCCTTCGTGCAGGCGAACCAATCCCTCAACGCGACGGAGAACGGCACTGGCATCCTCAATTTGAACGCGGATGTGAAAAAAGTCTCCGGTAACCAGACGTCCGCCGGCATTGGGTTCCAAGTCGAGTTCGAGCTTGTCGGAAATGGATCCTATTTCTTGGACGTGGGCTTCGCGTCGCCGGCGGTCGGACCATACCAGCATTTCGCTTTCGACGTCCGGGTGCCACCGGGGTCGACACGGCTTGTCGATTTCAGCATCGATACCACGGGGCGGGGTGTCTGGCAAGTGGACAATCTGACGCTCATCAATCTCCCCCCAACGCAATGTTCGGACGGCGTTGACAACGACTTCAACAACCTGTCCGATTTTCCCGACGATCCGGGATGCACCGGGGTCCACGATCAGAGCGAGTCGGGATTCGTCAGTGGCGGGCCAGCAATCTGTAGCAATGGTCAAGATGATGACTTTGACGGTTTCATAGACCTCTCGGATCCCGGCTGCGACGGACCGGACGACCAAAGCGAGTTCAATGATTTCGTCGGTGGTGGATTCCACAACATCACGGGCCACGTTCTCTTCGAGGTGCAACCTGGATCGTCCTCTGGCGTCTGCGTAGCGGCGTTCGCGAGTTTCGACGATCCACAGCCGGCCGGCATGTACATGACCGGCCCGCCGGCGAGCGGCAACGTGACTGTCACGAACATGAGCCCCTCCGGGAGCTTCTTCGATGTGTTCTACACGTTGAGCTCCGTCGCTGACGGTTCCTACAACGTCGTCGCGTTCGCCGATAACACCACGGGCCCCACGTCAACCTGCGACGAACCGCAGAATGGACAGCCATTCGGCTTCCACGGCGGGTTCCCGCCGGCGATGGTCGGCCTCTTCGGCTCCGACCGGTCGAACGTGAACATCATTATCCTGGCCAACGACACGTTCAGCCAGGGCGAGTTCGGCGGCCCGTCGGGCGAGTTCGGGTTCTCCGTCTGTAACGACGGTATCGACAACGACAACGATGGCATGATCGACAACCAGGACCCGGATTGTTCGGGCGGCGGTCCCGGCGGCCCGGGTGGCCCGGGCGGAGTCTGTCTCGTCGGTTCCGGCGGAGCGACGCTCCAAGGGTTCGTCTTGAGCGAGTTCGGCGACCCCGCCACGTTCCAGGGACTCGGCATCAAGAACACGACGAGCGGCAGTTTTGTCGCTGGCAACCAAACGAACGAGACCGGGTTCTACCAGTGCTCGGTGAACGCCGGCCCGTTCACGGTCGAGATGGGAACGCCTGACTTCGGTTACGGCAGCAACAGCGTGACGGTGACGGGCAGCGATGTGGTTAACAGGACCGTCGTCTGGGCGAACATCACGCTATCCTTCAACAACCGGCCGCAGTTCCAAGGCCCGACCACTTTCTACGGGGGCACGATCAACGGCACGATCCGTTTCAACAACGGCACGAACATCACGGGTGCTCGAATCAGCGTGTTCCCGCATTTCGAGGAGACGGGACCCGGCGGCGGTGAAGCTCCGCCTCCCCAAGACCCGAACTCGATCTTCAACCAGTTCGGTTACGCCGAGACCGCTTCGCCGTACTCGATAACGCGGCTTGCGAACGGCAGTTACGACATGTTCATCGAGGCGCCGGGTGTCGGGTCCGCGTTCATCCCGAACCAGGAGAACAACATCACGTTCACGAACGTGAACCAGAACAGCGTGAGCCTCATCTACTTCAATTACACGTTCTCGCCGCCGGGTAGCATCAGCGGCCGCGTGACGCAGACGAACGGCAGCGGTGTCGCAGGCGCCAACATCAATGCCTTCGGCCAGTCCGGCGGCGGCTTCACGCAGACGGATGCGACGGGCAACTACACGTTGAACATCGCGCCAGGCACCTATGGAATGCAAGTCGAGCCTCCGTTCGGTTCGCCGCTCGAACGTGCAAGCCTGTTCTTCGACTTCTTCTCGGGGACCGGCGGCGTGACCGTCACCCAGGGAAACACGACGATCCAGAACTTCACGCTGGGTGTCGGCGCCTCGATCGGCGGCCGCGTCGTGGACGGTAGCGGGAACCCGATTGCGTTCGCGAACGTGAATGTGTTCAGTGATTGTTTCGGGCCCGGGCCGTGCGACTTCCGTTACAACTTCGGACAGTCGAACGCCACGGGTGTTTTCAACCTCACGGGGACGACGCCGGGCTCGTACCGTTACCGTGTCGAGCCGCCCTTCGGAACGGGCTTCTCCACGAACGAATCGTCATCTTCCATAGCCGTCACGGCTGGGAACCACACGAACCTCGGGGACATCGTTCTCCGCACGGGCGGTTCGATGACTGGTTGCGTTCGTGACGACAATGGCGCACCGCTTTCGAACCTCTTCATCAACGTGTTCCCCTTCATCGAAGGCCCTGGTGGGTTCTTCGGTGGCGGTGGTTTCGGTCAGACGAACAGCACGGGCTGTTTCCTTGTTCGCGGCCTCGTCGCGGGCAACTATTCGGTGGAAGTGAATCCGCCGTTCGGTAGCGACCTTAGGCGGTTCCGCCAAGATCGTGTGCAGCTCAACGACAGTGAGGCGAAGGAACTTGGCAACATCACGCTCTCGACGGGTGGGGCGATCCAGGGCTTCATCTTCACTGGAGCGGGTGCGCCGGTCTCGCGTGCGTTCGTGAACGCGTTCAAGATCCAATTCGGGCCCCCGGGTGCGAACCAGGACTTCAGTGGAAGCTTCGGCTTCGCCCAGTCGGACGCGAACGGGTTCTACCGCATCGGTGGACTCTCGAACGGTAGTTTCGGCATGTTCGTGGATCCGCCCTTCGGGTCCGGCCTCTCCAGCGCCCAGGTGGATCCCTTCGGGACTGGGGAGTCCATCCTGGTTGCATCGACGGCGTGGCGTAATTTCACGTTGGACAGTGGTGGAATACTCACCGGTCGCGTGACTGATGGCACGAGTGCGGTCCAGAACGCGTGGGTGAACGTGTTCAGTTTCGAGGGCGGTTGGGGTGGGGCCCCGACGGGTCCGGACGGTCGTTTCACGATCGATGGGCTGCGTTCGGCGAATTACCAATTGAACGTGTTCCCGCCTTTCGGGTCGTCCTTGACGAGCGCTCAGCGCAACAACATCAATGTGACCGCCGGTTCTACGACGGACATCGGTTTCGTGAACCTTTCCGCCGGTATCACGATAAGCGGGAAGATCAACAAGACCGACGGCACCAACGTCTCGAACGCGTTCATCAATGCGTGGGAGATAGGTAGCTTCGGCTTCTTCGGCGCGTTCGGGTTCGCGCAGTCGAACTTTGAGGGTGATTACACGATCCGTGGCTTGAACGCCGGGACGTACAACCTCCGTGTGGAGGCTCCGTTCGGTTCCGGTCTTTCGAGTGTCGAGGCGCAGAACGTCGTCTTGAACGAGAGCATCGTGCGGAACTTCACATTGGGCGCGGGTGGCTCGATTTCGGGCCAGGTGTTCAAGGCGGACACCGGCGATGGGATGAACTTCGCCAATGTGTGGGTCTATTCGCCGACCACGAATTCGGGCGGCGGTGGACAAACGAACATCACTGGTCATTTCAACGTGAGCGGGCTCGCTCCGGCGAACGACTATGGTCTCTTCGTCGACCCTGGCTTCTTCAACAGCGCGTACCAATCGACGAACATCGTGCCGATCAACGTTACGTCGGGCAACACGACGACGGGATTGATCACGCAGTTCTCTGGAGCTGTTGCGAATCTCTCGAACATCAGCCTTGGGCGCGGTGGCGAGATCTTCGGTCGCGTCATCGATTCGAGCGGTAATGGCGTCAGTTTCGCGTTCGTTAACGCTTTCGTCGAGGGCGGAAGCTTCGGTTGGACGATGACGGGTGGCGACGGTCGCTTCACGGTCCGCGGTCTATCCGACCCCGGCTCGTCGCCTTACCACCTTAGGATCGACCCGCCGCAGGGAAGCGTATTCGTCCCGACGAGTGTCGACGTCTCGTGGGCCGCGAGCGGTTCCACGGATGCCGGGAACATCACGCTCTCCGGTGGAAAGACCGTGACGGGCTACGTGTTCCAAAGCGATGGGACGACGCCGATATCGGGCGCGAACGTGAACATCTGGTCTCCGGCCCTCTTTGGGGCCGGCGGGTCGACGACCACGAACGCGACCGGGTTCTACAACTTGAGCGGATTGCCCGCATCCACGTTCGACGTGAACGTCGACCCAGGATCGGGTCAGCCGCCGCGTTTCTTCGGAGCGGCGTTGGTCGTGAACGCGACGGGTGATTGCGTGTTCAGTGGGACGAGCAAGCCCGGTTGCGCCGACGTGAACGTCGTGCTCCAATCGCCGGGGAATGTACGCTTCCGCGTCACGGATGGGGCGAGCAATCAGCCGAACGTGTACGTGAACCTGTGGGACGATTCCACGGGCTTCGGTCGGCTCCAGTACACGAATTCGACGGGAAACACCTCGTTCACGGACCTTCCGCCTGGTAACTACAGCTACCAGATCCTGCTTCCGGGTTGTATCCCCGTGCTTCAGGTGGATAATCTGCCTATCGCGGCTGGCGACAACGGCGAGGTGCTTGTCACCCTCTCGGCGTCGACCCCATGGTACGTCCGCGGCAACCTAACGGGCGCGAACGTGAGCGGGATAAGCGTGCTCATCATCCGGAATGCGACGGCAAGTAACGCGACCGGTCTCGGGTCGTTCAGTTATTCGAACTTCACGGTGACGAACACGACCGGGTTCTTCCAGTTCGGTTTGAACACTAGCAGGGACGTGCCCGAGGGTGTCTACGAGCTTCGCTTCCTGAATTCCACGGGAAGTCAGATCGGGAACAGTACCATGACGGTGGTCCAGGCTTCGTCGAACTACGCCGGCAGCGCCCCGACCACGTCGCGAGAGGCGTTGAGCCTCGCAAGCGGCGGTGGAGACATCGAATTGAGTGTTGCGAGGGTCTAACGGGGGCTTGTAGAATGAGGGAAAACATCATGGAGGAAAGGGTCGGATCAATAGTACGTGCGACGTTCGTGGCGCTTCTCGCCTGTCTCGTCGTTTCAAGTGTAGCGAGCGCCCATAACGGAGGCCCCACCGCGAATGCCGGAGCCGACCAGGAGATAGTGGCGGGTGCCTCGGCGTCGTTCTCCGCGTCGGGGAGCAACGCCTCGAGCGGTCACAACCTGATCCTCTACTCGTGGAACTTCGGCGACTCCGGTAGCGGTTCCAATTCGGGCACCGGTCAATCGGTGACGCACGCATACACGACCGAGGGGACGTACACCGTCTCTCTCACGGTCACCGACGACGAATCGCCGGCGAACACGGCCACCGACACGGCCACGGTGACGGTGCGCGCGAACGACACGGTCGCGCCGACGATCAACCACACGCAGCCCTCGACGACGCCCACGGCCGGGTCCGCCATCAACATCACATCAAACGTCACGGACAATGTGGCGGTCTCCGCGGTGACGTTGTTCTACAAGAACACCACTGGATCGTCGTACGTCAACACGACCATGACGCGGGTCGGGACGAGCGCGGTGTATTACGCGAGCATCCCGGGCACGGTCACCACGGCGAACGTGAACTACTACATCCAGGCGGTCGACACAAAGCCTGGAACGCCTAACTCGGCGCTCCTACCCGCGGGCGCCCCGTCGACGAACTTCACGATCAATGTGAGTGACAGTCAGGCACCGACGGTGACGCACACGGCGACCACGTCGGGGACCGCTAGCACGGCAGTGAACCTCACCGCCGACGTGACGGACAACCTCAACGTCTCGATCGTACAGATCAAGTACCGCGTTGGCACGAGCGGCACGTTCACGACCGTGAACATGTCGCGCGGAACCGGCACCAACTGGACCGGGCAGATCCCGGCTTCGGCGGTCACAAGTTCGGGCGTACAGTATTGGATCAAGGGCCAAGACGCGTCGCAGAACAATGGCACTGCCCCGAGCGGTGCCGACGAAGTCGGTTCCGCCGTCTACACCATCGGCGTCTCGTCCGCGCTTGCGCCTACCGTCACCCACACGAACCTCACCTCCGCGACGGCGGGCACTGATTCGACTGTCACCGCGGTGGTTGCCGGTAACGGCGGTCGCGGCATCACGAACGTGTCCCTGTTCTACAAGACGGGCAATTCTAGCACGTGGGTGCTTGCGCCTTCCTCGGCGTTCAATAACCTCTCGGTCGCCACGACCTATACTGGGGCGCTCAACGGCTCATGGATCGACGACAAGGGCATCTATTACTACATCAACGCGACGGACAGTTCGAACGAGACCGCGAGCAAGCCATCGGCGGGAAGGGCGGACCCGTACTTCGTCCCCGCGCCCCCCGGAACACCCGCCAGTCTCGCGACGACTCGCACCGGTTACACCACGATGAGTCTCACATGGACGGCTCCCACGACCACGACGAACAACACGGTCAGCTATTACAAAGTCTACAGGCGCGGTTCGACGTCCACCGGCACGGCGGCAGCGCTGTCGACCGGAACGACCGTCACGTCGGCAAGTTACACCGATACGGGCCTCACCAACGGCACGGCGTACCTTTACAACGTGTCGGCCGTCGACGCCTTCGGAAACGAAGGAGCGCTGACCACAGAGGTGTTGGGAAAAGCGACTCCGGGATCTCCCAGTGGACTCGTGGCCTACCGTAACGGAACGGCGACGATGAACCTCGTGTGGACTGCGCCCTCGACGACCTCCAACAACGCCGCCGCGTATTACAAAGTCTACCGCAAACCGGCCAATACGACGGAGACGCTCACGGCCCTGTCCACCGGGACTAGTGTCACGACGACGAGCTACAGCGACACGACGGTAGTGGACGGGACCGCGTACAATTACACGGTTGCCGCCGTGGACGCGTCCGGCAACGAAGGAAGCCAATCCACCGAGAGGTTGGGCGGGGCGACCTTTGTCGCGGCCTCAACGACGACCGGCTCCAGCGGGGACAGCGGCTCGACGGGATGCACATCGACGGCGTTCCCGTCTTTCGGCACGTTGACGCCTAGCGACGGCGCCACGGTCACGAACACGGCGCGGCCGACGATCTCGGCGGCCTACACCGGCAACGGCGCCCTCACCACGACGCAGCTGAAGCTCGATGGGACCGCGCAAACCTCGGGGCCGTCGTTCGGGACGAGTTCCGTGAGTTTCACGCCGGCCGCGAACCTCACCAACGGTTCGCACACGATCAACGTGACCATCGCGAACTGCTTCGGGTCCCGCTCCACCGGTTGGACGTTCACGGTCAGCGTGACGACCACGGCCGCCGACACGACGCTCCCGGTCATCGCCGGTGTGACGCCGACGGACGGGTCGACCGTCACGGACGCGACGCCGACGATCGGCGCGGATTACTCCGACAACGTAGGGATCGACGTTGCCGTCGTCTCCCTCAAGCTCGACGGTTCCGCGGTCTCCGCGACGGCTGGCGCCACGTCCGTCGCGTTCACGCCGACGGTCGCCCTTTCGGATGGTTCGCACGCCGTTAGCCTCACTGTGAAGGACGCGGCAGGTAACGCGGCGACCAAGAATTGGACGTTCATCGTCAATACGGTGCCGGCGGCGGACACGACCAAGCCGGCCTTTGGAAACGCCAGCCCCGCCGATGGATCGACCGTGGAGACGAACAAGCCGGAGATCGCCATCACGTACTCCGACAACGTCGGCGTGGTCGCATCATCCGTCACCTTGACGCTTGACGGGACACGAGTTACCTCGGGCGTTACCACGACTGCAAACGGCCTGAGTTTCACGCCCTCGACGGCGCTGGCGAACGGTTCGCACGCCGTCGTTGTAAGCGTGGCCGATGCCGCCGGTAACACTGCGACCGAATCCTGGTCGTTCACGGTGACGCTACCCGACACGGAGAGCCCGAAGATCGTCTCGCTCGTCGCTCCCGCGGCCGGCTCCAAGGTGAAAGGCACGATCGCCATCAGCGCCATAGTGACCGACAATGTCAGGGTCACCAAGGTGGAGTTCTTCGTCGACGGCGAAAAGGTCAACCTCGAAGTCGATCCGCCCTACGACTTCAGCATCGATACGACGGACTTCAAGGATGGCACGCACACCATCAAGGCGATCGCTTACGACGCGGCGGGGAACACCGTCGCAAGGGAAGTCACCGTGACGATCGAGAACGGCGCGGCGAAGCCCGCCTCGAAGCCCCTCATCCCGGGCCCTGGTGTGGCACTGGCCCTGTTGGCCATCGCCGGCGCGGTGGCGCTGCGGCGCCGCAAGTAGGGTGCTCGAATGAGGAGGGCGCTCGTTCTTTCCGCCCTCCTTCTCTTGATTTTCGCGTCCCCAGCGGAAGCGGCGCCACCGGTCGCGCGACTAGCGACTCCCGAGCCCGTGACTGTCGGGGAGACGATGATCTTCGACGCAAGCGGTTCGAGCGATCCGGATGGCGATATCAGGAGTTACTTCTGGAACTTCGGCGACGGCGCGAATACCACGTCGACGAGCCCGAAGGTGGCCCACGCTTACGAGAAGGCAGGCCTCTTCACGGTGCTTCTCGCGGTCTTCGACTCGCAAGGACAATCATCGAGCAATGTCACGTCGGTCACCGTCGCCCGCTCGCCGACGAAACTCTCGGTCCCTGAGGTCGTCGGAAAGGCAGGAACGCAGGTCACTATCAAGGCCACGTTGGAGGACGCGCGGGGACGCGGCATCTCGTCGAGGGTGATACGCTTCTTCCTCGAAGGAGAGGAGCTTGGGGCGTCAACCACGATCGAGGGTACGGCCACGGGTCTCCTGAACAGGACTGCGCTGCGGGCCGGTGTCCATAACCTCACCACATTGTTCAACGGAGACGACGCGTATCTCGCCTCCGCGAACGTCACCCTCCTGAAGCTGCTCCCGGGCGACATCACGGTCCGGGTCACCGGAAACGAGTCGGGCCGGGCCGGCATTGCGCTCGGGTATCGCGCGAACGCCTCATCGCCCGCCACCAACATCACGGCCTATGATTGGGATTTTGACGGGGACGGCGCGGTGGACACGCGAAGTTTCGTGCCGGAAGTCTTGCACGTTTTCCCCCGGGCAAGCACCTACATCGTGACGGTGACGGCCATCGACGAACAGGGGCACACCGGGAACGGCACGTTGACGGTCACGATCTTTCCGCCGCACGACGCCAGCGCGGACGAGAACGGCTTGTTGTCGCCTGGCCTGAAAGTCCCCGCCCCGACGCCCTTCATTTCGCTTGCAGTCGCGGGCCTTCTGTCTCATCTACTCGTGGCGGCACAACGACGACGCCAAGGCCGATGACCTGACGGCCCCGACCTTTTCCCTTACTTGAGCGTTGCCGCCTAGCCATTTCTACATCGTCGGGGAAAACTGAAAGGACTTAAATGCCGCCCGGAAGCTCGCGTCCGAGGGTCCCCTCATGAAAGCCCGCATCATAGTCCTCGTGATGGCCATGACGCTCGTCCCGCCGAACGCCTATCTTCTGGCGGAGCCGGGGTCGAACGTGATATTGGGGATCGCGGCGGCGACGCATTGCGCGCCCGATCAGGTCCACGACCCCTCTGGCAATTGTGTTTCAGGGGGCACGCAGCCGACGCAATGCCCGCCCGGCGAAACGGGCACGCCCCCGAACTGTTCTGGTTCGTCGGGTTCAAACACGTGCCCCTCCGGCACCACCGGCACACCCCCCAGCTGCCAGCCGATCCAACAGCAAACCTGTCCGACGGGGCAGCACTTGGAGAATGGCGCCTGCGTTCCCGATGCGCAGCAGCCCCAATGTCCGTCCGGTCAGGTTTGGGACGGGACGAGGTGCGTAAGCTCCACGAGCCAGCCCCCGCAGTGTCCCTCGGGCCAGGTCTGGGACGGCACCAAGTGCGTGAGCTCGACCACTCAACCGACGACCTGCCCGGATGGCTCGCAGCCGGTCAATGGGCAGTGTCCACAGCAACAGACGCAACAGTGTCCGTCCGGCCAGTTCTGGGACGGCTCGAAATGCGTCTCCTCGACGAGTCAGCCGCCTCAATGTCCGTCCGGCCAGTTCTTTGACGGTACGAAGTGCGTGAGCGGGAGCCCGCCTCCGAACCAACCCCGGTGCCCCGAGGGCCAGTTCTGGGACGGGGCAAAATGCGTCTCATCGAGCGGGGGTTCGTTCCAATGCCCCCCCGATCAGTTCTGGGACGGCCAGAAGTGTGTGAGTGGTGGGGGTGCCCCGCGCCCACAGTGCCCTGAAGGCCAGTTCTGGGACGGCGCCAAGTGCGTCTCCGCGCCGCCGCCGGGTGCTGCATGCCCCGAGGGCCAGTTCTGGGACGGTAAGATGTGCCGCGAAGGTCAGGCGCCTCCCCCCTGCCCGGCAGGGACCTATTGGAGCTTTGAAAAACAGACTTGCACGTCCGATGCGTCGGCCGGAGGCAACGCCGTTTCATGTCCGCAAGGCCAGTACTGGGACGGCCACATGTGCTCCGAGGGCACGCCGCCCCCGCCATGCCCCGATGGCACTTTCTACCACTTCGAGAAGAAGGAGTGCACGCCGTTCGAGAGCAGTGGCTTCCAATGTCCGCCGGGAGCCCACTGGGACGGCCAACGTTGCGTCGATTCCGATTACTCGAAATGCCCCGAAGGCCAATATTGGGACGGTCAGAAATGCGCCGTCGGCACCCCGCCCCCGCCCCATGACTGCCCCGCGGGATCCTGGTGGGACCAATACCGGCAGCAGTGCATGACGCCACCGCCGCAGCAAGGTTGTGGCGAAGGCAAGCACTGGGACGGCGCCGCCTGCGTCGATGGCCAGCCGCCGTCGCAGTGCCCGCCGGGCCAGTACTTCGATTTCTCAAGGCAATCCTGTACGCCGGGCGAGCCGCCCAAGCAGTGCCCGTCCGGCCAGTTCTTCGACGGGTTCCGTTGCCGTGAAGGCGAAGCGCCGCCCCCGTGCCCGCCCGGTTCCTATTTCAATTGGGAGAAGAAGCAGTGCGTCGAAGGCGGATCCGGAGGCTTCCAATGCCCGCCCGGCGCCTCATGGAACTCAGAAAAGAAGTATTGCGAGGGTGGCCAAGGTGGGCCACCGCCCGGGTGCGAACCTGGGGGCGAGAACTCGACGACGGACCGGTGCAAGGCACCCCAGGGTGCCGCGTGTCCCCCTTACACGTATTTTGATCCCGAGAAGGGTTGTATCTCGCCTGGTCAACCACCGGGCGATTGTCCGCCCGGACAAGCGTGCGGCCCCCGCCCGCCGCCTTGCGAACAGCAGGGCGATGAGATGATCTGTACGCCTCCGCCGGATTGCAAGGCGGAGAACGGTTGCAACCCGCCCCCCGATTGTAAACGGGACGATGCCGGAAAGTTCCATTGTCCAGTGCGCCATGATTGCGGCGGACCATGCGGGCCCGCGATCATCCCGGAATGCGAGCCAAAGGACGGGGCGATGCTTTGCAAGCCACCGAAGGAATGCGACGGAAGGATCGGGGCTACACCCGAGTGCACGCCGCCGCCGTTTTGCACCGCGGACACCGAGACCGGCCTTTACCTTTGCAAACCGCCGCAGGAATGTAGACCAACCAAGACGGCCGAAGGCAAGGAAGAGAACCGTTGCTTCGCACCCGCCTCGGGCGGCGGCTGCCACGCCCAAGCCCAGGTGGAGGGCGGATTCAGGCCATGTGTGGCGCCGCCCAAGTTCTGTACGGCGGGCGAGGAGCCCGTGTTCAATCAGACGGGCCCGCCAAGTTGCATCCCGCCACCGCCGCCGCCACCGAAGCCTTGCGAGGAGGGCGAAAAACCGACGCGAGACGCTCGCGGCTTCCCCTCCTGCTTCCCAAGGCCAAGGTTCGAGAACGGCACGTACCTCCCGCCGGAGGGCTTCGAGCCGCCCCGTAACTGCGCTCCGCCGCCGGCCCCTTGCGGGCCACCGTTGCTTTTCGCCCCGCCGCCCCCCGAAGCCGGGCCCGAGGCTTACGCCGCGTGGAAGAAGTTCATGGGCAACCAGAGCGCGGGATTCAACACCGGGCGCGTGGTGCTTCGAGAAGAGCAATGGGGGAAGTTCAACGAGAGCGACCTCAAGAAGTTCCATGACCAGGGGGCCTTGAGCGGACTCTTCGCACGGCCGTCGTTTGACGGTGAGAACATGAGCGGCCAGTTCGTGAACGCCCGCTTCGGCCAAGGCTTCAACGTCACCGACTTCGAGGTCGGCGGAAGGAAGTTCTTCGACAGCGTCCGGGCGTCGGGTTCGGACGAGACGCCACTTGTCACGACCGCCGGAAGCACCGTGGTCGCCGGAACGGAGAACCTGACGGTGGAACTCCACAACAACGGCGCGGGCGTACTAGCCTACACCCGGCCCAAGGGGACCAACGGCACGGGGTTCCAAGTGGGTGACGAGACCGCGGTCGAATTCTCAAGCTCCGAAACGAAGACGGTCACGGCCGACGTGGAGGCCTGCCAGGACACCGAGAGGAAGGAGACCGCGTATTGCGCCGTGCGCGTCATCGCGCGAGGCGATTCACCGGACGAGTCGAGCGGCGTCTTGATCGTCCCCGCAGACGCCGACTTCGGCGACGGGACCGTCGACGTGAACCTTGGCGCCGGCGAGGGTGCCTATTTCATGGCGATTCCCGAGGAGGGCCTCGAAAGCGAGACGCGGCTCGACATCGCAAGCGCGCTCGCGGCAGGCGAACTCGGCGCAGAGGTCAGTCTCCTGGCCCGCGACGGCGACGTCGTCACCGACGTGACCGACTACACGGGCGAGGATATGACGTTGGTGGTCTCGAACGTGACCGATGAATCGCTCACCGTGGATGTGGCTTCGACGGAAGAGGAGGGCCGAAGCGTCGTCCTTACGTTCGACCGTGAGACCCTGCCGGTGCCGCTCTCTGAGCTCGTCATAGAGATCGACGGCGTCGACCTCACCGAGGCGACGACCATCGAGGAGGCGCTCGACCCCACGAAGGCGGATTATTTCGTGACCGCGAACGAGACGATCGTCCAGGTCGTCGTGGGCCTTGAGCACTTCAGCGATCACAAGATAACGCTTGGCCGCGGCACCGTGGCGACCGCACAATCGCCCTCCGAGGACACGTCGAGCGGCGACGAGACCACGGGGCAGCAGATGCAGAAGAACGAGACCGTCTCGCAGCCGAAGGGCGGAAGCATCCCCGGCTTCGAATCGATCTTCGCCTTCGCGGCCACCCTCTTCGCGGCGGTCGTGATCGTGACGGCGCGCCGGAGACCGTAGGCAAGAAAGGCTGGATCGGAACACCGAAGGTTGCGAGACTCGAGGGCCCCGGGCCATTCGGAAAAGCACGGAGCCCCGCCGGAGCGTCAGGGACCGTTTGGGCGCCCACGTTAGGGGGAGCGAAGCTCCCCCCATCGGAACGATCGACCCTTCCAGGGTCGTCTGAAACCCTTTTATAGCATACGCTCATTATCCGCAGGTCTTATCTGATGGATACACCCGCGCGACTCGTGCTGGAGGACGGCACAATATTTCGCGGGGCTTCTTTTGGCGCCAACACTTCGGTGTTCGGGGAACTCGTTTTCAACACCGGGATGACCGGTTATCAGGAGGCCCTCACCGACCCTTCTTATGCGGGCCAGATCCTCATGATGACCTACCCGCTCATCGGAAATTACGGCATCCACCCCGGCGTCGGGGAGAGCGACGGTGTCAAGGCCTGGGGTTTTGTCGTGCGGGAATGGTGCAGGAAACCGTCGCATCGTGATTCCACGAAGACCATCGACGATTTCCTTCGCGAATACGGGGTCCCGGGAATCGCCGGCGTCGACACCCGCGCCTTGACGGTGAAAGTCCGCGAGCGCGGCACGCTCCTTGCGATGATCGACCCAGGAACGGACAACACCGACGAAGACCTGGTCCGCGAGGTCCGATCGAGGCCTCACCCGGAGAAGGAGAATCTTGTCGCCGGCGTAAGCGTCAAGGAGATTCGGGAACTCAAAGGAACAGGGCAATCTGGAAGGGTGGCTCTCCTTGACACCGGCGTCAAGGAGAATATCGTCCGAAACCTCCGGCAGAGGTTCAAGACGGTCTACAAGGTCCCCTGGAATGCGCGTGCGGAGGACGTTTCCAATCTTCATCCCGACGGGATCTTCCTCTCGAACGGCCCAGGGGATCCCGCGCACCCCGAGATCCTGAAGCACACCGTCCCGACGCTTCGCGCCCTCGCCGAGAAGTACCCGACGCAAGGCATCTGCCTTGGCCACCAGATTCTTGCGCTCTCGTTCGGCCTCAAGACGTTCAAGTTGAAGTTTGGGCACCGGGGCGCGAACCAGCCCGTGAAGAACCTTGAGACGGGTCGCGTCTACATCACGAGCCAGAACCACGGGTTCGCCGTCGATGCAGGCTCCGTGACCGATGACATAGTCATCACGGAGGTCAACGCGAACGACGGTACGGTGGAGGGCTTGCGGCATAAGCGCCTTCCCATACTTTCCAGCCAATACCATCCCGAGGCGTGCCCCGGCCCGCAGGACACGAACTTCCTTTTCGACCGCTACAAGGCCTGGCTCGACAAGGGGGCGACGGCCTCCAACGTCCCCAACATCCGAATGGATGGATCCGGCCTCGCGGCGCGGCCGGCGGACGCGCGACAGACGGGGGGCGCGCCTTAGTGGTGCTCGCCCTCTTCAAGTATCCTTGGAGGCCGCAATAACTTGCCGAAACGGACCGACCTCAAGAAGATCATGATCATTGGCTCCGGCCCCATCGTCATCGGCCAGGCCGCCGAGTTCGATTTCTCGGGAAGTCAAGCGTCACTGTCGCTCCGGGAGGAGGGCTACGCGACGGTGATAGTCAACAGTAACCCGGCGACTATCCAGACCGATCTTGAGACCGGGGACGTCGTCTACATCGAGCCTCTGACGGTCGAATCCATCTCGCGCATCATCGAGAAGGAGCGGCCGCAAGGCATCATGAGCGGCATGGGCGGCCAGACGGCATTGAACCTCTGCTCCGAACTCTTCGAACAGGGTGTCCTGAAGGAGTACGGCGTCGAACTCCTTGGCACCCAGCCCGACGCGATAGCAAAGTCGGAAGACCGCGACCTATTCAAGAGGACGATGGAGGAGATAGGAGAGCCCGTCCCCTTGGCCCATGCGGTGAAGACCGTGAAGGAGGCGGTGGCGGCCGCGAAACTCCTTGGCAAATACCCGGTGCTCGTCCGCCCTGCGTTCACGCTCGGCGGCACAGGCGGCGGCATCGCCTACGGCGAAGACGAACTCGCGGAGATTGCGGGCCGCGGACTCGTGTATTCACGCATCGGCCAGGTCCTCATCGAGGAATCGGTGCTCGGTTGGCAGGAGTTCGAGTACGAGGTCGTGCGCGACGGGGCCGACAACTGCGTCATCATCTGCAACATGGAGAACATCGACGCGATGGGGATACACACCGGCGAATCCATCGTGGTCGCTCCTGCACAGACGCTTTCCGATGTCGATCACCAGAAGCTCCGCTCGGCCGCCATCAAGATAATCCGGGCGTTGAAGATCGAGGGCGGCTGCAACGTGCAGTTCGCCGTCGATCCAAAGACCGGTGATTACCGTGTCATAGAGGTGAACCCGCGTGTCTCCCGATCCTCGGCACTTGCTAGCAAGGCCACCGGTTACCCGATCGCCCGTGTCGCCGCGAAGATCGCCGTCGGGATGCGCCTCGACGAGATCAAGAACCCAGTCACAGGAGACACGCCGGCGAGCTTCGAACCGGCCCTCGATTACGTCATAACCAAGATCCCACGGTGGCCGTTCGACAAGTTCCGCACCATCGACCGCAGGCTTGGGACACAGATGAAATCCACCGGTGAAGTGATGGCCATCGGCCGCACCATCGAGGAGAGCCTTTCGAAGGCCATCCGGAGCCTCGAAACGTCGCGAACAGGCCTCGAATGCCCCCCCTTCACCGACGCGGAACTGGAACGCGAGCTTCGGGTCCCAGGCGACATCCGGCTCTACTGCGCCGCGGAAGGCTTGCGGCGCGGGTGGAGTGTCGACCGCATTTGCGACCTCTCCTCCTATGATCCTTTCTTCGTGGACAAGTTGACGAACATCGTCGAAGCGGAGGAAGCGGTCGGCAAACGTCTCGATGCGGGCAGCCTACGCGCGGCGAAGCTCCTCGGCGTCTCGGACGAGCGGATATCCGAACTCACGGGAAAGTCGGAAGACGACGTGCGTGACATGCGGTTCTCCTCCGGAACGGTGCCGACTTTCAAGATGGTGGACACTTGCGCGGCCGAATTCGCCGCAAACACGCCCTACTACTATTCGACGTACGAATCCGGCGACGAGTTGCCAAAGACCGGCGGCCGGCGCATCCTCATCATCGGAAGCGGGCCGATAAGGATCGGCCAGGGGATAGAGTTCGATTACGCCTGCGTCCACGCGGCCAAAGAGGTGCGCTCAATGGGCCTCGAGGCCATCATGATGAACAACAACCCCGAGACGGTGTCGACGGATTTCGACACGTCGACACGCCTCTACTTCGAGCCCCTCACCCTCGAAGACGTCCTCCACGTCATCATGCGCGAGAGGCCGGAAGGCGTCATACTCCAGTTCGGGGGCCAGACCTCGGTGAACCTGGCGATGCCGCTCGCGGCGGCGATCAAACGCCACAAGTTGGCCTGCCAAGTCCTCGGCACACCACCCGAATCCATCGACGCCGCGGAGGATCGCGAGAAGTTCAACGTCGCCATGGAGAAGCTCAAGATCCCGCAACCAAGAGGCGGCGTCGGCCGGAACTTCGAGGAAGTGAAGGACCTCGCGACGCGCATCGGCTACCCTGTCCTTGTCCGCCCCTCTTACGTCCTCGGCGGGCGGGCGATGGAGATAGTCTACGATGAGAGCGACTTGCAGGACTACATGAGGGAGGCGGTCAAGGTCAGCAAGGCGCACCCCATCCTCGTAGACAAGTACCTCGACAATGCGATCGAGGTGGATGTGGATGCGTTGTGCGACGGGACGAACACGTTCATCGGCGGGACACTGGAGCACGTGGAGGAGGCCGGCGTCCATTCGGGCGACGCGACGATGGTGCTCCCGCCGCAGACATTGAGCCGCGAGATCATGTCCACGATCAAGCTCTACACGGAGCGGATCGCAACCGAACTTGGCGTCGTCGGCCTCATGAACATACAATACGCCGTGAAAGACGGCAAGGTCTACATCCTCGAGGCGAACCCGCGCGCAAGCAGGACCGTTCCGTTCGTGAGCAAGGCCGCCGGCATCCCGCTCGCCCGCATCGCGACCCGGCTCATGCTCGGGGCGAAGCTCAAAGACCTCGACCTTCGCCCCGTCTCCGGTAGCCTCGTCGCGGTGAAAGCGAGTGTCTTCCCGTTCCAGAAGCTCGTCGGGGTGGACAGCATCCTCGGCCCTGAGATGAAATCCACGGGCGAGGTCATGGGCATCGATGCGGACTTCCAACGCGCATATTACAAGGCGATGGAATCGGCGTACAACAAGCTCCCATTGGCCGGCCGCGTCTATGTGACGGTCCGCGACGAGGACAAGAACAAGGTACTCCCCCTCACGAAGGAACTCGCGGAGATGGGCTTCCAGGTGGCCGCCACGAAGGGGACGGCCACGTACTTGCGCGACTTCGGCATCCCATGCGAGACGGTGTGGCGCATCAGCGAGCGAAAAAGCCCGGACGTCCTTGATCTCATGCGTTCGGGGAAGGTCAGCCTCATCATCAACACGCCGACCCTTTCGCGAGGTGCCCGACGCGACGGCTACATGATGCGCCGCCTCGCCGTCGAGCTCCAGATCCCGTTCATCACGACGATGAGCGCGGCGACCGCCGCCGTCTCGGCCATCCGGGCCGCAAAGGAAGGCGACTTCACTTTGAGGTCGCTCAAAGGGTGGCTCGAGGCGGGGCCGTTGCCTCCAACGAAGAAAGGTTAAAGAGGCGGCGCGGAATCAGCGGATGGCCTGATTGTACGGCTCCGGTTCGCTGGCACGTTGCCGGCGGGGTGCAAACAACCCCACGAGGTCTCGTTTTGGAAGCCCCGTGGCGCTGGGTGACTCCCTGTCGGTCGTCACCCGCGCCCCGGGGCAGAAGAATAATTGGGTGGAAATCAGCCCCGTGGTGTAGCGGCCAATCATAGGAGACTCTGGATCTCTTGACTCTGGTTCGAATCCAGACGGGGCTATTCGGGCGCGGTCGCGGTTTGGTGTTGGCGGCGGTTTCCGGGCGCGCTTTTTGCGAGCCGGGGCGAGCAAAAAGGGTGCCTTGGCTCTGGTTCGAATCCAGACGGGGCTATTCGGGTGCGATCGCGGTTTGGTGTTGGCGGCAGTTTCCGGGCGCGCATTGCAACAAGAGGCATAGGGCGGGGCCCGAGTCTGCGCGGGGCTTCCGCGGCGATACTGGACGAATCACCGCGCTGCCTTGGCGCGGCTTTCTCACAACGCGGACGCCTTCGGGCCGTCGATTCCACGCCGCGCAAGGGGCGGCTTGCAGCCGCAAGCCTCGGCCTAGGCTTCCGCAAGAGCGCGTTGTCGCGTCATGAGGCCGGAGTGAAAAGCATGAACCATGAAGTCGGCACAATGAGCAGCGAATTCGTCATTTCGTTTGAGAACAAGCCAGGGACCCTCGCCCCGGTGGCGAAGGCGTTGGGAAGCGCGAACATCAACATCATCGGTTTCTCGATCCAGCCGCAGGGCGAGTTCGGGACCTTCCGCTTCGTCACGACGACCGGCGACGTAACGAAGACCGAGAACTGGCTCAAGAACGCGAACCGCGCCTACCGCGTGAACGAGCTCGTGACCGTGAGGACCCGCGGCGTACCGGGTGTGCTCGGACGGCTCTGCGAGAGCCTCTCCGCGAGCGGCGTCAACGTGGAGGCCTGCTACCAACTCGCTTCCCAGACGCCGGGCGACATCGAGATCGCGTTCCATGTGGACGATGTCCCTTCTGCGCGCAAGATCCTAGCGCAGTAAAGGGCGACTCGTGCTTGCCCCGGAAGCGTGACATACGGCTCCGCTTCCGTTCTCTTTTCTTTTCGGCTTCAGTTTCATCTTATCATGGCAGATCGCGTTTCCCAGACGATTCTTACAAAGGCCATGGCAGGGCGGCCACGGCGTCAAACGCGCTCGGGACGAGACACAGTGGGGTTTCTCCGGTGACCAGGTGTCCGAGCGCCCCCCGCTTTACGTCGCTCTGAAGAGGAGCAGCGATCGCCCCACGCCGATGACATCGCCGTTCTCAAGCCGGGCCTCGCCGCCGAGAGGCAGCCTTTTCCAGTTGAGGGTGGTCCCGTTCTTGGCGTGCCGAAGATCGAGGACGCGGTACTCGTTTCCGGTCTTGATTATCTCCGTGTTCTCGGGCGAGACGTAATGGTCGTACTCAAGCGGGACATGCGCCTCCCGTGAACGGCCTATCACCCAACCTCTGGATGGCCTCACCTCCATGTCCCGGAGCGCAAAGACCCTGCCCACCTGCACGCCCCTGATGAGCACGAGTTTCAATCCATTCACCCACTCGGGTCCCCACTGGTGCTTGAGGTCTTCCGTGGCGAACGGATCCAAGGGGACCGTGGGTTCGAACGTGCTGAGCTTGCGCATCTCGTCCACGACCGCGAAGAGCCGCGCAGGATCGAGCACGTACTCTTGGCGTTCGCGCCTTCCGCCGCGCCCCGTGCTTCGGACCCGGATGAGGCCCGCTTCCTTCAATTGTTCCAGATGCCCACGGACCGCTTGTCGCGAGATGCGTCTATCCGGCGAGGCCCCGGCATTCGAGGCGCTGGGGGTGAGGTGTATCTCGTCGAGCATCTTCGGCCAGCGCAGGAGGTAAAGGAGAGCGAGCCGGTTGGGGTGGGCCAGGAGCTTCAGGGCACGGGCGAGCTCGCCGAAGTCGATCTCGGCTTCGGTCGCCCACGAGGGCGTTTCTCGGCGCACGTCTAGGTCCTGCAGTTGGGGCAGGTCGGGCGCCAGCTCGATACGGCTTGGTTGCAGAGCCAGCAGATCCTTGAAATTATGTTGAGAGGGCTATTGCGGAGTTCCATGGACCCCGACGAACAGCCTCCCGCCTTATCGCTTCTCTCACGGGCGCGGAAAGGAGGAGGACCGGTTACGTCCGTTGGCAACCACATTGCGACCCTCGCTCCGGTCTTGGCCGAGTGACATCGCGAGGGGCGGAGCGCCGCGCGGTCCCAGACGGCTACCGCGGGCCAGTCGGGCTCGTGCCGGAAGGCGGCTTCAGGCGGCCACTTTGGAAGGGAGCCCTCGCCCTTGCAAGTCTATCGCAAACGCCTCGTCGCTCCCGTATGGGGTCTCGTCGTCCACCTGATAGTAGAAGTCGAGCCGTTGCCACGGCGAGTGCGCCACGTCGTTCGAATCGTTCTCTTGCGCGGTGAAGCGGCGTTCTTGGCCCGCGGGGATGGAGCCGGGGAGGTCTATGTAAGTGGCGCCCTTCGTCGTGTTGAGGAACGCATAGCCGAAGATGTACGTGGCATCGCTTCGCTTGTTCATGACGTCGAAGACGACTTGCAACGACTCGGCGCCGACGCGGTGGTCAACGAGGCGGATGCGGATATCGGCGTTCTCGCCGCCGGGCAGCACTTCTGGCGGTGTCGTCTCAAAGTCGGTGTTGTCCGTCGTCCTGTTGTTCGAAGGCGTCGGGTCCGGCGCGGGGTCCGGCGGGGGCGGCGACGTGCATCCCGAGACGACGAGGATAGCGAAAGCGAGGAGAGGAAGCGCGCGCACGGGGGTGAAAACCGCGTCCTACCGGATTAGGCTGACCGTCACGGCACGGGCTCAATCGACGGCGTCAGAGGGGACGGTCGCGGCATCAAGATACGTGCGTGGCGTGTCGTTGACGAGCGGGACATCGATCCAGGAGCCGTCCGCCCCGAAAAAGAGCGTGTTCGTCGCTTTTTCTTCGTCGCTGAAAACATACGCGTCGCTTGACTTGACGACGACCACGATCCGATGCCCGGCGGCGACCACATGGTCCCTCGGGTGCAAGTCCCACTCCACTTCGTACCTGGCGCCGGAGACGAGGTCCTCGCCCTTTTCCAGGCCGTTGCGGTGCCTCGCGTCGATGTATCCTCGCGTGAGGAACGCCTTCGTGCCGTCGGGGGCCCCATCGTAGACGAGAACCGCGAAGTTCGTGTCCGCTAGATCGGTCGCCGCCTCCAAGTGGGTCCTCGGGGCGCCGGCGACATGCATAGGGACGTCGAGCGGGCCGCTGGCGAAGGTCACGTGGTTCACGCCTTCCAGGTTCGCGTCCTCGGACCCCTGCCCGTCATCCGTGAACGAGACGCTTCTGGCCGTCGGCGCCGTGGGCTGCAACCTGTTTTCGCCTGCGAACCATAGGCGCGAGACGTTCACGTCCTTTGGCGGCCAATCCGCCTCGCCCCTCCATTTGCCGAGGTTGTCCTCGACTTGGACGATGGGTGTTTCGAGGACGCCGTTCTCGAGCCCCAGCATGAAGTGGTCGAGCCAACGGTGCGTGTAGTTGGTGAAGTACTGGCGGGAGCCGGGGACCCCATGGGCGTGCTGTCCGTAGAATGCTCGCTTCTCAGACGTGACGAGCGGGAAGAACTGCGGGATCATGTCGGTCGCGACGTTCTCGTCCTTGAACCCTTGGGCGTAGAGCACGGGGACGGTGATCTTTCCGGACAGTAGGGCGTGGTTTCGCGCTTTCCAATAGTCGTCGTAATCGTCCTCCACGTAGTACTTGCGCGTGAACTCGGAGGTGCACGCGATCTCCTCGGCGGGCTCCGCGACGCTCGTCCGAACACCTGGAGTCCATGAGAGCGCCACATCAAACGCCGGGTCGGTCGATGACGAGCCGGGAGGCGGGTCCCCGTTGATGCGCTGGACGCCGTTCTCGAAGTAATACGTGTACCAGGACGAGACGCTGCTTATCGGCAGGATGGTCGTAAGATGCGGCGGCTCGAAGACGGCGGTCTCGATGGGGGTCGTGCCGACCCAACTCGTGCCCATGAGCGCGACTTTCCCACTCGACCACGTTTGCTTGGCGATGGCCTCGACGATCTCGTAGCCGTCCTTTCCTTCCTCGGGACCGCCGACCGTAAGACACCCTTCGCTTTCGCCGGTGCCGCGCACGTGCGCCACCGCCACGGCGTAACCGCGGGGCACGTAGTAGTTCGCAAGTCCCAACGAGAAGTTCCCCGCCGCTTGGACGACGGCGTTCTCCTTCCCGAGGGCCCAGCGCTGCTCCCCTAGGATGCTGTAAGGCGTGTAATCGACGAGCGTCGGGAACGGGCCAGGGGCGTCCGGCAATTGGACGTCCACATGGAGTCTTGTGCCGTCGAACGAAACCACCTTGAAGCTCAGGAACTTTCCAGGTAGTAGGACGGGTTTGGTAAGGCCCGCATGTCCAATCGGAACTGCGGCACCGACATCCGCCTGCGCCGATAGCTCGGAGGCGGGTGAGATGCAACCAGCAAGAAAGGCGGCGAGGAGAGTGATCGCGATGACGACCGCCTCCCTGCCTCTCGTGGCACGACCCATGTCGGGAATCCACATGAAGTCGCCGTGCCGACTAATCAACCTTTCCGAGTCAATGGGCGAAAAAGGGGCGGGTCGAGGCGGTCCGGTGGGACGATGGCTGTCGGCCCCGTCGTGTTTTCTTGGCTAGACGTTCCGACCTTTTTCTTTCTGATCGGTGCTCATCATCTCGACAAGGCTTAAACGCGGCAGTACCATTCCGTTTCGCACGGAGGTCGATGGGGTGGGTCTACGACCTATTGAACCAAGGCCGAGTACGAACGATGGATCGGATCCGCACGGTGGTGGCTTCAGCCCCCAGCTCCTGCAGCTTCTCAAACCCTACGGGGACCACCTCCTAGACATGCTGAAGGTCCGCAAGGGCGAGGCGGTGCTCGACGTCGCGTGCGGCTTCGGGGAACCCGCGATAACGGCCGCCCGCATCGTCGGACCCGCAGGTCGCGTCGTCGGGATCGACATCGCGGCGCGGGAGCTCGACATCGCGCGCGCCGCGGCGAAGGGCCAAGGAGTGCGTAACGTGGACTTCCGCACGATGGATGCGGAGACGCTCGAATTCCCCGATTCCACCTTCGACGTCGTCGTCTCCCGCTTCGGGCTCCAAAGTTTCCATGACCCGGCGCTTGCCGTGAGCGAGATGCACCGGGTCGTGAAGCCCGGGGGACGCGTGGGCCTTGTGGTCTGGAGCCTCGCGGAGCGCGTCCCAGCGATCGACTGCCTCTTGCGGCCTTTGATGAAGCACGTCCCGTCGACGCGGGCTTCTCCGAACCAGTACGGGTTCGGCGCCCCGGGGTCGCTTGCTACACTTCTTCGCTCGCCCGGCTTCACGGACATACGCGAGGAACGGTTCACGAGCGAATTGGCATTCAACAACCCGGACGAGTACGAACGCGTGATGCGCTACGCCACGCCTTTCGCCCGCCGGTGGGCGGATTTCGACAAAGTTGCGATGAAGATCGTACGCGAGGAGATGAGCGCGCACCTGCGCCGTTACGTGCGCTCCGCGCGGATATTCGTCCCGGCGGAAGCGGTGCTCACGGTCGCGACAAGACCCTGGACATAGTCGTAATGTGCGGGCTGGGAGCCGGAAGGCGCGATTGCAAGCCCCCCTCGACGGGTCGCAAGGCTGTGGTGGGAGGGCCCGCGTGAAGCCTCGTCAGGATGGGCAAGGGCGGCGCGTGGAAAGACGGCTCACGCCACGCGTGCTTTCTTGAAAGGTTTTAATCTTCAGGCGCGTTTGTGCCTTCCGATGCGCCGGAACAGCGTCGTCGCGCTCTTGCTTTTCATCATGCTTTCTCCTGCGGTAAGCGCCGGGGTGGCGCTCGTGCCGCAGTTCAGCGCGAAGCTAGCCGCCCTGCCGCCCGGCGGCTCGGCAGATTTCGTATGGACGTTCGTGAATGAGGATTTCGATGCGTACCAGGTCGTCGTGTCTCCGCCCGAACTCGGCGACGGATGGAACGCGACGGCTTTCCCGCAAGCCTTCACGGCCGCCAGCGGCTCGACGACGAACATCACGGTGCGCGTCACGGCGCCGACGCAGAGGCAGCCGCCGGTGCATTCCGAGATAACGGCCCTCGTCTACAACCAATCCCTCGGCGTCTCGCACATCGTCAAGGGCAAGTTCGCGGCCGAGGTCCGTTTCCAGCCGCTCGTTCTCGCTCTTTTCGAGAATCCGCTTCCTGCGCCCTTGAACAACGAGTACGGTGTTTTCCTCCTGGACATCTTCTTCTGGGCGGCGGTGGGGATATGGGTAGTGCTTTTCCAGGACCCTATCATCAGGCTGCTTGCCGGGCGGGCTCCGAAGTGGGTCGTCAACAACATCATCGTGAGGCTACGCGGGCCGGTGCTCGCCCTCATCGTCTTCTTCGGGGCCGTCCAATCCCTCCACTCGCTCCCCCAGACCCCGGTCATATCTACGATCAGCCAGATCTCGCGCGCCCTCCTCATAGGTGTCATCGCCTACGTCGTCTACCTCTTCGTCCATAGTTTCCTCTTCTTCTACGGAGAGCACGTCGCGAAGAAGACGACCACGAAGCTCGACGACGTCCTCGTTCCGCTTCTCGACAAGATAAGCGCCGTCGGCATCGGGATCGGGGCGATCCTCTACTACCTTGGGACCCTCGGCTTCGACCTCACTGTGTTTCTTGCGGGCTCCTTCATCCTCACGACCGTCATCGCCTTCGCCGCCCAGGACACCATATCGAACTTCTTCTCGGGCGTCTTCCTCCTTCTTGACCAGCCGTTCGCGGAAGGCGAAGAGATAATGCTCGAAAGCGGCGAGTACGTGAGGGTCGAACGGATAGGCCTTAGAAGCACCCGTCTTTATCACGGGAAGAACCACGAGCTCATCGTGGTACCGAACAACCAGCTTGCGTCGAAGCGGGTCGTGAACCTCGGTTACCCGGACCAGAAGTACCGCGTCTTCGTGAAATTCGGCGTCGCCTACGGGACCGATCCCGAAAAGGTCCGTAAGGTCGTCCTCGGCGTCATCACCTCGCATGAGAAGGTGGTGAAGGACCCGGTGTATCCGGCTTTTGTCCAGTTGAGCGAACTCGGCGACAGCTCGGTGAACTTCATCGCGGGTTTCCTCGTCGATAGTTTCCGCGACCGTTACGCCGTGCGCTCCGACGTGACGGAGGGAATCTACAAGGCGCTCATGAAAGAGAAGATAGAGATCCCGTTCCCGCAGCGCGTCGTGCGGTTGATGAAGGAAGGGTGAGTAGGCGGCCAACGGCCCCGAGTCGATGGAGGCGGCCTTCCGAAAGGCCGCGGTGGGATTCGATCTCCTCGTGGAAGTCCAGCCCGGTTCCTCGACGGCTCTTTTTCCCGCCGGTTTCGATGCGTGGCGGGGTCGCGTGAAGGCGCGCGTGGTCTCCCGGGCCCAAGACGGGGCGGCGAACGAGGAGCTCTTGGCCTTGGTGAACGCGTTCTTCGCGCCAGCGGGCGGGACCGTCGAACTGATCTCGGGGGCCAAGTCGCGCGAGAAGACGCTCCGGGTCACCGGCGTCGGGCTTGCCTCGGCCAAACGCATGGTGAGGGAAGGCCTTTGAACGGGGGAGATCCCGAACCCTCGACGACGCACGAGATCCCGGCCCGCGCGGCCGTTCTGCCCGGGGGACGCCGGTGAAAGAGGAAGAGCGGTTGGAGCGGATCGAAAAGTGGCTTGAGGCGTTGATAGAGGAGAACCGCGAGGTCCCGGTCGTGGTCGAGGGCGCAAAGGACGAGGCGGCGCTTCGTCGACTCGGACTTGCGGGGCCAATCATCCGGATAAATGCCGGTAGTCAGATCTTCACCCTCTGCGAGGGACTCGCCCGATCACACGCGCGGGCGATCGTCCTTGTCGACTGGGACCGCACGGGCGGGCGTCTGGCGCGGCTCCTTTCCGAAGGGCTTGAGGCGAACCAGGTGAAGGCCGACTTGGGTTTCCGCCGCCGATTCGTCCGGTTGGCACAGGGTGAGATCAAGGATATCGAGAGCGCGTTCACTTTCATCGCCCGGCTGCGGGAGACCGCCGCGCCGTAGGACGGAACTCACGATATCTTTATAAGGCGAGCCTTAGTATTCCTGCTTTGGAAATAACAGTGCTTGCTTCAAGCATTCACATTCACAACTCGCCCCATGGTTTGGGACTTGGATTGATTCTCGCGGCTTTGCCCCTTAGGGGCGAAGAGGCAGTCTAATCCCCGGAAGACTTCCGGAAGTTGGTTAGGAAGCGCGATCCGGCACTGTTTTTTCCAGCAGAGGAGCTACTCACAATGTACAACGTTGCTCAAGAAGGAGACAAAACGAACATAGACCCCAGTACGACGAAATACCTGATCAAGGCGCAGATCCAAGCTGATGGGGTGATCGAGAAGCCCGACGTCGTAGGCGCCATCTTCGGCCAGACGGAGGGCCTTCTAGGAAACGAGCTGGACCTACGCGACCTCCAGAAGTCGGGTCGGATCGGTCGTATCGAGGTGGATGTGGACAGCAAGCGCGGCAAGTCCACTGGCGTCATCACGCTTCCATCGAGCCTTGACAAGGTCGAGACGGCCATCATGGCGGCGGCCCTCGAATCGATCGACCGCGTAGGTCCCTGCCGGGCGGAGATAAAGGTCCTTTCGATCGACGACGTGCGCGTCACAAAGCGCCGCCAGGTGGCTGACCGGGCGAAGCAACTCCTCCACAGCATCGTGGACGGAGCGAAGGACGACACGTCGGACCTCATGGAGGACGTGCGTGCCGCGGTGCGCACCGAGGAGCTCATAAGCTACGGGCCCGAGAAATCCCCAGCCGGTCCCAACATCCTGAAGTCGGACGCCATACTGATTGTGGAGGGACGTAACGACGTCCTCAACCTGTTGAAGAACGGCATCAAGAACGCGGTCGCAGTCGAGGGCACGAACGTCCCGAAATCTGTGGTCGAGCTTTCCCGTGAACGCGTTGCAACAGCATTCGTCGACGGCGACCGTGGCGGAGACCTGATTCTCAAGGAACTGCTCCAGACGGCCGAGGTCGACTTCGTCGCTCGGGCACCCCGCGGCCGCGAGGTCGAGGAGTTGACCCAGAAGCAGATCATGAAGTGTCTGCGGAACAAGATCCCCGCGGACCAGTACGTCGAGATGTTCAAGATCGAGGGAGTCGCCCCCCGGACGACCGAAAAGTCCCAGAAGTTCCAGGGCCGAGGTCCCCCGCCGGGCCGTGGCGAACGGCGCGACGAGCGGGACGACCGCGGCCGGGATCGCCCCGAGAGGATGGGACGGCCCGAGCGCCAGGAGCGGCCCGCATGGAGCGAGCCGGAGCCTGCCTTCGAGGAATCGCGAGGCGTGGAAGCGATGGCGGAATCCACCGGGGCGCCGGAGCCTGGCGAGGACGCCGACGATTCTGCGTGGACCGCGGAGGAACCGGAGAAGCCGACGGGTGCCCGGGAGACGAACTACCTTTCCGTCCTCAACACGCTCTCCGGAAAACTCCAAGCCGTGGTCTACGACGACGCGGGAGTGCAAGTGGGCGAGCCGATTGCGGTGCGCGACCTCGCCGACAGCCTGAAACGCCAGACGGCGAGCATCAAGGCGGTCGTCTTCGACGGCGTGGTCACGCAGCGGCTTCTCGACATCGCGGCGGAGAAGAACATCTCGACACTTGTCGGCGTGAAGACCGGGAATATTACGAAGCGTCCCGCCTCTGTGGAAGTGGTCACCAAGGCGGACCTCGAGTAAGCGACGTTCTCCAGATGGCGGGCGCACTTTTGCCCGCCGTCTGTCCGTTCCATTCTCGACGTCGTCAGACACCGGTGCGAAAAATGACAATTTTTAACATTTTATTAATATTATTGTGATGTTTTCTGGATTTATCGCGGCGGATAATTTGGGTCACTGATCTTCATTTGACCCTTGAAATCCGATTTCCGACCGATCGCGTGCTTGAAAAATCTTCATGGAAAGTTTTATCTTCGGCGCGCGCGATATCTGTCATTGCCTTGAGGGATGGGCATGCACAAGGACGAACTTATACAGATGCACACACTACTCTGTCAACTGAAGAACTACTTTGAGTTGAACGGAGCAGAGATAAGCAAGTTCGCGGACTACAAAGCGATGAACGTCAGCCCGTTGCACGTTCACAGGTCCAAGTCGGACCACAAGCGGGCGATATTCACGCTGGGCAAAGAGCTCGCTGAACACGTATCAACCAGCGATCTTAGCAACCCTGCAAAGGTCTCCCACCGGATGGCCTCCATGGCCGGTCGGTTGGAGAAGTTGAAGGCGCAATAGGACGCTAAGCATCGTGGTTGGTGTCAGAAGCGGCCGCCCAGCGGGTAGGCCGCCTCCACTTTTTTTCTGATTTCTTGTCTTCGCCGCCTTCTCAAGCCCCATGAGGCCCATGGAGCAGGCTCAGATCGGTCTTGACATCAAGTAGGCGTCTTCCCCGTCAGCATAATACTTCGCCAGCACCTTCTTCGTTTCGAAGCCAAGCTTCTCGTAGAGACCGATGGCCCCCTGGTTCGATACGCGGACCTCCAGTTTCACCTTGCGGATCCCCCCCTGCCGGAACCTGTCCATGAAGAGGTTGCAAAGCTTCGAGCCGATGCCTTGCTTCCGGTAGTCGTCCTCCACCGCCAGGATGAGTATCCTAGCCTCGTAGGCCCTCTCCACGACGCCGACGATGAACCCCACGACCTTCCCATTGACCTCCGCGATGATGAACCCGTCCGGGTACAGGTCGGCCAAGTGCAGGAAGAGGCCACCGTCGTAGTTCTCGTCAAGGGTGCGGTTGGCCAGGCGCAGCACAGGGAAAAGGTCCTCCGGGTGGAAGTTCCTCAACCTGTACACAAGGGTCAAAAGGAAGCGTTCTATAAAAGGACAGATGCAGGACGCGGCAGTCCTCCCGGCCGGGCTCGTCGATCGGTTCAAGGGTGCGAGAAGGATCGTCGAGGTGGGGGTCGGAAACCGCTTCGAATGGGCCCTCGAGTGGCGTCGCTTGCTTCCCGGCTGCGAGGTCCACGTGACGGATTTGAGGCAGGGTCTCGTCGAGGGTAATCCTCCGGGGACCTTCGCCCACGTGGATGACGTCACGTCGCCGGACGGGGACCTGTACTTGGGGGCGGCGCTCCTTTACTCGGTGCGGATGCCTGAAGAACTCCAGGTCCACGCCGCGATCCTCGCCAAGAGGGTGGGCGCCGCATTCGCATTGTCGCCGCTTGGAAGCGAGGTGGTCGACCTCACGGCGTTCTTCCCTCACGTCGAGCGTTTCGCTTCGACCGGTCGGGCTTGGTGGCTTTTTTCCCGACCGGGTGGCCCGGCCGTTTCGCCCGCGGCGCATGCTTCTTCCCCGCCGCCTTGAACCGTTCTATGTCGGCGTCTGTGGCGCCGAGGGCGAAGAGCAATCCCGCGAGGTTCTCTCGGCTGATGCTCCCGTGCGCGACCCGCTTCAGGACATCCTTGGCGTTGAAAGCTATCCCCAGGCCGGCGTTTTTCACCATTATCCTGTCGTTCGCGCCGTCACCCACCGCCACGATCTCGTCATGGCTCAACCCTTCCCGCGCCGCCAAAGCGTCCACGATCTCCCATTTCTTCACCGAGTCGATGATGTCGCCGGCGACTTCCCCGGTGAGGCGGCCGTTACGGACGACAAGCCGGTTCGAGTAGGCGTGGTCGAAACCCAAGTCGTCCCTTATCCTGTCCGTGAACATGGAAAAGCCGCCGGAGACGAGGGCGGTCCGGAACCCCATCGCCTTGAGTGTGCGAAGCAGTTCCCTGCTTCCGGGTTGCAGTTTCACCTTCTCGGCGATGCGCTCCACCTCCGCGACGGGCATGCCGCGTAAGAGCCGCACCCGGGCCTTGAGCGCGGCCTTGAAGTCCATCTTCCCTTCCATCGCCCGGTCGGTGATCTCCTTCGCTGCCGATTCGGCGCCGGCAGAGCGGGCGAGTTCGTTGATCATCTCGCCTTCGACGATGGTGGAATCCATGTCGAAAACGACCAGGCGCCTACGCGTCCTGTAGATGGAGTCCGGTTGGATGACCGCGTCGACGCCGATCTCCTCGCAAGTGGAGCGCAAGGCGGAGCGTAGGCCATCGAGTTCCGATGTTTTCGCCTCGACGACTATCTCGAAGGCCATGAAATCGCCTTGCGCTACGTGGCGCATGCGCTCAATGTTGAGGCCGCGTTTTGCGATGGTGCCGGTGATCGCGTGCATGACTCCCACCTTGTCCGCGCCGAGGATCGTCACGACGACGGGCCTCCTACCGTCGTCATGCGTGAGTTCCGCTTGCGGCATGGGCGACAAAGTGGCCTTGACGCCTTTCTTTTCCAGCGCTCTCTTGAGCCTCGACGCAAGCCGTCGGCTCTCGGCGGCGTTTCGTGCGTAGAGAAGGTCGACCACCATGAACATCACCATGACACCCTCTATGGAGGTCTCCTCCACGCGGACGATGTTTCCGTGGCGCTCGCTGATGGTGCCGGAGACGTCGGCGATGAGCCCTATCCTGTCTTTGCCGAGTAGATGCACGCCGACGAGGTGGCCGGTCACGCTGGCGCCTCCGAGTCGCCGGGCCGCGGATGAGGCCCGTGGCTTATTGCCGTCACGAAGGCTCGAAAAGGGGCGCCCATACTTAAGTCTCGTTTCACGGTCGCGCCCCTTGGTTTTCCTTTTCCGAGGCGACGGCGGTTCACGGGGAAAGTTCGTAGACGACGCGCTCAGTGTCTTTGCCCTTGTACTCCCGCTCCACTATCTTCATGCGGCCGATCTCGTCGGTCCTGGCAACATGCGTGCCGCCGCAGGGGCAACTGTCGTAGTCGCCGACCTCGACGACGCGTAGCATCTTCACGGCGGCCGGCACGGCCTCGATGATCGAGCGGCCTGCCAGGGCGCTTTCTAGCTCGGCGCGTGGTTTTTCACTGATGCGCACCGGAAGTGCCGACGCGAATATCCGGTTGCACTCGTCCTCGATGCGCTTCACGTCCTGGTCGCTCCACTTCGCGGGGGCGAAGTCCACGCGGCTGTGCGTCGCATGGATCTGGTTCCCGGCGGTCTTTGCCTTGAAGAGGTTCCAGGCGACGCCGGAGAGCGTGTGCTGGCTCGTGTGCATGCGCATGTGACGATGACGTAGCTCCCAATCGATGACGCCATGGACGGCGGCCCCTTCTGGAGGTGGCGTCCCCTTGACCTTGTGTTTCAGCACACCCTTCTTGGAGACGTCTACGATCTCGCACTCGCCACCGTCCCACTTCAACGAACCGCGGTCAGACGGTTGCCCGCCGCCCTCCGCGTAGAACGCAGTCCGATCAAGGAGGACCCACCCGTCGGGTGTCACCTTCGTCACCTTCGCGTCGAATTCGCGGATGTAGTTGGGGCTGGGGCTGCCGGAGGTTGGGTCCCAAGGCTTCAGGTAGAGGACTTCGGTCAAGCCCGCTCACCCGAGGAGAAACTGGCGCAGCCAATCCCGGTCCATTTCGATTCGCTCGTCGCACGCCTCATAGAGTTCATCGTGGATAGCGCCCCGGGAATAAAACAATTTCACCAGTATTCCTGCGTCTTTGGCGGCGTGGACCGCGGGAACAAAGTCGCTGTCCCCGGTGAAGAGACCCGCCGTCGCGATGTGGCGACCCCAACTCATCCGGACAAGATCGACCGCGAAGAGGATGTCGACGCGCTTCTGTTCGAACCGTCCGTCTCGTCGTGCGAGCTTACCCAGACGGACCTCGAACCGTGGAAGTCGGCGAAGGCGGTTGAAGAACGTCTCTGCCGCCCCGAACCGGCGCGAATCGCTTTCTGAAGGGGGGCTTTCGTGTGGCGGGAGGCAATGGTAATAGTATGTCCGCAGGCGCTCATCGGGTCGCGCGGCGTGCTCCCCCATGGAATGGAAATCCAATGGCGGAGGGTTCGGCCCGAACGTAGTCCTCTTTACGTTGTCGAGATAGCCTCCATCGATGAAGATCGCGGCTCGGTGCATGGGAATCGCCAGATATCCCGCGCCTCCGCCACGGCCGCGCCCGGAGACTAATGAACTGCCGTCCCCGGAGGAACGGCAGCGGGTATAATGCGTGAGTATTGACGCCCGGCGCCCATAAACTTTTCCCCCGTTGGGAAGGACGGGAAGCACGCGGGGTGAGAGCCTGGGCGGGCTGAAGCCTTCAGATCTCTTTCACGATCAACGCGTCAAACGCCCTCATCCTCTTCTCCCATTCCTCCGGGTGAAGTAGTCTCGTCACCGCCGCGATGTTCGAAAGAAGCACGTTCCCGTCCTGGGGCGTGAAGCAGAACCCGAAGACCTCGTTCCCCCGCACGGCCAAAGTCGGTAACGACAGGACCGCTTGGCTGAGGATCCGCCCGTACGGACCTTGGTCGCGCCCCCACGCGAACACCTCGTTGGCGCTTTGCTTGTTCGTGACCGCGATGAGTGGGTTCGCTTGGATGCGTCGGATCGCTTCCTCCTTGGTGATGGGCTCGGATAGCTCCAGGTTGAACCAGAGCGTGTGCATGTACTGCGTGTTGGTCTTCAACGCACTCGACCAGAGGTTCAGGTCCTTGCCGAGTGTTTTGAACACGTTGGCGACGTCGTGCGCGTGGTGCGTTCCCTCGGCCTCCTTGTGCTTGTCGAGCGTGGGCGACGCGGAGAGCTTCGATTCACCGATGTCCGATGACCTCCTGATGCAGATGAAGCGCCCGGCCTTGAGGTTAGAAAGTTCGCCCTCGAAGGCCAGTGTCTTGAGTATCACGCTGATGTTGTGGGTGTTGCAAGAGACCACGTGGATGAAGCGGTCGGCATTCGTGATCGCCTTGTCGTTCACTCCGTAGGCGTACTGTTTCCCGAAGCCGTCCTCGCTTCCTTGCGCGAGGAACCCTTTCACGTCCTTGAGCTTCGTGTAGTGCTTTTCCTTGTTCTCAAGGCCCGAATCCTCAGGGGTAGCGTCCACGATGACGCTCGCTCTTTTCATCGCCTCCTCGGCGGTGAATGCGACGTGAAGGCCCAGCTTCTCGAAGTCCGCCTTCTTTTCCGGGGCGACTGCGAGTTTTCCGCCTTTTCTCTGCAAGGCCACGATCATCGGCCGATCCTCGAGCCGGGGGCTGTGCTTGTAGAACGAGACCTCGTCGATCCCGAGTTCCTTCCTGTACTGGAGTAGAAGGCCCGTGAGGGGTTCGCCGATGGTGCCGACGCCGACTACGTGTACTATGTTTCCAGGGGTCACAAGCTTCGCCGCCGACTAATCGGGCGGCCTGTCATTAAATTATCTCCGCCACGTGACGCGCGCGGTCACCAAAACGGGCCTCCCGTCGTCTGTCGTCAGACCCGACCGGTGAAGCGGAGGAACACGAACGCCCCCGCGACTATGAGCCCGACCGCCACGGCGGCGGCCATGATGAGAGTCGCGTTGCTGCCGATGTCTTGCTGCAGCGACGTCTCGACCGTGAACGTCTGGGCCGATTCGATGATCTCGGTGGAACCGTCCTGAAGCGTCGTCTCGATGTCGACCCGGTAATTCCCCTTCGTGGGCACCCTGTAGGTCGCGGTGAAGACGCCGTCCTCGGGCACGGCGTCGCCGCCGGTGCGGTCGTCACGCATCTCTATGGCAGCTGAGAGCACCGAGTCCCGGTACACTATCGCCTTGACGCTACGCGTCGGCGTGAATATGGTCGCGGTGATCTTCACGTTCCCGCCGATGGCCGGCGCTTGCGTCGAGACGTTGATGCGGCTCGTCACGAGGCCCGTGTTGTTTATCCTGATGTTTATCGACGCTATGGACGAGACGAGCGTGTCCGACGCCTGGACACGCAGTTCATACGTCCCATCGGGGAAAAGGCGCGTGTCGAAGTTCTTGTCTCCCGTCCCTTCCTGCCTCTCGGCGAGCAGCGTGAAACCGACGACCGTCGTCGGCCGGATGGAGACGTCGACGACTATGGGTTGGCTATCGGGATCCGTCGTCTCCCACGATATCCTTTCCGTGCCAAGAAGGACCGAGTCCGCGAGCGGGACGACTATCGCCACTTTCGGCGCGTGGTTAGGTTCGGTGAACGAATGCGGCGTCGCGGCACTCGCCGAACTCATCTTGTTCCCGATGAAGTCGGTGGCCACGATGTAGTAGAAGACCGTCGTGCCGCGAGGGTACGGTTGGAGGTCCGCGCCGTACTCATCGCTCGAACCGGCAATGGGGAATAGGTTCTCCTTCACGTAACTGCCCTCCTCGGTCCTGTAGAAGACGGCCGCTTCCCTGATGCCGACGCCTGCGTCCGTCACCTTCGCCCGGATGCTTCCGTTTTTCGGCGCGTGAAGTATGAGCGGTCGCGACCCGTCGACGAGCAGCCGCAAGGTCGACGTGTCTTCGACGTTTCCGGCCAGGTCGGAGCTGAGGTAGCGGAGTTCGAACCGGTCGGGCTCGACGCCGCCGAATTCCTCGTCGAAGCTGAACGGTCCGTCGTAGGTGAGCGAGGCGAACGGGGTGCCGTCGCCGCGGCTTATCGCGACGGTGGTGAAGGCGACGCCGGAGCCTGAGTCCTCCGCGTTCAACGCTATCGCCTCCTTCGGGCTTATCGCCAAGACGTCGCCGCTCACCCGGTAGAACTCCGCAATCGCCGCCTCGGTCCTCGGCGCCTGCGCGTCCACCGTGAAGTTCCAAACGGCCTCGGCGCTGGTGCCCAATCTGTCCGACGCGGCGACTCGCACCGTGATGAGGTCCTGGTGGAAGTACGATGCCTGTTCGAAGACGATCGTCGCGAGGCCCCCGGGCTGTACGACGATGACGGCGGGGACCTGTCGTTCCTCCTGGAGGTTCTCCGAGACGAACATGCGGATGTCGTCGGGGTCGAGGTTCGCGTCCGTCACCGTGGCCGTCATCCTCGGATGCGCCGTCGCGTACGTCGCGTCCTTGGGCGTGAGCGCGGAGAACCTTGGGGGTTCCCTCGGGATGATGTCAAGGAGCGTCGGGGCGCTTTCGCTCGCGTGTCCGAATGCGTCCGTCGCATTGACGCTGAAGGAATATCGGCCCGTCGCGACGAGCGAGACGGCCGCCGTCCAGTTCCCCCTCGCAGGTCCCATTGCGATCCTGGTGACGTTTCCTCCCGTCCGGTTGATGACTAGTGTGACGCCGGTGAGTGAGGCGTCGGTCACGTTCACTTCGAAAGTGAGGTTCGCGCCCGCTTCTTGGAAGAGCGTCCCGTCCCGCGTGGGGGCGTCTGTCATGACGCTTCCGATCATGGGGTCGATGTTGTCCGTGATCGTGAAATTGAACACCTCGCTCTCGTTGACGTTCCCCGCGATGTCGACCCCCCGGAACCTTCCGGAGTAGAACCCCGCGGCCCAATCCGTGAGGTTCGCGTAGTACGTGCCGTTCCCGAACTCGTCCGTGGAGTTCTTCAGGAGCCTCACGGTCTGCGTGTCGTTGCCCGGGAACCTCGTGAGCAAGAGGTCCCCGTACGCGATGCCGCCGTTGTCCGTGAGGTTTATCGTGAAGTTGATCGCCTCGTCCTGGGCGGCGCTTCGCTTCGACACCTCCACCTGCGTCACGTTCGGCTTGACGGATTCTATGGTGAAGTTCCAATCTGACCTGAACGCCGTGACGTTCCAGTTGCGGTCTGAATCGACGGCCGTCACGTTCACGTGGTAGCGGCCGTCGGAGAAGTTGAACGGGCCGTTCCTGAAGAACGTCGGCCCCGTGTGGTTGTAGAAGACGCTTTCGTTGAGGAACAGCTGCCCCGTATCGTTTCGGACGATGATGCGGACATCGCGCAAGTCGCCTTTCGGGTCGAACGCGGTGAACGTGAGGTTGAACGATTGGTTGCGGTTCGCGTAGGTCTGGATGCGCCCGTTGAAGCGCAAGTCCGAGAACGCGGGGATGTTCTTATCGATGGAGACGAAGAGCTTGGGGTGGTGCTGGCGATCGGTGTCGTTGTTGGAGAAGAATGTGATGGTGTTCTCGATCGTCGGGATGCTGCCCCGCGCGTTGTCCACGAGGACCCACCCATTGTAGCTTTGCGGATGATCGCGCCATGTCTGGATCGTGGTCGTTACGTCGAATTCTTGGGTTGTCGGGCAACTCGCAAGAGCAGGAGTCGTCGGGCTGGTGTTTGGCGGGGCTCCCGTCGAGCAATTCGTTCCGCGGCTTTGAAGGAGGGCACCCGCCCGCGGTTGGTTGTTCCAGGTCGCTTTCCAATCGTCCCACGTCGCGTTTGCCTCGTAGACGTCCATGACTTGGTTGCTTGTATCTCCGAGGTAAGTCGAGACGTAGAGTCGAAGGAATGCACTGAAGGCCTGCGGGTTGATGGCTATGTTCGAGCCCGTCGGTTGCTGGGCCGCCGTCACGAGGGTGGCGTTGGTCGGCAATTTGGAAAGGTTGAAAGTCACGAAGACCCCGGTATTCAAGTCGCTTGGCCCGCGGGAAAGGTTGAGGAGAGTGAGGTTCCCATGGACACGATCCGGGCTTTTTGAATTCACTTCCGTGTCGTTTCCATAATTGTTGCCTGAGGGGAGGTTCTCGTCCTCGACGAGGACGCACCAACCGGGAAAGGATCCCGTAATCGAGACCTCCGGGCAGTACGGGACGGCAGGCAAACCGAGGATGCCGCCGGGATCCCCGCTTGCCGGCGTATGGCTCCCGACGGCCCCGCCGCTTACAAACACGGTCGCCGCGACCGCCGCTGCGGCTATAACAAGAATAATCGGGGGCCTTTCCACTTCTCGTCCTCACGCCGTCCTAAAGGGGCGACCATATTGAACTTTGCCCAAAGTCTGGCTTTCCGCGGGGTCGTTTCGGCGCTCTTCGTTTGAATCGGTGGATTCGCGAACCTGGCTCACGAGCACCTGGTTTCGCGAGCACGGGGTGCTCGTGTTCTAGTTTTCACCATCTCGGCCACGCGCCATCGCCCAACCTTCGGGGCCGGCAAATGAACCATCTTCCCCTTCGAATTTCGTCGGATTGTCCGAATCCGGGCTGTTTGTCACTACAGGTTTGAGACAAGCTTTATAAACTCACTTTCTAATTGATGTATCACTGTTGGGAGGCAAATCAAGTTCCAGCAGTACCGGTAGGAGGCATCATTCGAATGAGCAACAGAACCACTGTTTCAAGGCTGGCAGCGTTCGCGATCGTAGGCGCCATGTTGGTGACAGCTTTGCCCACGGGCATCGCAAGCCACAGGGCGACGTATGATGATTCGGGCACGGTGCCAGGTAGCGGCATCCGTGACGAAGGGCTACGCATGACCTATGAGCCCGATTTCGCATCGACCGAGATCTACACTCCAGGTTCGCCGATCACGAACTGCATCGCCGACCTCGACCCCGACATGGACTACACGGCGGTCACCTATGGCGGCACGTGCGATGAGGCGGCAACAGCAGACGACTTGAAGGCCAACTCCGGTGAACTCTTCTTCGACTCCATGATCTTCGCTCAACCGGCCTCGCCCGGGGCGAGCGAGTGGTTCGCTTACAACCACTACAGGCGGACCATCTTGGGCGCGAACGACAACGTGATCCTCCCCGGCAAGAACGGGATGTTCGCGTGGTTCGGCCACTGGGACGACAAGAACCAGGACGGCAAGATCGACGACATATGCAAGTTCCTGGCCGGCGCCACGGACGAATTCATCTGGCGTGGCCAATCCACCGGCGAGAACGGCGGACAATGGAACGCGCAATCCGCTCCCTTCAAGTTCATAATGCGCGGCTGGGGCGACCCAGGTGAGTTCCAATCAGAGACCGCCACTTTCCCGCAGATCTTCGACAACATCGCGACCGACGACTACGGCATCGGCGAAGCAATCGGCTTCGACATCGCGGACGGGGACGGGAACCTCGGCGTCAATCGGACGCAGAAGAACAACCCCGAGGTCATCTACAGCGACCGCACCTCGGAAGACGCGGCGGCGAGTGGCTGCCCGTCAAACACCGGCTACATGTCTGACAACGGGAACCCGTTCTACGCGTGGGAGAACTCCCTTGTCTGGACGACCACGATCGTGACGACCGTGAACCCGGCCCTCCTTCCGATCGGGGACCCGCGCCAGTACGACATCTCCCAGGCGCTATTCACGGACGTTGACAAGTACGCCTCGCTCAACCCAACGCTCGAGGAGCTTTACCTCAGCCTGAACGACCAGGCCCGTAGCGCCGAATTCGGCGCAGGCAACGCGACAGTCGCGGCGATCGTCATGGCGGGCGCCGTCATCGATGGCGTGATCGAACAAGCGAACCAGACGCTCATCGCCACGTGCGCCGACCTTGAGACGCAAAGCGGAAAAGACGTTTGCGACCCCGAAGGGACGGCTTGCGACGAGGCGGCCGGCGCGGGAGCTGACGTTTGTAATGCCGCGGACCCGGTCGGGCTCGTTTGTGCTGAGGTCGCCGACCAGTCCGGGGAGGACCTCTGCGCCTTCAACCCCGTAACGTTCGTGAACTCGGTGAGGGCGAATGCATATGGGCAGTACTACGCCGCGGCCGGGTCGAAGTTGACCCGCACGCAGCAGCCGCCCATGCCTCACGAACCGAACACGCCGTTCGACGAGTACTCTTGTGGCACGGAATTGACGTCCAGCTGCAATGCGACCTATGGCGGGACGAGTTACGCAGCGGGCGGCTGCGCGACCGACACGCCGGATCAGCCGCGTGGTTCTTGCAACAGTTACGCGGGTTACCAATCGGGATGGCACGCGTGGATAGATTCTATCCCGCAGCAGTACTTCCCGACGAACCACAGGCCCTTCGTGATCCCGCCGCAGGTCGGATTGTCCACGGGCGGGGGGGCGACCTTCACGCCGGGCAACACTCCGGGCGTGTACACGAATTCCGCGGGCCACGGCAAGTACAGCGATGTCGCGTTCGCGGCCGGCCACAACTATCACTGGACGGCGGCCGTCGGCCAATGGTTCGACCAGAACCTGGACAATTGGGTCCACGCTGGCGCCTTTAGCGCGGCGCAGGACGCGGCGTACCCCTACGGGAACGGAACGTTTGTCATAGGTGTGGGCAGCACCGGCTTCAACGACCAGGGTGGCACTTACCGCGTCCAAGGTGGAAACAACTACACCGCCTGGACGGCGGCAAACCCGGGCTTCGGCGAGTGGCTCAATGCCTGCAACCTGGCAGGACGCGTGCTGGATTCCAGGGTCAAGCTGGTGCCAATGGTCAACGGCGAGCTCGATGCCACGGGCAGCTGGGGCAAGGGCGTCATCGTGCGCTGGAACCACATGGAACCCGGCAAACCGACCAACGGCGACAACCCCGGCCGCACGACCTTCGACCTGTTCACGACGGGTGAGATCGTGTTGAACGAGTCTTGTGCCGCAACGACGGGGACGGACGCGGTGGCGTTCCTCGGAGCGAATTACGATGGAATCGATTTCGCCGTAGTCACCGAGGTCACCATGCGCGTTGATACGAATCCATTGTCGACGGATCCGGACGAGGCAGGCAGGTACGTCACGGAAACCGTGGTGGACGTCGATGTCCACACAGTGACCGACGAGTAGTCGAGCGAAAACATGGGGAGGCGTTCTCGCCTCCCCTCTTCTTTTCATTTCTTTTCTTTTATCCCCGCAGCCTCGGCTTTCCCGAGCGTATCCGGCACCAAGCTCTATCGTCCGGCGAAGCATCGCCTGACCCGTCCTTTTGCCGCTTTCTGTTCATTTTCGCATAGAAGTTCCGGAAAAAGCTTTTGAGTCTGTACGTGAATCGAGGCCCGGGTTGAGGGGGACGACCGTCCTTCTCTTGGAGGTTTGAGGATATGAAGGATAGCGGCAGTACATCGAAGGCATTCGGTATAGCGATCGCAGTGTTCATGGTCGTCTCGGCAGCTCCACTTTCGAGCGCGAGCCACAGGGCCCTTTACGACGATCAGATCGGGACCACGATCGGGCAGAACCCGACGGGCGTCATGGTGCGCGACGAAGGGCTCCGGGTGACCTTGGAGCCTGATTTCAAGTCCACCGAGTACTGGTCTCCCGGCGCCCCGGTCGAGAACTGCATCGCGGATCTTGACGAGGTCTGGCCCGCGGTCGACCTCGACCCCGCGGGGACGTTTGCCGGCCAATGCGACCCTGCGGCCGTCGCGGGGGACCTCGGTAACAACGAACTCTTCTTCGACGCGATGATATTCCTGCAACCCGCTTCGCCGGGCGCCTCGGAGTGGGCGAACTACAATTACCACATGAAGAACCTCGGGCTAACTTCGCAGGACGTTCTCCTCCCCGGTCGCCACGGGATCTTCGCCTGGTTCGGCCACTGGGACGACAAGAACGGCGACTACAAGATCGACGACGTCTGCAAGTTCGTCGGCTCGCCCGCGAACGCTGCGGACGAGTTCGTATGGCGTGGCCAGAGCACGCTGGAGGACGGCGGCACGTGGGCCGCCCCGACGCCGCCTTTCAAGTTCGTGTCCTACGCATGGCTCGACCCCGGTAATTACGGCATCGGCGACGGTGCGACGGGCCAACTCTTCGGTTTCAACCGGACGGCGCTCGGGCCCGACCAGCGGCTCGACGACAGGACAAGCGAGGACAATGGCGCCTCCGGCTGTCCGTCGAACACTGCTTGGATAACGAACTCCGGGAACCCCTTCTGGAACTACGGCGGAGGCCTGGTCTTCAGCGTCACTATGGTGGCCGCGATGAACCCGCCGGTGCTTCCGGGGGATCCGCGCGGTTGGGACATGCAGGCGGCGAAGTTCACGGATGTGGACAAGTACTCGTCGGTGAGCCCGACGCTGGAAGACCTGTTCCTTGGATTGAACGATGCGGAGAACAGCGCGGAATCCGACGCAGGAAACGCCACCCAACCACACGTCACGTTTGTGCAAAACACGGTGAACGAGACACAGATCGTTGCCTGCGCGACGATCACGGGCGACGAGGCTGCGTGCCGTCAGTCGTCGACGGGCGCCATCGTCGACTTCGTGAATGAGCAGGCGGCCCTCGTCTGCGACGCGGCGGCCGGCCAAGGGGTCCCCGTTTGCGACGCCGAACCGAATTCGTTGCAGGGCACTATTTGGAGCCCAGTGTACGGCACTGCAGGAAGCAAGGCGACGAGAACGCAGGTGCCTCCGTTCCCGCACGAACCGAACACGCCGTTCGACAGTTACAGTTGCGCGGACGCGGACGTGTCGGCGACTTGCAACGCGACGTTCGGCGGTACTGCCTACACGGCGGGCCCGGCGTGTCTTTCCGATTCGACGGACCACCCGCGCGGTTCGTGCAACGGTTACGTGGGCTACCAGTCGGGTTGGCACGCGTGGATCGACAGCACGCCGCTCATCTACTTCCCGCAGGCGATGAGGCCGTTCCTCTTGCCGCCGCAAGTCGGGCTCGCGGTTGGTGGCGGCGTCACGGCGTCGATCTTCCCGGCGCTCTACTCGAACGACGCGGGCCACGGGAAATACAACGACGTGGTCTTCGGCACGGGTTACAACTACCACTGGGCGAGCGTCATCGGCCAGTGGAAGGACGGGAACCTCGACACTTGGGTGAGGCGCGCGAACTTCGGTCCGCAGTCCATCGAAGAGCCGTACGGTAACGGCACAGTGTTGGTCGCGGTCGGCGTCGATCCCGGGAATTCCGGGACCGGGACGTCGAACTTCTACCGCCAAGGTGGTGGCAACTACTATAACAACACGTGGAACCCCGACACGAACGTGGACGGCGAGTGGATCAACCTCTGCTCCGTCCAAGGCCGCGTGCTCGACGTGTCGATAAAGCTAGTGCCATTCGTCAATGGCGCGCTCGACCCGTCGGGAAGCTGGGGGAAAGGCGTGATAGTCCGATGGAACCACCTTGAGCCCGGAAAGCCCACGGTCGGCGACAACCCCGGCAGGACCACCTTCGACCTCGTCACAAGCGGCGAGATCGTGTTGAACGAATCGTGCGGTTCGACGCTGTTCACGGACTCGATCGCGTTCCTTGGAGGGAACTATGATGGAGTAGAGTTCGCGGTCGTGACAACGGCCGTCATCCGCGTCGACACGGATCCGTTCTCAAGTGAGGACGCCCTCGTCGAGGAAGTAGTGACCGACGTGGACGTCCACTCGGTCGCCAGGGATTAGTTTCGCGAAAGCGACGGGGGAGCTCCTACCGGCTCCCCCGGTTCTTTTCTTTCCGTTCTCACACAGCGCGGCCTCCGTCCGTCCACGGCGTATTCATACGATCTCGTGGATTCGCCCATGCAACCTCCCGGTTACCCTGTCTCCCGCGTTATGCACAAATCTTCATAAACTCGCCTTCCGATGGAGCACACAAGGTACTGGGGCGGGCCCCTACACTTTGTGCTAGCGGCTTGCAGCCTGCGGGCGGCTTCGGCGCCGAGGGAGAGAGGGAGCGAAATGCAGTTGAAGGCGAAGGCGGCGGCATTGGTCTTGATGATGTTCAGCTCGGCGTTTATCGCGATGGCGACCCCCGCCCTTGCGAGTCACCGCGTGCTCTACGACGACGTCGCGGGCCAGCAGATCGGAATGACGGGGCCCGTGAACGTTCGCGACGATGGGCTTCGCTACACGAGCGAACCCGATTTCGAGACGACCGAACGTTGGACGCTAGGGACCGCAGTTGCAAACTGTATCGCCGACCTCGACCCCGACACGGATCTGAACTCGTCGAAAGCGTACGGCGGCTTCTGCGACGAGACCGCGGTCGCAAGCGACCTCGGCAAAGGCGAACTCTTCTTCGACGTGAGCGTGCATGCGCAGGACGCGGGACCAGCGGCGAACGCCTACGTCGGTTACAATTACTATTACAGGAACGTGATCGGCCAGTCCGACAACGTGATACTCCCTGGCAAGAACGGCATCTTCGCGTGGTTCGGCCACTGGGACGACTTGAACGGCGATTACCGGTTGGACGACGTCTGCAGGTGGGAGACGGATCCTTCGCGCACCGCGACGGACGAATTCGTGTGGAGAGGCCAATCCTCGGGCGAGAACGGTGGCACGTGGGACGTTCCTGCGCCGCCTTACAAGTTCGTGATGTACGCTTGGATGGACCCGGGTTCGTACGCTCCGTTCGACCCGCCGCTTGAGAACGCGCCCACCATTCCGCCCCTTGGCCCCACGACATCAACGACGTACGACCAACGCCTCGACGACCGCACCGGGGAAGACGACATGGCGACCGGTTGCCCGTCGAACACGGGTTGGATGTCGGAGCGCGGATTCTACTTCTACAACTACCAGACGTCGCTTCTTTGGACGCTCGAGATGGCGACGGCCGTGAACCCTGGCGGCTCCTCGGGGACGTTGAACCCGTCGGCGAGCGGGCTCTTGACGGCGCCGTTCGTCGACGTGGACGTCTACAGGTCCTTGAGTCCCCAGGTCGAGGATCTGAGTTACGGCCTCCTTGGAGCACCCGACGCCGTCTTGGATGCCATTTTCGCCGCAAGGGACGATTCTTGCGCGGGATTCGCAGGTGCCTCCGGTAGAGACTATTGTCGCGACCCCGTCGGGTCGGCGTGCGAGGAGTCGGAGAACGCGACGGGCCTATTCGCCTGCTCGATCGAGGTGGATCCCGTCTCGCCCGTTTGCGATGCGGGAAACGACACGGGTTACGAGTGGTGCAAGGACGCGATCGATGAGGCGTGCCGTTTTGTCGCCGACAATTCGGAGGACGTCTGCAACGTCGATGCCATCGGTCCCGTTTGTTTCGTCGTCGCCGGCACGGCCGGTTACGACGCGTGCGACGACCCGCTTCTTCCGACTCGAGGCCCCGTGAACTCGTTCGACGAGTCGCAGAGTGTTGCGAGCCGGTTCGTCTTGCCCGCGCATGCGCACGAGCCGAACACGCCGTTCGACAGGTACAGTTGCGCTTCCGTGAACGTGCCAGCATCCTGCAACGCGACCTATGGGGGCACGTCGTACTCGGCTGGCGGGACCGACGGCTTCCCGGTCTGCGCTTCGGATGCGCCGAACCAGCCGCGCGGGTCTTGCAATTCGTACGTGGGGTACGGCGAGGGTTGGCACGCGTGGATCGACGCGAACCCCGTGGAGCATTACCCGGCGTTCATGCGGCCGCACGCCTTGCCTCCGGCCGTCGGCCTGTTCGTGGGCGGCGGTTTCACGGTGGAGGATCACCTGTTCGGCAGTTACCCGGCCGGTGGCCATGGGAAGTACAACGATGTCTCCTACGTGGTGGGCACGGAGTACCAATGGGGTGCCTACGTGGGCCAGTGGAGCGATTCGAACGAGGACGGTTGGATCGGAGCATCAGCGCGTCCCGATGCCCCGTACGGGAACGCGACGCTCGACCCCGCTTTGGAAGGCGATGGTTACCGTTTCGAGCCGAACAATTACGCTTCGGGCGAGTGGAAGGCGCTTTGCGCGTTACAGGGCCGCGTCCTGGACGTCACTTTCAAGCTGCGCCCGCTCAATGAGGCGGATTCGTGGGGAGCGGGTGTCATCGTCCGTTGGGAGTACTTGGAGCCTGGAAAGCCTACGCAAGGCGACAACCCGGGCCGCACCTACTTCGACCTCTACGCGTCGGGTGAGATCGTCTTGAACAGCGGTTGCCCGTTCCTCGGAAACGAGCGCGCGGTGACGACGGACAAGGTCGTCTTCCTTGGCGGTAACGCCGCGGGGCTCGATTTCGAGGTCATCACGAACGCGAGGATACTCGTTGACACGATGCCGTCTTCGAGCGACCCGGACATGCCTGGACGGTTCGTCGAGGAGACTGTGACGGACGTGGACGTGTATTCGGTCGCGGGTTGAAACCACGTGCCGTGAGCCAAGTCAGCATTGGGGCTCGGTCGGTGAGGATGGAGCCTGCATGGGGCGCGCGTAGCGCCGGCATGGCCCACCAGGCGCGGCCCAGGAACCCGGAGGGGCCCGCGGCACTCATTTCTTTCCGCGGCGGTCGTACTCTTTGCCTCGTTTGTGTTTCCACTAAAGTATATGAAGGCTCATTTTCTTTATATACTTTCTACTTTAGTAGATAACTATATAAAGTAACTTGACCAATGGATTACACTGTGTTCATCGAGCAGATCCTCGGGTCCGAGACGCGCGTCAAGATCCTGCGCACCTTACTTCAAGAGGCCCTGCCCCAACTCGATCTCGCAGCACTCTCGCGCGAAACCGGCAAGAGCGTAAGCGGCGTGCACAAGGCGCTCAAAGAACTACAAGCGTCCCGGTTGATCGTGTCTTACAAGAGGGGTCAGACCACATACTTCGCGGTAGACGGTGCCCACGCCTCGTTTGCGCCGCTTTTGGACTTGTTTCGCGACGAACGGGATCGACAGAACGTGTCTCATCTCTTTCCGACCATGTGGAACCACCTCGAATCCATCATCGCCGGAACGGCCAAGCCGCCCGCGGTCCGATTCGTCCTCCTCTACGGGAGCTTGACCCGTCCGCCAATCTATCCAGACTCCGATGTAGACCTCTTTGTCGGGCTCACGCCTCGCCTCGGATACGATCCGCCGGAGGGGAAGATCCTCGGGCACAAGATCTCCGTGTTGGCGATGGACACCGACGCCCTTGAAAGAAAGATCGCCGCGAACGACCGATTCATCACAAGCGTACTTGAGCGTAATGTCGTGTTGTACGCTGCGCCCCGGTACGAGCTGCCCTGGGCGAGGATGCGGGCCGGTGCGCGTACGGGTAGACGGCGCAATCGACATCGAGGCTTCAGCTGATGGACGAGACTGAATTCAAGAGGGAATGTCTTGACCGCGGAAGAATGAGGCCGCTCAACACTTTGACTGAGCGAGAAAGTTGGGCCGGGAACGCTCGAGACCTTGCCGCCAAGCAAATGGGTGCGGCAGAAAGACTCTCGCTCGACCCGGACACGGCGGAACTCGCCGTCGGTCACGCTTACCAAGCGATGGAACAGAAAGCGAACGAGCTTTTGGCGATCGCCGGGTACCAGTCGAAAAGCCACGTATGCACGCAAGCCGCCCTCGCCAGGTTCTTGGGCCAGGAACGGCTCGCGAAAGAGCTATCGATCGCCTACTCTGATCGCCAGGTCTATGATTACACTGCGGACCCCGGTACGATGCGATTCGCAAGAAGCGTGCCAGAATTCGTAAAGCGGGCGATCGGGTTCGTAGAATCGGTGCAAATCCTCATCGAGGCCCGAATGAACGGTCGATAGGTTCCGCTTTGCGACACGTTGACGATTTCGCGATCGCGCCTGGTCGCGGGGTACGGGTGATCACTTCGATTTTCGACGACGTTGGACGTCAGTGCGTCTGATCTTCGACGACTTTGGACATCCGTGCGTCAACAAGGCATGCGGCGAGCAGGGCATCATTGGAGAATCGCTTGAGCGTCGTCCGGCCCCGGCATCGGCCCAATTACGTCCTCCAGGAGGCGGTGCCCGGCGTTGCCCGACACTCGAGAGGTCCGCGGGCCTGTGGACCCACCCCGCGTTACCGCCCCCCTTCCGGCCTAGGCCCGGTTTCACCGGAATCCTGCCGCCACGTCGCTTTGCCGGGTTCGTCAGTTAGTGTGAAACTTACGCACTTGCTCGCCCTGACGCATAGAGTCTCCCGAAAAACCTTTTAAAGCGACAAGAGAATCAGTGAAACGCCAAGGATGAACACCAGCTAGGGGCCAGGGAGACTCGCCCGCTGGTGGGAGTCTGGGAGTACGGAGGCTGGCGTTCTCGTGTGAGGGCGCCCTGACGTACGTGGCAATTGAAAGAAAAACAGGAGGCAAGAACTTGACAGGCAAGAACACGGGAAGGCAATTCAGGAAAGTCTTGGCATTTGCGTTGTTTGCCACACTTGTGGTGACACCGCTATTGCCTGCTGCGAATGCGGCCCACAGGGGTCAATGGGACTCCGGTGTGGCCCCGAACGACACCGCTTGGCGCTCCACCTATGAGCCCGACGACGAGTCGACGGAAATCTTCACGCCCGGAACGCCGATCGACAACTGTTTCCTTGATGTCGACGGCGTCGGCGCCGCTGACCTCACGGACGGCGTGCACGACACTTGCGAGACCGGCGTGGTCCGCGACGACATCGGGAACGGCAACACGTTCATGGATGTCCGCCTGATGAATCAGCAGGCCCCGGCGGGTAGCACGACCTACCTCCCATACCCTGCGATCCTCAGGAACCTAGGAGCGACGAACGACGAATTCATGGTCGGGAACATCGCGTTCTACGCGTGGTTCGGTTTCTGGGACGACCTTGACGGCGATGACCTCATCGACGACAAGTGCGCCTACTTGAACGACGCGACGGACGAGTTCACGACGCGTGGAATGGCCACCGGCGAGAACTTCGGTACCTGGGACTCCCCCACGTACGACAAGCTTGTCATGCTCTACTGGCTCCACCCGGGTAACTGGAGCCGCATCGGATTGGTCGCCGCGGCAGTGACAGACGGCCCCGATCTCGGCGAGCGCCTCAACTGGCCAGGCCCCGACGGTCAGATCAACGACCGCTCCGGCGGCGACGGCAACGGCGCGGAAGGCGTCGAGGACAACTGCCCGTCAAACACGGGTTGGTTCTACGAAGAGGGTGGCTCCTACCAGGTGTCGGACGCCATGCTCCACGACACCGTGATGGCTACGGCCATGAACCCGGCCACCGCCGCCGGCGAGGACCGCGCGTTCAAGCTCGAGGACGTCGACTACGTCGACATCGACCGCTACGTGGGTGTTAACCCCATGGTCGAGAGCCTCTGGTACGCGGGCTCGGTGGCGACGGAAGACGTGTTGAACGACGAGAACAACGCGACGGCGCCCTACATCGCCTTCGTCTCGACCACGGCGAACGACACGCTCATCGTTGCTTGTGAGGAGATCACGAGCGACCCAGCAGGTTGTGAGGAGTCCTCCACGGGAACCATCGGGGACTTCGTCGTCAGCCAGGCCGACCCGGTCGTCGCGCTCGGCGATGCGGCGTGTAACCTCGCGGCGAACTCCGACTGCGCTGACCTCGTTCCGGGCCTGCCGAGCGGCGTGAACCCGTTCTCGGCGGCGACCCCGGTCCACCCGCACGAACCGAACACGCCCGACGACAAGTACGGTTGCGGCGACGTGTCCTTGACGTGCAACGCCACCTACGGCGGAAGCGCCTTCGCGGGCACCTGCTCGACGGACACGACGGACAACCCCGTCGGTTCCTGCAACGGCTACACGGGTTACGGCTCTGGCTGGCACGCGTGGGTCGACGTCTGGCCCTACTTGAACGCGGAAGCGTTCAGGCGCGCAAAGGCGACCCCGAACGAAGTTTCTGGCGTCCCGGTCGGACAGGGCTCCCCGCTCTGCACGCAGGCCTTGACCTGCACGGGCGACCCGTACAGCCAACCGCCCGGAAGCCACGGCACCTACAACGACAAGGTCCTTGGCCCCGGTGAGTACCTCATCGCGCCGCGCAGCGTGGCCGGTGGAGACTCGTGGAACGGCTTCACGACGATGCGCCTTACGGCCGGTATCTGGAGCGACGGCAACGACGACTCCTGGATCGGCAACGCCGCAGCGACCGCAGCCACCTGCTGGGGCACGGGCCAGAACGGCGCCGGCACCAACAACAACCTCTTCGGCGCCGCGAACAGCGACCCGAGAAGCGGACCTGACAACAGGTACGCGGCTGGCGAGTGCCAAGAGCCCAACGACTACGATGATGGCTACGGCCCGACCAACCTCGACGGCGAGTTCATCTCGTGCGGCAACCCCATCGCGGTCCCGATCGCGAGCGCCACGACGACCGTGACCCCGTTGACGGGCGACGGCCTCTGGCCGGCGAACGCCCCGGTGTTGTGGTTCCGCGAATTCAACGAGCCCGGCAAGTGGAGCAACGAACACCCCGGTGAGGACGACATCGTCGCCCCCGCTGGAGCGTTCACCTTCGCGAACGGCTGCGTTGGACCGCAGGACACCGTCATCTTCTCGCAGGGCAACTTCGCGCCCTTCGACGTGAAGATAACGTCCACCTACGTGATCCGCGTGAAGGACCCCACCGACGCCAACGCAGTGTTCGTTGACGAGACCGTCGTGGACGTCGATGTCTTCACCCGCGTCGGCGGCGCGTAAGCGAGCAAGTAAGTAGCCAAGGAGCCCCGGGAGACCGGGGCTCCTCTTCTTTTCATTTCATCCGTTTTCCTTGCGGGCAGCTTGGGCCGTCTCAAGAGAGCATGTTATGCTCTTGGGCCCAGTTGCTTTGTCGCCTGTGAAACCTCCAGGGTGGACAGCTGGCGCCGAGCGCGTGGTTGTTCCCGCAAGAATCAACAAGCGGTACGTGACCGGGGACGCGTTGCGCGCTCTTGGGTCGTTGTTTTGGGTTCAACCTGGGGAGCTCGCCCATCACCTCGTGCCGCCGCCCGAACCTTTGGCGGGGCCTTTTGGTGCCGCTCCATCGGCCGCCCGCGAGCGCGCTCCATCTCGGCCCGTCACGTCGCGACGCGCCAAGCGATCTTGCGTCTTCAAGTGTGACTGTGCGGGAAAGCGCCTTCGACTCACAAAGGGGAGTGCGGGTAATTTTCTCGACTCAAGATAGCACGTGTCGGAGGAGCAATCTATAAGGGTTGCATCGCCATTAGTGGAACGGCGAGAGGTGGCTTGTTTTGTCGCGGGGCAGGGTTGGGTTGTTGGTGGCGTTGCTGCTCGTACTTCCGGCGATGTTAGGAACGGCAACGCATGGGAGTTCGGAAGGAAGCGCGAGCGAATATGAGCAGCGAACGTTTTACTCTTGGAATGAAACGGTGATGGACGTTTTGATTGTCCCTCCGCTTCATGGACCCGTGGTGATGAGCGGAGCCCTGCTTTACGGACCGTCCGCCTGGGAGGCGACGCCGCTGAATACTTATGCTGCGGCAGCGCGGAATGCCGCAGAATCTTGGGAAACCGCGGTCGGCCAGTTTGGATCGAGCGCGTTAATAAACGCATTCATTGTGAATGCGTACGTTCTAGGCTCGGACACCGTGCCCGAAGAAGCTTTGACGGACCCAGAAATCCTCGTTGTCCCCGTTGAGACCTTGGGCCCGGCTCTCTATGGGGCTAGTGTTGACCACAGGGTAATCACGCACGGCGAGCTGCCTGGAAAAGTGATAGGCCCCTGTGACCCAGAGAACCCCTTTTGCGATGAGGTCTTCATCGTTCCACAGCTTTGCGTTGCTTACGTTACGATGTTCCATTTCACAAGCGCCAGTTACGAGTTCTTCTTCAACACAGTCGCCCACGAGGTCGGGCATTGTCTTGGCCTCCACCACGCGCAAGGTACATCCGACGACATGGAACACGACACAATGCAGAGAGACGCGCAGCACATTCCGGTCGTGAGCCCCTTCACCGGGCACGACGACTGGTGGCAGCTCGATTTGCATTGTCCGAGCAGTATGAACGTCGCAGGCCTCGAATTGGTCTTTGCGCCCGCGCTCGGCCAACCAGGCGGTGACAGCGTGACGATCAGTTCCGCCGCCTATGACAGATCATCGTGTGGTTCGGTACCGGCCCTTTGGAACCCGGGTTCGCTCGTGCAGGTCGCTCGGTGCTACGGTTACTTTGACACGTACGCACTTCGGCCGGCGTTCAACATGTCTGGTCCGGGGCCGGTGCTTCCCTTTGTGATGGGACTATCAGGATGCCCTGGACCGCCGCCGGCGCCTTAGGCAGCCCCCCTCGAGCGGTCGGCCGGGTCAGGTCGATCAACACGAACCGGGGGACGCGTTACAACGTGTGCGCCGACAACAGGACCATTCCGGGTTTCCGTCAAACGACGGGGGAGTTGCTCGCAACCGATTCGATGCCGGGAAACGCTTGGAGCTAGAACTCCGGCGCTGGACCGGCGGCCACCTGTTGGGGCACCGGCCAGAACGGAGGCGGGTCCAACGGAAACCTCTTTGGCACAGTAAGCGACCCTAGGACCGGACCAGGCAACAGGTACGCGAGCGGCGAGTGCACGGACCCCAACGACTACGATGACGTCTACGGCCCGTCAAACCTCGACGCCGAATGGCTCTCGTGCGACAACAACCTCGCGGTCCCGATCGTGGCCAACAGCGCGATCGTGACGGTCGAGCCTTTGACCTCGGACGGTCTCTGGCCGGCGAACGCGCCGACGTTGTGGCTTCGGGAATTCAACGAGCCAGGCAAGTGGAGCCAGGACCACGCCGGTGAGGACGACATCGTCGCCCCCGCCGGAGCGTTCAGCTTCCCGACGAGCTGCCGCGGACCCGACGACTCGGTGATATTCACGCAAGGGAACTTCGCGCCCTTCGACGTGAAGATCACCGTGACGATGGACATACGCGTCAAGGACCCGACGGACCCCGATTCGGTGGAAGTCGTCGAGACCGTGACCGACGTAGACATCTTCACGCGCCGCGGCGGAAGCTAGGCGAATAAGGTAGAACGAAAACGGGGGCTCCGGGAGACCGGGGCCCCACTTCTTTTCATTTTTCTCCTATGGCACCAGAGGGCGCTCTCGCGCGGCGGTCCTTCATTCAAATCCGTTCTCCACATCCGTACATTGTCACCTTGGGGGGGTAATTAGTTATTAAACCGTGCGAAGCCTACGCACGCTGGTAGAGGGGCTGAGAGGGTCGCGGGACTTTTTTCAGCACTACGGTAGGGGAGTAACATGGCGAAGCATGCAAATCGCAGGGTAAAGGCAGGCTTATCGATCATCCTGGTCGCGCTGTTCGCGGGGGCAAGTCTTGCACCTCTGGCGACGGCTTCTCACAGGCATCTCTACGGCGACCCCGTCTACTACCAGACAGGCCAAGCGGGCACCGGTGTCAACGACGAAGGCCAGGCGGTCACGACGGAGCCGGACTTCAAGACCACCGAGTACTGGACGCCCGGGACCGCCGTCGAGAACTGCATCGCCGACCTCGACCCCGACATGAACCTCGACGGGAACGCCCCCTACGTGGGTGGGTGCGACCCCGGTGTGACGGCCGCGGACATCCTCGCCGACGACAACACCCTCTTCCTCGACGCCCAGATCATGCACCAAACGGCCGTGGTCGTCTGGGCCAACCACCAGTTCTACTGGCACCTCACGGGGCAGCAAAGCGACGTGATATTCCCCGGCCCGAACGGCTTCATGGGCTGGTTCGGCCACTGGAACGACAAGAACCAGGACGGCCGCATCGACGACGTCTGCAAGTGGGAGACCGACCCCGCGCGCGTGGCGACCGATGAATTCATCTGGAGGGGACAATCAAGCGGCGAAAACGGCGGAACGTGGCAATCGCCAGCGGCCCCGTTCAAGTTCGTGATGTACACGTGGATCGACCCGGGCACGTATCGTAACGTCCAACAGCAACCAGTCGCCTCCATGGTGCCTTTTAATTTCAACCGGACGCAACCGGCGCCCGACGACCAACCGCTCGACCGCACAAGTTCGGACGGCGCCAAAGTTGATTGCCCCAACAACCAAGGTTGGTTCCAAGCGACGGGCTTCCCCATAATGATGGAGGGGTCGGGCCTAATCCATGATCTAACGCAGGTCACGGCCGTCAACCCCGAGAGGTTGACCCCGGGAGACCCCCGCGTCGTGGACATGACGAACGCCCCGTTCGTCGACGTCGACAAGTACACTGCCCTGAACCCGCTGCTGAATGATCTTCTGCTCCAGCTGAACGACGCGGCCCGGACCGTCTGCATTCCGACGCAGTCCACCAACCCTTGCGGCCCTAGCACGGTGGGCAATGCAACGACCGCGGCAGTAACGACGGCCAACGACACCGCGAACGCAGGAATCGCGTTTGCCAACGCGACTCTCATCGCAACGTGTGCAAGCCTCGAAACGGAGACCGGGAAGGACGTTTGCGATCCCGAGAGCACCGCGTGTGAAGCGGCGGAAGGCGCAGGCGTCGAAGCGTGCGCTGAGGGCGACCCATCGGACCCCGTGTGCGCCCTGGTGCGAGATCAATCGGGCGTCGACGCGTGCGCGATAGACCCCGTGGCGGTCGCGAACGCGGCGCGTAACGGCGCATATTCGGACATCTACGGAGCGGCCGGTTCGCGCCTAACGCGCATCCAGGTCCCGCCGCAGCCGCACGAGCCGAACACGCCATTCGACGTCTACAGTTGCGCCGACGCGGAAGTCGCGTCGACTTGCAACGCGACGTACGGCGGAACGAGTTATGCGGCCGGTGGGACCGACGGGTTCCCGGTCTGCTTGACGGATTCGACCGACCAGCCACGCGGTACTTGCAACAGCTACGCCGGTTACCAATCGGGATGGCACGCGTGGGTCGATTCGGTCCCGCAAAACTACTTCCCGCAATCGATGAAACCATATGGCGCCCCCGCCGGGATAGTCGGCGGCGGCTTCGCGTTCCCCGGCATCACTCCGGGGGTCTACACGACGAGCGCTGGCCACGGAAAGTACAGCGACGTTTCGTTCGCGGTAGGGTACAACTACCACTGGGCCGCAAACGTGGGCCAGTGGCACGACAAGAATCTGGACACGTGGGTGCGAGCGGGATACTTTAGCGACACCAATCCGAACGGCAACGGCGGCCCGTCGTCCTCGGCCCCCTATGGGACCGGGACGGCCGTCATCCTTGCGGGAAGCGTCGACCCGACGAGCGAAGGCGGGGACTTCTACTTCCAGCAGGGCGGCAACAACTACACCGCCTGGAGCTCGCCGAACAACCTGATGGGCGAATGGATAGCCCTCTGCGGACTGCAGAACCGTGTTCTGGAGACGGGCATCAAGCTCGTCCCGATGACGAACGGTGTGATGGACCCCGAAGCCGGAAGCTGGGGCAAGGGGGTCATCGTCCGTTGGGAGCACCTTGAACCCGGTAAGCCCTCGGGCTCGTCAAACCCCGGCCACACGTACTTCGACCTGTACACCCAAGGCGAGATCGTGTTGAACGACTCGTGCTTGGCGACGACGGCGCGGGACGCTGTAGCGTTCCTCGGAGCGAACTACGACGGCATCGAGTTCGCGGTCGTGAGCTACGCGAGGATCAACGTGGACACGGACCCGCTTTCGAGCGAAGACGTGTGGGTCCCGGAGATCGTCATCGACGTGGACATCCACACCGTGACGCGGTGATAGACCAAGAGTAAGCAACCGGGGCGTTGCGCATCATGCGCGCGCCCTGGTCTTCCATTTTTTCATTTTCCACGACCGTTAGTTACGGCACCGCCCTGGTAACCGCGACGCCACGCTATTTTCGTCAATTGTCCAAAAACGTGCCCTATCCGAAGCCATTCTTACGAAAATGTTTATGAAGGTTTCCGGGTAATCAGGGGTCGGACGGACGGCTGAAAGACTACCGCACGGTAGTGCTTCCCAGCCAGCCCGCTCACGGAGTAGAGATAGATGTCGAGGCTGAGCAAATCAAAACGGAAGGCAATTCTCGCGATCACCGGGGTCCTGCTCTTTGCGGGCTCCGCCCTAATGCCGCTGGCGGGCGCATCACACCGCTATACAGCGCTCGTCGACCCGCAGACGGGCGACACTTTCGAGCCTGATTTCGCGTCGACGGACCGCCTGAAGACGTCCGCCGCTGACGGCGCCAACCCGGTCGTCAACGCCGTCATCGACACGGACGGCGACAGTGTGGCCGACTCTGCCGCGACCGTGGCCGACCTCGGCAACGGCAACACGATGCTCGACGCCGTGCTCTACTATGGGCCCGGCCAGGCAGCGTCCTACGTACATGTGAACGGCTACCTGCGGAACATCGCAGGCCACTCGAACAGTTACATCTACCCGAACTCGGACGGCCTCATGGCGTGGTTCGGCGAGTTCGACGACCTCGACGGCGACGGCACGATCGACGACACGTGCCCCGGGGCGCCGGACTACAACGCGGCCACCGACGAGTTCAGCTGGCGCGGAGCCGCGACCGGCGAGTTCGGCAAGTTCGACATGCAAACGTGGATAATACCGGGGAACCACACGGGGTTCGTCGGCGACAACCCCGACGTTTGGGCTTTCGGCGGCGCCACCGTTTACGATGATCCGGCCGACGACTCACCCACAGATCCGAGGCAGGTCGGGACCGGGACCGATGAGGGTGAGTCCAACATGCGCCCCGACTCCTCGATGGACGACCGCTCAAGCGGTGCCTCTGGCGGGGCTGCGAACACGGCTTTCCCGTCAGGTTGCCCGGCTAACACATTCTGGGTCATGGGGAACGGTTTCAACACGAACTACGGTGACAACACCCTCATCAGGGACACGGTCATCGTCGTGGGAGTCTTCGCAGACGGTGTGGGCAAGAATCAGATCGTCGAGCAGGGCTACAATCTCGAATCCGCCGTCTACACGGATGTCGACCACTACTCGACGATCAATCCGACGGTGCGCGACCTCTACGAGGGCCTCTCGGCCACGTCTCGGGATACGACGCAGTGGACCGGCCAGAACGTCAGCGCGATCGTCAGCCCCGAGGCGAAGCCCGTAATGGACGTCGTCTTCAACGGAGGCGCAACGGTGAAGAACGATGAAGTGGCCGCAGCGAACGGTAAGCTCTTCGCTCCGAACGAGCACGAGCCGAACACGCCGTTCGACCGCTACTCGTGCGGAACGGCGTCCGCCTTGAGCTGCAACGCGACCTACAACGGTTCGGCCTTCGCCGGCACCTGCGCCACCGACTCGGTGGCCCAGCCGCGCGGAAGCTGCAACAGTTACGGCGGTTATCAGAGCGATTGGCATCTGTGGGTCGACTCGACCGAATTCGCCTCGATGTGCACGTGCGGGACCTTCGCGGCCGGTATCTACGGGCCTAACTTCATCGGCCAGAACGTGCCGTCGTCCCACTCGGGCCGATACTCGGACAAGACGTTCACGCCTGGAAGCCTTTACGACTTCACTGGAAACGTCGGCCAATGGCTTGACAAGAACGCGGACACGTGGATCGGCCGATTGGCAGACAACACGCAAAGGTCTTCCGCGCAACCCTACCGGACGACGATCTACGATGTCGCGACCGGACAAAGCGTGGCCGGCGTGAACGAAGACCCGAACAACTACGGGGACAACGATCCGGTCCAGCTCCCCTCCGAGTTCCGCGGCCTTTGCACCGGGACGAACGACCCGAAGTTGACGTTGAGGCTCGTATCCTCGGCCCCCGGTGGAAGCTGGGGCGCGGGCGTTGTGCGCTTCAACGACTTCGAGCGCGTAGGGTTCGCGTTCGTGAACGGGCGCCAAACTGTTGAGAAGATCGACTCGGGACCCATCGACCTGCCCGTAGAGTGCATCTCGGGCACGGCGACGACCTCCGGTAACTGGGTCGGAAGGGATTACATAGCCTTCCTCCAGGGAAGCGTCAGCTTCGAAGTGACCGTGACGTTCTCGGCCACTGACATCACGGTGAAGAACGCGGCTGGTAACGACGTGACGGAGAGCGTCGTGGACGTCGACGTCTACAGCATGGTCCAGTAGCGCGATAGAAGCCAAGATCGCCGGGGCGCGTCATCGACGCCCCGGCTTCCTTTTTTCCAGTTTCTTTTCGGGACAGCATATGCCTTAGAAACTCGTAAGACACGCGCAGTCCTTTCCCGTGGTAACGTCGGGACGCTCATACATTCCCCGGAAAACGCTTAAGTGGGCCGATGGCTCTTTGCCTCGCGTCGCGCGGCCGGAGGGGATTCTTTTATGGGTTGGCGGCCGGCGGAGCATGGAGGCGAGACGTTGCGGGCTAGGGCACGGTCGAGACTAGGGATGGCGGCAGGGGCAGCGTGCCTGCTGCTCCTCGTCACGTTCGCTTCCCCGGTGGAAGCGCATCACCGTTACACGGCGCTCGTCGACTCCGAACAGGGCGCGACCTTCGAGCCCGATAACCGCTTCACGACAGCGGTCCTCACGGCCGCCGCGGACCCCTCGATCGACAGGACGATAGACTTCGACGGCGACGGCAGAGGCGACGCGGAGGCGACGCGGTCTGACCTCGGGAACGGCAACAAGTTCCTCGACGCCGTGATCTACTACGCCGCGGGCCCCGCGGGCCCGTACGTGCACGCGAACGCGTATTGGCGGCTCTTGTCCGGCTCCACGGCCCAGTTCATTTACCCCGGCGCAAACGGGCTCATGGCGTGGTTCGGCGACTTCGACGACCTCGACGGCGACGACGTGATCGATGAGACCTGCCCATCGGAACCGGGCTATGATCCAGCCACAGACGAGTTCCATTGGAGAGGCGCTGCCTCGAACGAGAAGAACAGGTACGAATTGGCTGCGTGGATAGTCCCCGGTAACCATACGGGTTTCCTGGCCGATTGGCCCGACGCGTACGCGTGGCCGGGCTTCGTCGTCTACGACGACCCGGACGACCAAAGCCCGCAGGACCCCGACCAGTTGACGACAAGGGACCCGACGGGCGAGACGGCACAATCGGACAACGGCGGGGAAGGGTCGCGTAACGAGCGATCCGATTTCTCCCTGGACGACCGTTCGAACGGCAACGCGGCCGGGGGGACGGACACGACGTTCCCGGCCGGGTGCCCGGGAAACACCATGTGGGTGGGCGGCAACGGGTTCGCAACCGTCTTCGCGGACAACGCGATGCTCAGAGAAACGGTGGTCGTCGTCGCGGCGTTCGCCGACGGGGTCGGCAGGGACCCGTTCATCGAGCAACAGTACGACATCGCGCAAGCCATCTTCGTCGACGTCGACGCTTATGATTCGGTGAACCCGACCGTCGCAGACCTTTATGAGGGGTTGTCGGAGGATTCGCGCGGCGCCATCGCTTCCGCGAACGAGGATTGGTGCGTGGACACGTGTGCGGCCGTGAAGCCGCTGATGGACGTGGTCTTGCCGGCGCGGGAGGGCGAGGTGAAGCCGGCGCCGGAAGTGGTGAACAAGGCGCTTCCTCCGGCGGAGCATGAGCCGAACCACCCCGATGACGCTTACAGCGGGGCGATCTACGGTGGCGACGCGTTCTCCGGCAGCTGTTCGAGCGATTCGATCGCACAACCGCGAGGCGCTTGCAATCTCTACAACGTCTTCCAGACGGATTGGCGCCTGTGGCTCGACGTCCAGGCGTACTCTGCCGTGTGCGCTTGCCGACCGTTCACCGGGGGGGCTTACGGTCCGGTCTTCATCGGCGACAACGTCCCATCGGCGAAGGCCGGAAGACACACTGACAAGACGATGACGCCGGGCCACCTCTACGATTTCAGGGGAAACCTCGGGCAATGGTTCGACAAGAACGCCGACTTGTGGATCGGCGACGTGACCGGCACCGTCGCGGGTCCTGATGACCCGTACTTCGAGGGCGTTTCGCCGACGCAAGACCCGAACGATTACGATGACAACGACCCGAACGACGCCGGAAGCGAGTTCCGGGGCCTCTGCGTCGGAAACCAAGGCCGCCTGTCACTCGTTCTCGAGCCCGTCGGCACCGATGGCCAATGGCCCGGCGGCCTACTCCGGTTCGTGCAGTTCGAGACCATCGGGGGAGCGTTCACGAGCGGGCGAGACACCGTGCAACTCGTCATCAGCGGCCCTGTGGAGTTGCCACTCGAATGCATCGCGGGGACGGCCGCCACGAGTGGCCTCATGCTGGGCAGGGATTACGTGGCCTTCGGGCAGGGGAGCCTCACTTACAACGTGCGGGCGACGGCGATGGCGAAGAACGTCACGGTCGCCATCGAGCACGGGGAACCGGACGTTTTCTTCCTGGACGAGACCGTCATCGATGTCGACGAGTACAGCGTCATCGTGTGACGCGCTTCCTGCCGACGGCCCCGATGCCCTTCCCGGCGTCTGCTCCTGACCGGTCCTTCCCACGGTCAAACACGGATCCTGGGTTCACGGCTTTCGAAGTAGGACCACGCCTGCGGTCGCAACCACCGCGAGGGCGACAACGATCGTCGCGCTCTCGGGGCTTACGGCGTTGAGAAACGATTGCGGCGACGCCGTGACATAGAGATCGGAAAGCCGCGAACTGGTGCGTACCCCCGCGAGCGAGTCCACGAGCGCCAGGTTCGGGGGCCTTTCGACCGCGAGCCAGTACTTTGCGGTCGCCAACGCATCCGTCTGGAACACACCGGAGACGCCGGCGTCGCGTGCCGCTTGAAGGCCCTTCTCCTCCGCCACGAGGTTCGCCAGTTCGGTCTTCGTCGACTCCGCGTCCCGGAAACCGTTTCGCAGTTGGAACTGGATCCCGTCGTTCTCGTTCGTCCGGTAATAGATCATGTACCACGCGAGGGCCGTCAGCGTGTCGCCGTCGCCGAAGGAGGTGTACGCCTTCCCGACGTAGCGGCCGCCGTTGGGGCCGCTGATCGACGCGTTCCCGATGGCAGCACCGATCGCTTTCTCGAACTTCGCCTTCGCCGTCGTCTCCAGTGAGGCCCCGCTCGAATCGGCGGAGACGGCCGAGTCCAGGGCGTCGGCCGCGAACGCGGCGGTGAGCGCCGCCCCGTGGCTCGCGGAGAGCAATGCGTCGACGTCGGTCTGGACTGGAAGTCCCTGTGCGTTCGCGATCGTCTCGCGCGCCTTCTCGAACGCCCCGGCCCTGTCGAGGGCCCCGGCGTTGAGCCACGCGGCGTAGGTGGCGGCCTCAAGGCCCGGCGTCGTGCGCACCGTCCGCCAGAGATCGAGAACGCGCGAGGATACGGTGGTCTCTCGCGACTCGTACACGGCCCGCTCGGAGTCGGCAAACGCGAGGAGCATCTTCCTGTACTCGGAGCCGTTCGCGGCCGCGCGCTCGAGCCTCGCGTCGTCGATGAGGAAGTACGCCTCCGGGATGGATGCGACGGCGCCTATCAAGCGCCCTTCCGCCGCCCCCGTCCGGGTGTCGTCGAGGATCGTCGTGACGCGGGCGGAAAGCGAGGCGGGGATCTCTCCTCGCGTGGCGTTGAGCGTGGAGCGCGCGTCGAGCGTCCATTTCTCGACGAGGCCGAGGTAGGAGGTCGTTTCGACCTTGGCTTCGGCCTCGCCTTGGAAAGTCGGGAACACCATGAGGAGCGCTACGAGGATCGCCAACGGTCTCATTGTGGACGCGCGATTGGGTCCGCCATATTTAACCGTTCCACAAGGCGGTCGTTCCCGTTTTGATCAGTCGGTCTCGTTTCGACCGGTCCATCTTTTACCCGACGGACCCAAGGGAATCGAGATCTCGCCGTCGGGGACGATACGTCCGGCGAAACGTGGTCGCAAGTCGTCGCGCCCCTCGTGAGACCATAACCGTGTAGGCCGCGGTCGCGTCCCTTCGAGGCCCCGTGTCGCTTGGGCGGAGCGCGGCAGCGGAGAACGCGCCGGCGACGGCCTTACGTCGCTCCATGTGTCCCGGCAGTCCGTCGGCGCCCAGGAGGCCTCTTGTCGCAACCATTAAAACCCGGCTCGGGATAAGGCGGAACCATGCGTTTCTTGCTGGCCCTATTGGTCCTATCCGCCGTGGCCGTCGCCGTCCTTCCCGAGGCCACGGCCCATGACAGTTACGACGGCGTCGGCGCGGCGCGACTGTTCGCCATCCCGCCGGATGTGAACGCCACCATCAACGCGATTTCCTACAGGCCCGACGGGTCCGAGGCGCTTCTCGTCGGCGGCCAACTCCAGGGCGTCCAGACCGCGGCGTCGCGCTCCGTCATCGTGCGTTACACGGATTCAGGCATCGACTACGTCCTGAACGAGGAGGGGCCGGCGTTGATCGACGTCGAGTGGGCCCCAGACGGCTCCTACGCGCTCATCGTCGGCGAGAAGAACCTCGTCTACAGGTACGAGAACGGCGCCGTCCGCAACGTCTGGTCCACGGGGGCCCTCGGCACCGAGACCTACTCGGGGAGGCACGTCTCTTTCAAGCCCGACGGCTCCTACGCACTCCTCACCGGAAACGCGCTTCTAAAGTACGACGGCAACGACTTCACGCTCCTTTTCTCGTCGACGGGGAACTTCAGCAACGTCGTCTCCTGGGCGCCGGACGGCTCCTACGCGCTCATCGACATGGCGCACACGTACACGGCCACCGAGAACATCCGCTACGCCGGGGACACTTTCTTCGGTTGGCTCGTGAAGTACACGGACGTCCCGGATCCGCAGCTCCAGTTCACCGGCCTCATCTACGGGAAGTACGACCCCGAACGACTCGGCGGCGAGAAGCACGAGGTGCAGGACATCACGTTCGCTCCCGACGGGAGCTACGCCTTGATAGTGGGAAAGGACACGATCGGCGGCACGATACTCAAGTACTTCCCCGACGTGGCGCGCGCCGGCTACATCCAGATGGAGAAGGGCGAAGGGCGATGGACCGCGTGGAGGTTCCGGCCCGGAACAAACGGCACGGAAGCACTCGTCACTGGCGCGGCGCTGCGCCAGATCGTCTTCGTGAACAACGTGACGACACTTGCGAACAACAGCCTCCTCACGGGCGTCATCGACGTGTGGGACGCGGCGTGGGCGCCGAACGGCACGTTCGCGTTGACGGGGGCGCGCGGCGGCTACATCATCACGGTCGAGATGCTCCAACGGCCGAACCTGCAAGTGCTCCGGCCTACGAATTTCTCGCTCGCGAAGGGCACTTTGTTCTTCAACGGTTCGGCCTCGCCGGGAAAGACCGGGAGCCCCGTAGAGGCCATCGAGATATCGTTCGACAATTCGACGTGGGTGAATGCGACGGTGGTACCGACGGTCCCGGGAAGCGTCAATTGGTCGTACGAGTTCAATTCCACGACGTTCAAGGACGGCATCTACAACGTCACGTTCCGGAGTTTCGATGGCAGTCTCCACTCCCGACCCGTCATCGTGCAGATCTACGTGAGCAATTCCGCGACGGTGCATACGCCTGTTCTCAACGCCTCGACGGATCGTAGCCTCACGGGGAACATCACGCTTCACTGGACCACGGGCGGCGACTTCTCGCGCTGGATGGTGGAGGAGTCGGATTCGGAGGACTTCCCGGGCGACCAGAGGTTCCTCTACTTCGACTTCTCGGCCCACCACGTCTTCACCAAACGGGCGGACGGGACGTTCTACTACCGGGTGCGCGGCGTGACACCGGGAAGCGTCATAGGCGAGTACAGCAACGTCGTCGCGGTCACGGCCTACCACGATCTCGACGATGACGGCGTCAAGGACTCGGAAGAGATCGCCGCGGGGTCCGACCCGCGCGATGCGAAGTCGAACCCGATGGATCGCGACGGCGACGGGTGCGCCAACGACTCGGACAAGTTCCCCGACGACGTCCGTCGCTGCACCGGTCTTGAGATCCTCCCGGACGAGGTGAGACCCGTCCTCAACAGCGTAGATCCCAAGGACAAGTCCACGGTGACCACGGGTCGGCCTCAGATCACGGCCCGCTACTCGGACGACGTAGGTATATCGACGGCCGACGTGAAGATCGCGCTCGACGGGCGTGACGTCACCAACGGGGCGAAGATAACCGGGACCGAGGTGACTTACCAACCCCCGTCGGCACTATCCGACGGCCTCCACGCAGTCATCGTGACGGCGAAGGACCTCGCAGGGAACGAACTGACCCACGCGTGGACGTTCACCGTCCAAAAGTCGGCCTCGGAGAATTCACCTACTCCGGGGTTCGAAACGGTGCTCGCGGCGGTCGCGGCCGTGATGGCCGGCATGGTCATCCGGCGCCCGCGTCGCCAATAGGCGGAATTCGGGCGATTGGCGGCGTTTCCACGGCCCTCCGCGGTGCGTGGCGTCGCATGCTTCAAGCCCACGTAGGTCGCCAAAGGTCTGCCGGGTGCAGCCGTGCGTACGCAAATTGGCCCACCCATCGACCGTCAAGTTGACGAAATTGATAGACTCTGACGAAAATCTGGCCGATGGAAGAGGCCTAATCTTGCAGAAAGAAAGCCTGTATTTGCGGAACTCCGGTCAACAGGTGCGACGCAACGCTTAATACCATTGAGTCGGACTCTTACCCTACCTGCCCTTGGTCAGGGCGGCTTCCGGTATTTAAGCCGGGTCCAGGTGTGAGTGCGACAGGATGAGGCTTCGTCTCGGGGTCAAAAAGGTACTTGCCACACTTATCGTGGCGCTGCTTCTCATGCAGCCCATCCTTGTCCTCGACTTCTCCAGCCCACTCGGCTCCGCCTCCGCCATCGAGACTCCCCTTTCGGAACCGATCCGCCTCACCGAGATCGCGCCCTCGCAAGACCCATACGTCCTCGCGCAACGCGCTGCAAAACTCGCCAATTACGATTGGCGCCTCGGCAACGTCCTCACGAGCCTCGCGATAGCTCGCGGCCTCGACGCACGCGACCCAGTTCTACCGGACGTCTCCGGCGACCTTCCACTCGTCCCGGCGCTCCTCGCCCTCTCGTCGGCCACCGGTCGGAGCGCTCCGACGGACGCCGAACTCCTCAAAGCCGCCGAACTCCCCCCGAACCTCCAACGCGCACTCGCGCTCATCGTCGTCTCCGCCTCGAAGGCGGCGAAGATGCAGACGGAAGCGATGGGCGGTGCCACCGGCGACCAACTCGTTTCCCTCGCAAACGGTGGACTCGACGATGCAGCGGCTTCGGCGCTTCTCAAGCGCTTGGACCTCGCCCGCTCGTACGAGGCCGCACTTCTCATGGACTCCGCCGTCGAGGCCGCGACCCCGACGCTCAAGGGGTGGAGCGCTTTGCTCACCTCGAATCCGACGACGCGTCGCGCCGTGCAGGCGTCAAGCTACCCGCTTGAAATGGCGATCACGGACTCGCCCACGAGTGCTCTCGAAGCCTACGCCTTCACCATCGCTTCGAGCGGCCGCAACGTCCCATCCTACTCCTTCGTACCCCGCATCACTCCCGTCTCGAAGGCCATTGCTGACTTCTACAAGGCCGCGTACATCCCGGCGAACCCCGACGACGGGCTCGCCCTCCTCATCGCCGACCAGGCCGTGCCGCAAAAGACCGCGGACCTGGTGAGCGTCAATATCAACGCGTTGACCGACGCATTGCAACTCGAACGCCAGGCGTTCGCCCGATTGACCCCGGACGACATCTCCTGGCTGAAGAGCGTGTCGCCTCAAGTCGAGGCGGCAAGCGGCTCCAAGGAGCTATTGACCGAAGATCAATCGCGCACGATACAGCGTGTTGCCGACCTGGTCTCAAGAGTCGACCTGGAAGCACTCACCCGGGCCGCCTCGACGCTTCTTGGAGCCTCCGAATACTCGACTAACAACCACATCGTCCCAGGGGTCGACGATCCCGACGGTGTCCCCTCCGGCCCGCCATCGCCCCCGGGCGACCCGACGGGCGCGGTCTGCCCCGGCGGGACGACCCCGAACCAGCCGAACCCGGGAGACCCGGACGATGCGAACAACACGCGCGTACGCGTGCCGTGCACGACCGTCTTCATCCAGAACCGCGGCAACGCGAACGGGACGCGCACGGTCGGCATCGACACGAACGGTGACGGTGTCTACGAGCGCGAGTTCACGTCGCCGAGCGTCGCCTCCAAGGTCGATCTCGAAACGCTCGCGGTCATCATTTACGACGACGAGAACAACGACGGCGCGCCCCAGGAAAACGAGATTGATTTCAACAGCCAAGGCGTCGTGGATCCCGCCAACAACGTGATTTTCCACGACCCGTACGGCTTCTTCATCGTGGGCGGCGAGAACGAGACCCGTTTCGACAAACGCTACGCGAAGGTGAACTACTACCTCGTCCCGCTAGGCCGGCGCGACGACGCGTTGGGTGCATACAACGGCAGCATCGGGCCCCTGTCGCTACGTGACGCCGTCAACAGGATAGACGCGTTCAGCGCTCCCCCGGCACTTCTCCCGGGCGGATCGTGGACGATGCTCGTCACCCAGAACATGACATACCCCCCGAACATCACCGTGAACCCCGGTGGGTACAACTTCCTCACCCTCGACATGGGCGGGAACGACACTTATGTGAACAACATCGGTGGGACGGGGGACAACGAAGTCCTTTTCCTCATGAACATGACGTCGAGTTACTACGTCGAATCGGCGCATGGGAACCGGAGCAACACGGTCCGCGGCGGGCCCCTCCCCGGACTCTTCGGGAACAACCCGTTGTGTTACCTCTACGATTTCAACACCTACATCCTCTTGAACAACGGCAACATCGGGTACTGCCGCGGCCCCGATGACCGCCAGATGCCCGGCGCCGGACCGCCGCGGCCCGGCTCTCAGGCGGAATTATACGTGCAGGTGCAGCCGACGGCGGCCCTCGCCGTCGATCTCGGCGGAAACGACAACTACCGCAACGAGACCGGGGGCAACTACACCGTCGGGTCCGGGATCGCGGGCATCGGTGTCCTCTACGACGCCGCGGGCAACGATTCGTACTCGGGCCTCCAGAACTCGACCGCCGCTTCCTACATCGGCGTCGGCATCATCGCCGACCTCGCGGGAGACGACGATTACTACTCGCCGAAGAACGGGACGTCCATCGCCCGCATCGGCGGCACGTCGCTCATCTACGATGCGGGTGGGAACGACACGTACTACTCTGGCGAGTTCGGCATAGGGGTCGGCATCTTCGGGACCGCGGCGATACTGGAGAAGGAGGGGGACGACAAGTACCTCTGGAGCGACGGGATATCGACGATCGGGCGCGGGTACCCGACGCTTGGGGTCGTCCTCGACTTCGCCGGCGATGACGAAGGATTCAGGACGAACACGCGAGCGGAGGCGGGTGGCGTCGGGACCAGCGGCAACGTGCAACCGATGGAGGCAGAAGTCGCTTCGTTCAGCGCCGCCACCACGGGTCTCGAGCCGATCGAGTTTTATGAGGCGGCCAATAGGAGCAGGGCCGGTGGCATCGCCCTTGACATGGACCTCGAACGCGACGACTCCACGAGCCTTGATGGGGCCCACGTCCAACGTAAGTCGACGGAGACGGTCGACTTCAAGCCACGCCTTTCCACGCCCTCATTCTATAACATTTCCTTCGCCTTGTACGTCGACACGCCCGGCCTGTTCCAACTTTCCACGGAGGCCGATTCCGTCCTTCCGGGGAGTTACGTGCTTCAAGTCGATCTCGGCGGGTCGGACACCTACCTTGGAAGGGTCGGCACCGCCATCATCGAACTCAATGCCACGACGAACACGACCCGATATGACGAGGTCGGGACCGTTACGGGCGGAAGCGAACACTTCTTCGTAAACTCCACGAATAGTTTCTTTACGCCTGTTGCTTTGGCGATCGATGTGTCGGGATCCGACACGTATGGCCTTTCGGCGACGTCGGGCATAATAGGAAACCTCGGCTTCGGCCTCGGCGGCATCGGGATGCTCTTCGACCTTTCCGCGTCTGACTCCGACTTTGGACGCGACACGTACAACGTCCGCGGATACGGCGAGGGTGCCGGCACGGTCTTCGGGATCGGCGTGCTCGTCGATGAACGCGGCGACGACATCTACACTTCGAGGAACGTCTCCAGATTCATCCTTCATGAGGCGAACCAGAACGCGAGCAGGGCCCAAGGGTTCGGCGACTGGGGTGGTGTCGGGCTACTCATGGATCGATCCGGTTCCGACACGTACGAGGCGCTGCAGCTATCCCAGGGCGCCGTTCATGCGACGCTCACCGTGGAGGGAGGCGTCCTCTACGATGGCGGTGGCGAAGACACGTACCGCGCCCTCGCCCGGTCGCAAGGCTTCTTCAACTCGACAACCATCGGTACCCAAAACAACCGGTCCAGTCCGTATCGGTTTGGACAAGACTATCGGAATGGTAGGGGCCTTAACGACCAGATTGGCTCCCAATTGAACGGCACGCAGAACAGTCAAGCGGTCCCCGAATTCGGCGCCGGGCTTTTCATCGACGACGGTTACGCGCAGGACAATTACAATTCGACGCTCGCAGCTTTCGATCACAGGAACGATTGGCAGTGGAAGGCCGATGGGGGCGACGGGCGCTGCCAATGCGCAGACGGAAAAGGCGTGGACATGGAATACGACCTCGGCCGCGGCATCGACAATCCCGACCACTACGCGAATTGGCTTCTCGTCCAGGCGGACGGCGAGACGGCGATACGCCACGCGCGCGCGGTGCTTCTCTCTCCCAGTGTCCGTATCATCGAGCCGACGGGATCCGAACCGTTTTCAGTCTCCGACACGGTGAACGTCCGGGCGAAGGCGAACTTCGGTCTCCACTCGATCCTCGTGAACTCCGACGCGTTGGCGCAGATGGCGCTTGAGAGGACGGCGCAGTGCCTCAACGGCAACCGCCACGACATCGCGTTCCCGACCGAGCCATACGATGCGCACCGCGTGCGTGCGCTATTCGACGATCTCACGAGCCGCGGCGGCGTCCTCATGAACAACATCGGGAGCGTAGGGAATTCGAATGTCCCCGTGGGCGGCGACGACGTGGCAGCCATCGGCGATCCAGCCATCAACACGGCGGTTGGACTTGTCAACTGCCGCGGTTTCGGCATGTCGCTCGCACCCTTGCCAGGTCCTCAAGACCTGTACAACGCCGTGGTCCCCATGGGCCCGTCTGTCGCTCCTGGCGGTGGCGAGCTCGTCCTTGACACTCTTAACATTGTCCTTGAAGCGATCGCCACGGAGATCCCCGACGATGACGCGAAGGCGAAGTTCCTCGTTGTGAAGAACGGCATCAACCACGCGCTCGGGGCCATCGACGACTGTAGGATACAGTACGTCCGCGATGCGAAGGACTGTGCCCTCGGCGAGGCGTCCAAATCCATCCGCGAGAACACGACCTACGCGATCACGCTCCTTGAATCGACGAGCATGAGCGACTTCATCCCAGGCACATCTGGGCAGGGCCTCCTCGCCGCTTCCGAGGGGACGGGCCGCGTCGACCGCGTCGACTTCTTCGTCGAGGGCGTCCCGGTGGCGGCGAATCTACGCGTGGGCCCCGTCGGAAGCTCCGGCATCTACGGCTTCGAGTGGCGCACCTTGAGGCTCGCCTCGTCGGTCATCAAGGTCTCGTGGACGACGGAACTCGCGTCCGACTCGACCGTTCACTACGTCACCGACGACGGCACGGTGGCATCGGTCCACGACGCGGCGCTAACGACGGAACACGAACTGGAGTTCATCGCCGTCGGCGACGAGTCTTACACTTTCTGGGCCAACTCGACGATAGGCTCGTCCGCCTACGCGCGCACGAACCTTTCCACGTTCGCCTACCCGAAGATCACCGCGGGAGGCGACAACCACACCTCCATCGGCCTCAGGATAAACGACTTCGCCGTCTCGCTCGACCGGGAGGTCGGCGCCCCCCTCTACCCGGATTCATTGTGCGACAACTTCGGGTGCTTCACTTACAACGTGACGGCACTCGCGTACCTCAAGGGCTTCACGGGCGACAGGGCGACGGGAGACAGTTACGGTCTCTACCCGGGCGAATCGATCGTCAAGGCCTCGGTGAACAACCTCCCGAGGATAACCGAGTTCGAAGTGACGGACCTCAACCCGGGCTCGACGACCTTCTACTTCAACGCCACCACCTCCGAACCGGCGGAGTACGAAGTGAGGCTTTCAGGCGACGACCTCGACATCGTCCTCGCGGAGTTCCAGGAGGAGGGTTCCCCCGTCCGCGTCACCACGCGCTACTTCGACGTCTACCGGTTCATGGAAGACGGTTTCGACGATTTCAGCGTCCAATGGGACGGAAGACTCACGGATGGGACGTTCCTTCCCGAAGGCGAATACGTCCTCACGGTCGCCCTCAAGGACAGGCCCGTCGACGGCGCGCGACGTCTCAACGACCCCGCTGCGACGACGCTCCTACGCGCCGACAAGACCGCTCCGATGGTCAGTGTCCTGACCGTCCCATGCCACACCTATCTCGGCGTCTGCTACGCGAACGGCACGAGCGCCCCGGCAGGCACGATCACCATGAAGTTGAGCGGCGACCTCGCCCCATTCGTGGCGGGCGCGAGCCCCATCAAGACGACGCGCGTCTACGTGAAGGAGATGGACGTGGACGCGGGGTCGACCAGCACCTGCAACGACCTCCACCTTGAATACGCGAACCAGGCGGCGTCCGTCAATTGGTGCAAGGCCGGCGACACCGAGGCATACTCGGACACGTTCGTCTACGAAGGCATATCGGAGGGCCTCCACCGTTACTCGTTCATCGCGTTCGGCATCGACCAGGCGGGCAACGTCGAAAGCGGCCTTGCGACTTTCCTTGCAGCGCCCGACCCGTTCGGTCTTGCGAACACGGAGGCCACGACGACGCTCGACACGACCGTGCCACCGCTCCAAACCCTCTCATCGCCCGTCTCCACGGGCACCACGGCGACGAGCGTCACTTGGGAACTCGACGATCGCCACGCCGACACCGTGGGAGCGCGCCTCTACTACGGGATACAGAAGTCGGGGGCGACGTCCTTCTCCATCCGGGAGTACCGGACTTTCACGAGTTCGGTCGATTCCACGCTCTTTGACGCGTTGGAGGCGGGCGAGAGCGTCGGCGACGGGGACGTGGCCGTGTTCCAGATGAGGGCGGAGGACCGCGCCGGGAACCTCGGCCCCGCGAAAGTCAGCCAGACCGCCTTCGACTTCAGGGCCCCGACCGTCATCGGCGGCGAAGCGCCCGCGGAGCTCACGCACCAGAGCGTAATCATCAAGTGGGCAACGAGCGAGCCCTCCACGTCCAAAGTCGAGTTCGCACCCCTTGGAGGGGAGACCCTCGTGCCGGTCGAGGCTGAGACCGACGAGGACGGCACCATCCACTCGGTGACACTCACTTCGCTATCGGCCGGAGCGACGTACGTTTACCGCATCGTGGCGACGGACGTCGTCGGAAACTCGAACACGACGGCCTTACGCGAGTTCGCGACCAACCCCGTGATCTCGGCGCGTATCCTCTCGCCGGAAGCAGGCGCGATACTCGAAGGCGACTCCACGGTCCTCTACGTCCTCGACCAGATAGTCGAGGACAACTTCGTCACATACGAGGTCCGCCTCTCGGTGGACGGCGGCCTCACGTTCCCGCATGCTCTACGCCCGAGGTTCAACGCGTACGACTTCCCGCCCGTGGAACGCGCCGCGAACTTCGACTCGGCGCGCTTCCCCGATACGCCCCGGGCGGTGGCCCGCCTCATCGTGAACAACAGCCTCAACGGAGCGAAGCCCCTCATCATCGACAGCCCCGTTTTCACGATCGACAACTCGCCGCCCACGACCACCTTGAACGTGTCCGGCTCGCAAGACCTTTCGAGTTGGCGCAATTCCACCGTCACCGTGAGTTTCGAGACGAAGGACGCTGGAAGCGGCGTCGAGGCGACGCTTTACAGCCTCGACAACGTCACGTTCAAGAGTTACGATGGGCCGTTCGCGTTCACGCGCGAAGGCGAGTCCCCCATTTTCTTCAAATCCATCGACGTGGCCGGCCATTCGGAGGCCGCGACCGTCGGCTCCATCAGGATAGACCGGACGCCCCCGACGCTCAAGGCCGTCCTCAACGCGGGCGACACGCACACGGGGACTTCGAGCGTGAAGCTCTTCCTCTCCGCAAGCGATTCGCTCTCTGGCGTTTCGTCCGCCCGTGTTTTCAACCAGGGCGGGGTGGAGCTTCCCGTCGACAATCCGGACATCGCGGACGGCATCACATTGAACTGGCCGCTTCCGAAGGGCGACGGGTCGAAGGTGGTCTTCTTCCGCGTCGGCGACAATGCGGGCAACTCCATCACGACCAAGGACGCGATAATCGTCGACACCACACCGCCCGAGGTCACGGACTTCATCGTCGAGAAGCGGGAATTCACCTCCGTGGTCGTCGTCGTGAGGACCAACGAGTACTCGACGGCGGCCGTCGGCTTCGCGGAGACCGGCGGGTCCGACTTCCTCGGCGAGGTCAAGGACAACATCCTCTCCCGCTCGCACAGGATCACGCTCGCAAGTCTTCGGCCCGGCACCGATTACTCGCTGCGCCTCGTCGTCGCGGACCAAGTGGGTAACGTCGGCGCCGGGGCCGGCGGTGCCTCGACCGTCGAGGACAAGAGCCCGCCGGGCGTCCCTGGTGAACTTCGGGCGAGCGACCTTCGTAACGGTCTCGTGCGCCTCAACTGGAGGGCGGCCACCGACGACGTGGGCGTGAGCCATTACCTCGTACAGCGTTCCGAGGACAACAGGAACTTCGTCACCGTCGCCTTCGCGGAGGGCCTGAACTTCGTCGACGACAGCGCGGTTCCCGCCGTGCCCTATTATTACAGGATAGTCGCCCAGGACCGGGCCGGGAACATCGGCAGCGCGTCGCGCTCCGCGGTCGTGAAGGCGACGACGGCGCCGACCTTGTCGGCCGGCATGGTCTCGCCGGAAAGCGGCGACGGGGCGACGAGCTTCACTTTCAGCGTGGTCTACCGTGACCTCGACAACGACCCGCCGGCGTTCATACGCGTGATCGTCGACGGAAAGCCTTACGACATGAGGAAAGCTGAACAGTCCGTGGAGTTCAGGAGCGGCGTCAAATACTCGCTCGCGACCCACCTCGACGAGACGCGCCTCTCCACCGGCACCCACTCGTTCCACTTCGCTAGCGGCGACGGGCTTTCGCGCCTCCGCTACCCGGCGTTCCACGATTCAAGCGGTCCCGCGGTGGTCGGCTCCGTGTCCTCGTCGATAAGCACCGACTCGATAACGCTTCCCGGGCTCAAGGTCAACAACGTGCCGGGCTTCGAGACCGTGGCCTTCGCCGTCGCCTTGGTCGCCGCGGCCGTCTTTTCAAGGAGGCGTGTCCCGTGAAGAGGAAGGGCGACCGCGCCTTCGCGCTCCTAGCGCTATTCATCCTCATCGCCTCGGGGACACCCGTCCCGGCGGCAGCTCAGTTCGAGCCCACCGGGGACCCGTTGACGGATGCGACGGAAGCGAAGAACTTCACGGCGGGAACCGCCGGCAACGCGAGCGGCTACGCACCGAGGATGCTCATCTACCGTGAGGACTTCGAAGGCCCGGCGTCGCTAGCGGCCCGCGCCTTCGCGGAGGAGTCGCTACGGGGCTCGCCCGCGTGGGTAGTCCAGAACGTGGACACGAGCCAGATACGCATCGGCGGCATCAACCCCGTCACCGTGAACTCAGGCAACCAAAGTGCCGGCATCATGGGGCCGTCCGGCAGTTACGAGCCGGGGGTCGACACACGCCTCGTATCGCCCGTCATCGACCTCCGCTACGTCGTCGGGGCGAGCGGTTCCGCGGACAAGCCGTTCGAGAACGAGACGTTGGTCGAGAACCGGCAGGGCCTCAAGACGGCGTTCGACGCCGTCTTTGGCGGAAACGGCGTCTGGGCCAAAGACGCGAGGGCGAATTCGCACCTCATCATCACCGATCCGTCGGACCTTGACTACGTCATGGTCCCGCAAGGCCTTTCAGACCCGTTCGATGCTCTCTCTCCGGGTTGGTTGCCGTTCACGTCGCAAACGGCCCTGACGGACTTCCCCCTGAGCCCGAGGTTCCGTCAACAGGGGACGCACAACCCCGTCCAGGACCGCACGGGTGCGAGCCAGATCAACCTCACGTTCTTCCACAAGTACAACCTCTCCGCCGGTGACGGCGCCTTCCTCGAAGTGCGAGTGCTTAAGGACGGGAAGTGGAGCGAGTGGCGCCCCGTGGAGCCCGATGCCTTCACCCAGAACGACACGGACGAGCCGACGCTCGGCCTGCGGACCGATGCGTCCGCCGTCGTCGAGGGGCGACGCTACGAAGGCGGTTACACCGACCCCGCAAGGGTGGGACAAAAAGGGCTTCCCCAAAACGCCTGGCTTGGCGAATCCGGCGGCATGGTGATGAGCCGCTTCATCCTCAACAGGTACGCGGGCACCGAGATGCAACTTGGCTTCCACGTCGTCTCGAAGGCGGCCTACGTCATCGGCACCGGTTGGTTCGTGGACGACGTGAACATCACGGCCCCCGTCCCGCCGCGAGACCTGTACGTTCGAAGCGTCGACGCGCCTAGGGGTTCGGACATCGCTCCCGTCGGGCACTCGATAGCCCTCTCGACGACCATCAAGAACAACGGTTTCCTCTCCGCCGACAACGTCACCGTGAACTTCACCGTCGAACGCCTCGGCACGGGGACACTCGTCGTCTTCGGCGAGACCGTGGAAGCACCTTTCCTCGATCCACAGCAAGAGGCGCGCGTGCGCTCCGACACGCTCTTCACGCCGACGGTCGAGGGCGATTACCGGTTGCGAGTGCGCGTCGCCGTGGCCAACGAAGCGAGCCGTGGTTACGACGACATCAACGCGAGCGAGACCGATGCTTTCGCGTCGAACAACGAGGGCACGGTGGACTTCAAAGTCCAGAACGTCGGCGGTGTCCCCAGGATCCGCCTCGCCCTCACGCAACCGGAGACCTCGGTCCTCACGAACGCCCGCGCGGACAAGACCATCACGTTGACGCTCACGAATACGGGGAACGTCCTCCAGCACGGCACGGCGCGCCTCACCGTCGTACAGGTCGATCCCCTCGACATCACGAGGCCCATTGGAACTCCTGTCGAGGTCTTGCCGACCGACGGGACGAACGTCGACGTGCCGTTCGACCAGACGATATTCTCGCTCGGGACGGGAACAGGCGGCGTCACGCGCACTTTCAGGTGGGGTGCCGAGAACCCGGAACTCGGGATATTCAGGCTCACGGCGAACTTCACGAGCGGCATCGACGGCCTCGACAGCGTCCCGATCCTGAGCTACGTGAGGTCTGTCCCCGCGCCGTACTTCTCCGAGAAGTTCGAGTCCCGCCTCAGCGACCCCGATTTCGGCGACGCTTCGAAGTACTTGAGGATGGGAAACGGTTGGAACGTGTTCGGGCAGTACAACATCACGATCGGCCAGACGCCGATGGTGAGGCAGATCCCGCCGGAGCCCGTGAGCGCGCCGTACACTCTCGAAGCGACCGCGCGCGACCTCGACCAGTACGAACAAACGCCTCGTTACTCGCTCGACGACGAGAAGGTGCCAAGTACACAGTCCAAGGCGTATGGTGAGGCGGGAAGTTCGTCCATACTCGACGACTACCAGGTGATGGCGTTCCTCGACCTCACGAAGCTCACCGATTATCAGCGCGCCTACCTCACTTTCTGGCACGCGGGTGGGTTCAATTGGACGGGCGAGGCCTCCGACTTCGCGGAAGTAGGGCGTTCGCAGGGCCGGGTCGAGATATACTCGGGCCAGACCTCTATCGATAACGAGACGGCAAACGAGACCGCCGGCACGGGACCCGTGGAACAAGTAGGCGAAGTGAACATCTCAAGCGCCGACCCGCGCATCCTCGCCCAGTACAACGCCTCCCACCAGTGGACGCGGGAGCGGTTGGACGTCTCACGCTACATCGGGCACAACGCGTCTCTCGTCTTCCACTTCAGGAGCACGCCTCGACGCTTGTCGGACCAATATGGGGAAGGGACCTCCGCGACCATCTGTCAACCTGGCGACACCAACAGGGCCGTCGCTTGCGACGCCTTGCGGGAACCGTCGGAGGGTGTCTGGACGATCGATAACGTGCAGCTCCTCGTCGCCGAGACCTTCACGCAGGGCACACTACTCATGGAGCGGGAACCCGTGGTCGCAGCGCTTGCGAGGAATTTTACCCGCCAAACGACGAACAAGGACACGTTGAACTTCACGAATGTGAACAACGCGAACGGCGCCTTGGCCACGATACGGGCGGACCTCGGAACTGGGGTGAGCGCGGACGCCGGGCCGGAGACCGCCACCACCGGAATCGGTTGGCACGTGCGCGACTACGCGCCCATATTGGCCTCCACGAGCGCCTACCAGTACGAGAACCACACCGCGTTCTGGAAGATCGACCCCCGCTGCGGTAGCCCCAACAATTCCGGGGAGACCGAACGGAGTGCGTTCCGCTTCGCGCGCACCTACGGGTGGAGCTACGACTCCGACAAGTGCCTCGGCCTTTCGTTCCGGGAGCCTGACCCCGGCGGAAGCTACCCGCTCAAAGGCACCTACTCGATCCTCGCAAGCCCCCTTTTCAACCTCACGGGCGCCTCGCAGCCGATGCTCGTCTTCGAGCACAACTACACGTTCGACCGCGCCATCAGCACCGCGAAGAAGTACTCTGACGGGGGAACGGTGTGGATCGCGGAGTACGATGCCGACGGTCGCCTCATCGACCGCAAGATCGCCGTCCCGGCGGCGGACTCGCCCGACCAGTACCGTGGCACCCTCTCGTCGGCGCTCGGCGGCGCGGGGACGGGCGTTTCGCTCGGCGACCACCCGCTCATGCCGGCATACACTGAGCTCGCCGGCAGTTTCATCAACGAGACCGGCGGCCAAAGCTACAATTCCACGTCGTTCGTCCTGAGAAGCGGTGTACCCGTAGACCAGAACCTCACGAGCGACCCCGCCGGCTGGGTCGAGGCCCGTTTCGACCTCAAGGAATACGCCGGGAAACGCATCAGCGTGGAGTTCCACGCTGTCATCCAGAACGGAGTCAGCGGTTCGAGCGCGGTCGTTCGCGGCCAGGGTTGGCTCATCGACAACGTGCGCGTCCTGGAACGCGTCCTCGCGAACGACGTGGGTATCGGAGAGATAGTGAGCCCGCAGGCGGGAAGCCTCGTCGGCACGGGGATAGAGCAGTTCGTCTTCGCCCGTATCGCCAACAACGGCCTATTCTCTCAACGCGGTGTCGCCGTCCACTACAACGTCACCTTCGCCTCGAACGGCACGAAGGTCTGGCCCATCGACACGAGGGCGAATCCAACGCCCCCGGAGATGGACCCCGTTTGTAACGTGCCGGTGAACGACCCCGATGGGTTCCATTCGATAATGCAGCGCACTCCCGCCGCGTCGGCGGCCGACGCAATACCGGGCCTACGCGACGAGGACCCGAACAAGAACCACACGCTCGGCTTCTCGAAAGCGTGGGTGCCGCAAGACGAGGGCGTCTACGCGATAAACGTGTGGACGCGCCTCGAGAACGCGACCGAACCATACGACGACGAGAACTGCCTCAACGACAGAAAGAAGATAGAGCTCACCGTGCGCAACATCCGGGACGCGGGTGTGGCCGACGCGGAAGCCCTTCCGGACGAGGCGATGGTCGCGCCGTTCGTCGGTGGCATCGAAAGCCCGCGCACCTTCACGGTCCACGTCTCGAACACCGGTTCCCTTCCCCTTGACTTCACGTCCGCCGAGGCTAGCGAACGCCTCGTCCTCGAGATACGCATATTCGACGAGAGCGGCGCCATGGACATCGCCCCCATAGAGCGGGAGATCAAGGCGTTGCCCTTGGGCGCGACCGTCGAACTCGTGTTCCCCAACGCCTGGGTCCCGGCCCGCTCCGGCGTCTACAAGATATTCTTCAAAGTCAGGCTCGAAACGCTCGACGGCGTGCCGCTCGACGATGACGCGGGTAACGACATCCGCGGTTTCAGCTACACGGTCTTCGACCTCCTCGTCCCGGCCGAAGGCGAGACGGTGAAGACCGCTTTCTCCTCCACGCACCCCTCGTGGTCGCTCGGGAACCGTACTCACAACCCGGGCGAAGGCTGGTCCTTCGGCGGCGCCGACGGTTACCTCGACAACGCGCAAGGCAACCTCACGCTCACGACCCCGTTGAGCACGGTGAGTGCGCGGAACCTCTTCCTCTCGCTCGACCACTACTACGACTTCGAAACCGCCTACGACGGGGGACGCGTCGAGGTGTCCGTCGACGGCGTCAACTGGGAGGCCGTGCGCCCGACGACAGGCTACCCCGGCGAACTCGCCTCCGCTAGCCCCCTTGTGACCGACCTCTCGGCCGCGAAGGGTGCTTTCACCGGCCAAAGCGGCGAGGTCACGAAGAGCTTCTTCAACCTCGGAACGGCGAGTGTGCTCAAGGAGACGGCGCTTCTTTTCCAGGACGATTTCAACGCCGCGACCAAGACGCGGCTCCAAGGCGATTGGAACGAGTCCACGATGATCATCCGCGCGCCGGACGGCGGCCGCTTCTTCTTCAGCGACAAGCAGATCCCGGTGAATTGGTCCGCGTCGCACACGTCGTCGTCGCGAAACAGGGCCGAGGGAGCGTGGTCCACGACGAAGGACCTCAACGTCCGCTTCGAACTCGACCCGGCGGCGGTCCTGGGAAGCACCGACGAGGGACAACTGCGGGTCCGCTTCCGCGATTGGCGCGCCTTGGGCGTCACTACGCACGCCGTGAGTCCTTCTACGCCGAACGATGTGCGCGTGTTCCTTTGGGACACGGAGTTCGACGCGAACGGCGCCGCGCGCCTACGGCAAGTGGACGCCATGGGCTATTCCACGTCGGGTTCCAAGTTCTACTCCGACAACTACCAGGACTGGACGGAACGGGACTTCACGGTGCCGTTCGGCAACGACATCCAGTACGGGGCGAGGAACTTCCTCTCGAAGACGAAGGACCGGATGGTGAACCTCACCTTCGAGCACCGGTTGTTGAGCGGGCTCACCGAATCGAACCCCGGTCCTTCGCCGCGTCTTAACGACACGGACGGTGTCGGCCCCAACTACGGGTGGGCCTTCGACGACGTCGAGGTCTACATCCAGTACAAGGACGGGCGCCACCTGACGCTCTACCGCGACCCCGTCGATTATTCGAGTTGGGAGGACGCGAAGGCGGCGAACTGGAGCCAGTCGTGGGTAAGCGGGGGAGCGCCGCAGGGCGTAGGCATCACCGACATGAACCTCAGCTCCGACACGACTTTCAAGCTCACGAGCGAGATCCGTGGAAAACGGGTCGCGAACATCTACGCGCCAGACTGGTCGACGGCCGTCCTCTACCGCTTCGAAGCGCTTCAGCGCGTGGCCCCGGGTTCGACCGGCCGCGCCGGTACTGCCGCCATGAGCGGCGTCATCAAGGGAACCGTCGAGGAGCGGGGCTCGGCGGAAGGACCGTACGTCGGTTCGACGGGTGGCCTGCGCTTTGCCGGCGGCCGGGCCGAGGCACGGGTCTCAAACCAATCCGCCCTGAACGCCTCCGGAATGAACTTCACAGGGTCTTTCGCCGCGCAGATATGGTTCAAGGCGGACGCCGTGGACGGCGTCATACTCAATCGGACGGACGGAGCGGGGGCCGAGAGTTGGCGGCTTGGTCTCGCCTCCGGCGCACTCTTCCTCCACGTGGACGTGCCGGGTGCCATGGCGCAATGCACGAAGACGGGTGTCCTCGCCCAGCCGGGGTTCGGCTCGACTCTCGATTGGCACCACGCGGTGGTGCAACGCAACAGTCCTCAAGGCCGCTACGAGCTTTACGTGGACGGCAGCCTAGGATGCACGACGGCACCTGGTGTCGCCATCGCGAACGCGTTCGGGAACGGCATGCTCTACGTGGGCTCGAACGGCACCGGGACATATCCCCTGTTCGCTGGAAGCCTTGCGGACCTTCGGGTGATGAATGTCACGGCCTGCCCAGGCTCGTGCCTACCGACCGCAAGCCTCGGCGCCAACGCCTCCACAGTGCTCCTTCTCCCGTTGAACTCGATCCTCAACATGAGTTTCAACACGTCGCTCGACCGGAAGGCGTACAACTCCGCCGGCGATCTGCTCCTCCAAGGCGACGCGCAGCAACTTGAATTCCCCATCGTGGGCTCAGACGTGCCGGTGGCCGGCGTCAACGCGGTCCTTAACATCCCGTACGGGAAGACCGGCCAAGCCTCGACGGCCGCGACCACTCTCATGCAGCAGCCCCCACGTGGCGGCTTGAATGGCGCGGGCCAAGGTTGTTCCGGTAATGCCTGCCCGGTGCCTCCAACGGGCTACCTCCCGTCCGCCGCAAGTCTGACGGTCGAGACGTGGATCAACACCACCGACACCGACGGTTCCGTCGTCAACTTCCTCAACACCGCGGGTTACGAGTTGGGCGTCAAGGGCGGGAAGGCGTTCTTCAAGTTCGGCGTCTCCGGTTCGCCGACACTCTGCCAAGGCTCCACGAACGTCTCCGACTCCTACTGGCATCACCTCCTCGGTGTTCGCGATGCGACGACGGCCAGCACTCAGAACTCGCAAGGACAACAGTTGCGCCTCTTCGTCGACGGCGTCATCGACAAGTCGTGTCCGTTCGCGAGCACGGCGGCCTTGACCGGCGGCACGCCGAGCCAACTCGTGATCGGCACGGGCGCGACGGGCGGTCAGTTCAACGGGAACATCTCGCAAACACGGGTAGTCGGCGGGGCGCGAAACTGGTCGCAAGGGTTCGACAACATCACGTTCTCGAAGGCAAAAGTCTGGGTGCAGCGCGTCGGGAGCGATGGGCGCACGTTCTACGAGGCGAACTCGTCCGGAGCCGACAGCCGCTTCGTGACGCCCTTGGACCTCAAGAGCGCGGTCGACGACACGTACCTCTACCTCAACCACCAGTACTTCTTCGACACGCTCAGCTTCACCGATGCACGCGGCACGACCAGGGGCGCCACAAGCGGCGGGAGGCTGGAAGTGTCCGCCGACGATGGGGTGACCTGGAGCCCGATAGAGCCGGATGCATCGTACTCGGGGATAAGCAACCAGTACTACGATCTCTTCAACCACAGCTCGACTTTCGCCGCGCACACGCCCTTTGCGGGGCGCGAGAAAGACCCCGAGCGGGACAGCCAGTTCGGTATCGGCGGCAAGGTGTTCGCCGGTTGCTCCAGGAATTCGGGCCCGAGCCTAGGCCAACCAAGGACCGCCTGCGAACGCTCGTGGAACAGGTTCAACCTCACGAACTACGCGGGCCGCGAGGTGCTCATCGCCTTCCACGCGTACTTCTCGACGACCGACCACGCCGATACGGAGTATTGGAGGATCTACGAGGTGAAGGTCCAAGCCTCGGTCTTACGCCCCGAACCGGACGTCTCCGTCCGCTTCCACGCGGGTGCCGACAACTCGGGCACGCGCTACGGTTGGGACATATTGGCCGCAGAGGTCCTCGCCGTGAAACACCAGGAGAACGTGGCGATCAAGGTGCTGACACCCTTGCCCCAGACGCCGGTGCTTCCGTCGTCCGCGGGAAGCAACCCCATCGCGGTCAAGGTCGCAAATCGGGGCCAGACCACGGCCACCGTCGGGTTGGACCTCACGGTCCACTCGAAGTGCAACGTCCCACCGCCCGATTGCAAGGAGGACACGTTGGCCCTCGACCCGTCGGACCCGACCACCCGGAAGACGTTCTTCCACACGGACACGTTGGTACTTGAGCCAGGCGAGGTGCGCGTCATCGACGCGGGCGATTCGGGCGAGTTCACGTGGAGCGCGGAACCGAAGCGGTCCTACACCGTCTTTGCGAACCTCACGAACGAGAAAGTCGGCGACGAGCTCCTCCTCTACGACAACAACGCAACGTTCGACATCCCGGAGACGCTCGTCGTCCCCTATTCGACCTTGAGGGTCCGAAACGTCACGGTGAGCCCGAACGACTACGACGCCGAGAACGGGACCGCGCCGGATCTCAAGGTCACGGCGAGAATCGAGAACTACGGGTTCGATTCCGGCGTCACCGTCACTTCCGCGTTCCTCAACGTGACCAAGAGGAACGCGCCCGCTTCCGAGTTCAGCCGCAGCGAGGCGAACCTCACCATATTCATACCGTTCTTCAGGGACCCGTTCGAGGTCAAGGAGTTCGTGTGGGACGTCCCCGCGACGATGCTCGACGGCCTCGACGGCCTCTACGACGCGACGGTGGAAGTCAACCACGACGTCGTGTTGGCGGGGGTCCCCACTCAGTTCAAGGACGCGACCACGACCTCGTTCAACGTCGGAAAGGGGATCATCAAGGACGCGGTGACGAGAAGCACCGAGCCCGCGGCCAAGTTCAGCCAATTGTACGATCCCTTCGCCGAAGAGGGCCCGAAGGCCGCTTCGACGCCGCGCGACGAACATTTCGCAAGCTGGATCCAGAGCACGGGTGCGTGCCCAGCCTGCACCGGCCTACCGTGGCACACGGTGATGACCTACAATTACACGAAGAACTGGTCCATGACGACGGGACCGGTCGCGGCCGACCCGGGTTGCAGCGATATCGGCCCCCAGTGCCCGCAACCGTACACACCGGTACCGTTCCTCGCAGACCTACAGTCGCCAGTGGTATCGCTCGAAGGCATGCGTAGCCCTAGGCTCCACATGATGCACTCGTTCCAGTTCCCCCCGAACACCGCTCAAGGCGCCCTGCAGTTCGCGTTGTTCGACCTCAGCGATCCGGAGTTCCTGCCGACCGCGTCCAACTGGGAACCCGTCCAGGTGATTCGCGACGGGGGCAACAACCCGTTCATCCTCAACGGCAGTTCGAGCGACTTCGCGACCCCGAAGTTCGACCCGTTCGTCATGGACCTTGAAAGCAGCTTGCGGCTGTCGCAAGGCTTCGCAGGCGCCAAACAGTTCCGCCTCAGGTTCAACATCTCCGTAGGTTCGAGCGCCGGCGGGTGGATCCTCGACGACGTCACCATAAGCGCGAACAACGTGAGCCTCGGGCCCCGCCAGGAAGCACCCGCGATCGACGACACGGACAAGGTCTACAGGTTCGTCCTCAAGAACACGGGCGAGTACTCGGACGATTACCGCGTCGAGTTCACGGACGAGAACGGCAGGAACACGACGGTCCCCGCGGGTTGGCGCATCGAGATAACGGATTCGAGAGGAAGACCCCTCGTCGACGCTTCGCTCTCCCCCAGCGCGACCGTGAGGCTCGATCCGGGCCAGTCCGAGACGCTGCGGCTACGCGTCTACATCCCGCCCCAGGACACGACCAAGCAGAAGGAGGGCTTCCAATCGGTGAAGCTCTCCGCCGTCTCCGTCCAGGCGGCCAGTATCAGGGCCACCTCCTCGGTCAACCTCTCCTACAACTACTTGGACAAGCCGAACCTGGCGCTACAATCGCAGGCCATCACGGTAGACGATCTTGTGCCCGTAGGAAGGCCAAGGAGCCTCGACATCGCGGTGTTGAACGATGGCGTGGCCGAGGCCCGACAGGTACGGCTCCAGGTGGTCGACAAGGTCGTCGGGCAGCCGGACCAGATCCTTCGCCAGGCCGACGGAAGCGACCTGCCGACGCTCAACATTCCGGCACAGCAATCGAGGACCCTCTCCGTCGTCTTCACGCCGCGCGTCGCGGGACTCCACAACCTCTCCGTCACGGTCGATCCCTTTGACGAGATCCTTGAGACAAACGAGGCGGACAACGTCGTCGTCCGCTCCGTCGAGATCCGCAAAGCGAGCTTCCCCGACCTCCAATTGGGCGTCTACGTGGACAATCCGGAGCCGAAGGTCGACGACACCGTCCACATCGACGTGGACGTGGCCAACGTGGGAGGCGCGGAGGCCGTCGCAATACAGATGACGGCGCTTGCCGGAGTCACCGACATCCTCGCAGGCGAGCCGCCGCACTTCCTCGACGCTTCCATCCCCGCCGGTAGCACCCAACGCCTGAGCCTCACTTGGAAGGCGGTCTTCCCCGGCAAGTTCACGCTCTTCATCCGCGCCGTGACGAAGGCGGGTGTTCCGGAACTCGTCGAGACCGAGGAGGACAACTCCTATTCGCAACAGATAGTCGTCCGTAGCCAAGGACTCGTCGCTCGCCTCGTCACGCCGGCCAAGATGGCAAGGCAAGGCGAGACGATCGAAAGCAGGATAGACATCGAGAACCGCGGCAACACGGGCGACACCTACCTCCTCTCCTTAGAACTCCCCCGCCAATGGAGCGGGTCGGTGCGGGAAGGCCTCAAGGACGCCCGCGCGATGTTCCTCGACAACGGCACAACGGGCTCGGTCATGGTCGAGGCGAACGTGCCCGTCGATTCGACCGCGGGCGCGTACGTGGCGAACTTGCGCATCGCGAGCCAGAACACGAGCCAGGTGGCGACGGTCCCGATCAAGGTAGCGGTCGCGCAAGTGCATGGCCTGCGAGCGATACGGGCGGCAGCGGAGAGCGAACCCGGGACGTTCCCGGTGGACCTGGCGTTTGACAACACGGGTAACGGCCTCGACACCGTCACGGCCCAACTCGTTGAAGCGCCCTTCGGTTGGACCGTCTCGGCGCCGCAGATCGCGATCCTCCCCTACGAACGCGGCGTCGTGCCTGTGGGCCTCACGGTCCCGATGGACGCAGAACCCGGTGTCTACACGTTGAGGCTCGCCGTCCTCGGAAAGGAAGCCAAGAACACGACGAGTGCTTCCATCACGATCAGGCCCAAGGCCGTCATCGCCCCCTCGTTCGCGGAGAGCGCGTTGCTCGTGCGGCCATTGTCGATGACGCCTTTGAGACTCACGCTTGAGAACCTCGGGAACGCCAAAGCGCCGGCGAACATCACCGTGGGAGCCCCGCAAGGTTGGAAATACGTGCTCGAACGTGACAGCATCGTCCTCGCGACGGGAGACTCGAAACCCGTGTCTCTCGACCTTTTCGTCCCCGCCGACGCTTCCGTCGGGGACTACATCGTCTCCGTGACCGCCTCCACCGACGAGGGGGTGGCGAACGTCGGGAAGACGATTGTCCGCGTGAGGGCGCCCGACCTGTCGGTCGTCGACTTGCAGGTCACGCCGAAGTTCAACGTGAAGGCAGGTGCGCCCGTGACCATCACGGTGGCCGTGGAGAACCAGGGCGACACGTCCGCCGACGGGGTGCCCATCGGCCTCTACGTGGACGATACCCTCGTCCAATCGAAGACCCTGCCGCCGCTCGAACCCGGCGAGAGGACGAGCGTCACCTTCGAATGGGTGAGCGCCGGAGGCGACCACGTGCTTCTTGCCGCAGTCGACCCGGGAAGATCCATCGCGGAATACGACAAGGATGACAACTCAAGGCTTGGAGTGTTGAAGGTGGGAGGAGCCGACGGCAACGTGTTCGCCGAGGTGAGACGGGCGGTCCCGGGCTATGAGCCCCTCATGACGCTCGCGCTCATCGGCGCGGCCGCCGTGCTGATGTCGAGGAGAAGGCAGATGTGAAGCGGGGCCCACTCACGGCGTTGGTCCTCGCACTTCTCATCGTAGCACCCAGCCCGCCCTCCGGCGATCGATTGCTTCCCTCGTCGATGGCCCACGCCGACCAGGTGCTACTTGACGGCGTCAGTTACGCGTGGTGGAACGCCACGTGGCACATGCGCGTGCCCGTGCTCGTGAAACCGTTCCTCCTCGACCGTCTCACAAACAACGGGACCGCCGGGTTGGAGGGTGACCGGATCTCGAACTATCCGGCCGAGATAGAGGTCGATTTCACGGAGGCTATCAGGAACGCCAAAGGCGAGGCGCGCTGGCCGCAGGACCCGTTGAAGCGCCTTTCCTCATTCACGCTTGACACGGATTCCGTGCGCGTCGTCTGGTACAGCCAGGAGAACGGCGAGGTCTTGCGGACGGCGAAGGGAAGTGACGTCGTCCCCGCGACGTTCACCCCGGCGCTTCTTGAGAACCTTGAACGCCGGACCACCATCTTCGACGCGGGCTCGAACGCCATAGGGACCGTCACTTTCATCCTCGAAGGGATATTCGATTCACCCCGCCTCTACTTCATCTACTTCGACATACTTGAGAACGGGAAGAAACCGGCCGCGGTCTTCTCCGAGGAGGAGATGGCTCCCCTCGATGCCCTCTACTGGCTGTCGAGAGGCACGGAATTCTACGGTTACGCCCCGGCGGACGGCGTGCTTGCCGACAGCCCGGGGCCCGGCACGTCGCTCTACGTCGTGAGCCCCTACGCGAACACCACCGTCCGCCTGTCGAAGTACCCATCGGTCCCGTCCGGCGGCAACCCCCCGGAGCCGTACTTCCTCCCCGGCATAGGCTACACCCACGTGATGGGATCGGCGCTCGCGGGCGACCCGAGGGGGCGGCTTGAGATCCCCATCCTGCGCGGAGACCCGTTCTTTTTCAAGTTCGAATCCACGAGGCCTGTGACTCTTGCCGTGGGGCAGAAGGGCCTCCTTGATGGAAGCGCCGACGCGAATGCCATTTTTTCGACCGTCTACCCCTCCATCGACGGGCCTCCGGTCGGGAAGACCTTCATTTTCACGCCGATGACCGGTCATGAACACGAGACCGGCGCCGCGTTCTGTGACCAATATCCGAACAATGAGTGCACGATGGCGTTCGAGATCGTGACCTACGACTTGGCCGCGAACGTGCAGATCGTCTGCCTCTCGTGCCCTGTGGGCACGCCACCCATGAGCATCAGCGTCCCGCGTCAATCAATGAAGATCATGCAAGGCGAAGTGTACCCGGCGTTCCTCCCAGGTGCCTTGGCCCTGGTGACGAGCGACGCTCCAATATCGATCCATGCCGCCGGATACACGAAGGGGCTCGTCGGTTACCAGATGCACAGCCAATACGGCGCTCCTTTCGGGAAACTCCTCGTCGGAACAGCCAGCATCGACTTCGACGTCGTGGGGCAGGGCGCCGGGAGCGTCACCGCCTACGAGTACCTGAACCCGGCAGCGGCCGTGCGCGGGACATTCACGGCAGGCGCCGGCGGACACTCTTACAACAAATTCCAACCCGCGCACGCGTTGGATGCCCCCATCTATGGCTTCACTTCCACGGCCTCCAGGATATCCGTGACCTCGGGCGAAGTCGGCATCCACGCCGTGGGAGGAGTCGGGGGCAAGGTGTTCGAACCCGTGGTGACAGAGCACCACACGAACACGAAGAGGGCCCGCGCCTTCGCGTTCGCCATCTACAACGACACGCGGCTGAGCATATACAACTACTCGTCCGGCGACAACATCGTGAACCGCACGATAAGCCAGAACACGGTGGTCCTCAACAAGGCCGCCACCACCCAGAACCTGATGCCCGTCGGAAACTACCGTGTCACTTCGAACAAGCCGGTCTTCCTGTACAAGATGCTCGAACGAGAAAAGTCGTACTTCACCTTCTACCCTGGCCGCCTCGGCTCGCCCCTTTACGAAATGGGCCAGGCCGAGTACTTCGGCTACCTCCTCGCCTGGAAAGACGACACGCGTTTCGTCACGAACACGTTGAAACCCGGTGATTCGGCGGTCTTCAACTTCGTCGTCCGCAACCTCGCCCGGGACGTGAAGGGTCACGGCCTTTCGGACAGCATTGGCCTCTCGGTCGCCGTCGATCGGGACGGGTGGAAGACGAGCCTCGGGGCGGCGATAATCGAGAACGTCTCTTACCTCGAGGAGCGGGAAGTCCCCGTGGTGCTCCAAGTGCCATCGAACGCCTCGACGGGAGACTCGGTGACGCTCACCGTGACCGCCCAATCGGTCGGAAACCCCAACATGAAGGACCGGGCGCAGGGGCTTGGCACCGTGCAGACGAAGTACGAGTTCGAGATGAAGTTCGTGTCGAACGGGAAGAAGGAGATCTCCCGCGTCATCGCCGCCGGAGCCTCGACGGCTTACCAGATAGCGGTGAAGAACACCGGCACCGGCGACGACGTGCTCACGTTCTCAACGACGCGGGGAGACAGGCTTGGATTCAATTCGACGCTTCTTGGCCCCACCGGGGAAGCGCTAACCGACTCCTTCGGAAAGCCCGCCGTGACGCTTAACCTCATGGTGGGGGAGGAGAAGGTCATAGTCTTCAACGTGAGCGCGCCAGACACGGACCAACCGATCCCGTTCACGGCGACCATCCAAGCCGTGAGCGAGAACGACGCCAGCAAGGTGGATCAACTCGCGGCAAGTACCCTCATCAACGTCGAGAGCCGCATCAAGGTCGGGGTGGATGCTGCGTCCAAGTTCATCCTTCCCCGTAATTCCACGGTCTACCCCGTGGAGGTCACCAACCTTGGAGCGGCGACGACGGTGAAGATGACGTTCTCCGGGGCGTTTCCCGCGGGGTGGAAGGCGAACCTCTCCGACATCCAGTTCCCGCTCGAAGGCCAGGGAAAACTCGACCCCCTCGGCAACCGTCTCGATGTGAAAGTGGTGAACTTCACGCTTACAGCACCCGACGCGGTCGAAGTGGGGCGTCTCGTCCAGTCGCGCGTCATCGCGACGTCGCAACTTGAGACGTTGAACGCGACGCTTCCCAGCGATTCGGTGGTACTTGAGGCCGTCGTCGCGAACAATTTCACGAATGAACTCACCGCGGCACCGGGGAAGAACCTGCTCCCCGGTGAACCGATCTCCTATGAGATGCAGGTGAAAAGTCAGGCCAACGGGCCATTCCAATTGGAGATCAACCCCGCGGGCCTACCGGCGGGTTGGCGCTACCTCGGGCGGGAACCCCTAGCCCCGCAGGAGATGCTCCCGGGGGAAAGCCGCCTTTTCAAGGCCAACTTCGAGATGGTGAAGAACGCGAAACCGGGCGCTTACAACGTCTCCATCGGACTCACTTTCAGGGACGAGCGCGTCCACACGACGAACCTCACCACTATCAACTTCACGGCACTCGTGAAACGCCTTGAAGTGCTCTCCGTCGAACAGGAGGAGCGTAACGTCCTCGTGGCACCCGGGGCGTCAAGGCGCGTAGGACTCATCGTCGAGAACGTAGGGAACGTGAACGTCTCGACGAAGCTCGGCGTGAAGGGCCCGGCAGGTTGGGAGGCTTTCCTTTCCGACCCCGTGGACGGTGTCGTCGCCCTCGGGCCAGGGGAGACCGCGGCGGTGAACGTGACGGTGCGTTCGCCGGAGACGTTCGGCGAAAGGTCGCCGCGCTTCGACCTCGTTACGACCCTGTCAGGGACGGATCAAGCGTACCCGTTCAACGTGACGCAGATCCAGTACGACCTGGAGATAATCGACGTATCGAAGCCCGACCGCTTGAGCGCGGACGAGCCGGTCTCCTTCAACCTCAAAGTGGTGAACCACGGGACGGCACCGGCCACCGGTGTACTCATCGAGATGGTCATCGACGGCGTGGCGTTGAGAAACGTCACCATCGAGAGCCTTCCCCCGGAGGAACCGCGCACGGTGCAGATCCCGTGGACGGCGACGAAGGAGGCAAAGACGGCTCGCTTCACCGTGGACCCGGCGGGTTCGTACCGGGAGACGGATGAGGAGAACAACGCAGTGGAGGCCGACCTCTCCCGCAGTTTCTCCACCCCGGGACCCCAAGTCATTTATCTCCTCCTCTCACTTGCCCCTGCGGCCTTCCTACGACGGAGGAGGTAGATGGGAAAGGGCATCACTCGAGAGACGCGCCGGCCTCGTATGGCGACGGCCGGTGACCTGTTCGCGTTCCTACGCGCGCGAAGGCGCCGCCTCGCGGCTGCCGGGCTCCTACTCGTATCGGGCCTTGTCATCGTGGCAGCCGTGGGAAGCACTTACTTCGGCCGCTTCTCGGAAAGCAGGCAACTTGGCCTTGAGAACGTGACGGAGGACAGTTCGCTCGCGATCGCGGACTCGGATTCCGACGGCGTCTCCGACCTCGATGAGCTCTTCCGTTACGGGTCCGACCCGTTCAAGGCGGACACCGACGGGGACGGGGCACCCGACAAGTGGGAGGCCGACAACCGGCGACTCGACGCGGTGAGCGGCGTCTACCGGCCCGACGCGTCCGTTTTCGACTCCGGCGACGACGCCGACCGTGACGGGCTCGACAACGTAGGCGAGTTCGTGGCAGGCACCGACCCGTGGGCGCCGGATTCCGACGCCGATGGGATGCCCGACGGTTATGAGATCCGAAGCGGCCTCGACCCATCGCGTAACGACGCGGCCGCCGACAACGACGGGGACGGCCTCGTGAACATCGACGAGTTCCGCCGCGGCACGAACGCGTCGAAACGCGATTCGGACGACGACGGCCTCGAGGACCCGCAGGAGATCGACAATTACAAGACCGACCCCGTGCGCTTCTCGACAAGCGGCGCGGGGATAGCCGACGGGTGGCTGGTCTTCTACAAGTTGGACGCTCTCGACGTGGGCGTCGCGTTCCTCGACCCGGACGGCGACGGGCTCACCACCCAGGACGAGTTCCTCTTCTCCGCACGCGTCTTAGGGGTGCTGGCCGAGAACGTCACGAACCGGGCCTTCCTCTTCTCCATAGGCCTCGACCCTGGAAACAACGACACCGACGCCGACGGGATGGGCGACGGTTGGGAAGTGAAGTACTTCCTCGACCCCCTCTCGCCGGGGGACGCATCGGCCGACCTCGACTCCGACGGACTCACGAACCTCCAGGAGTTCCTCGCGTTCTCGGACCCGCGCTCCAAGGACACCGACGGCGACGGCCTAAGCGACTTGCAGGAGGTCGGCGGTTGGGAGATAACCGTGGAGGAAAGGACGTTCAGGACGACGTCAAGCCCTAGCCTTGCGGACACCGACGGCGATGGGCTCACGGACCTCGAGGAGTTCGATGGTTACGCCTTGCGGGGCACGAGGAACTTGACGTTCGCCCGGACCGATCCGAGGAGGCCGGACACCGACCTCGACGGCCTCGACGACGCCTTCGAGGTCTCATTCGAGTCGACGCCGCGTCTTTCGCCCGTGGCCGGGGACAGCGACGGTGACGGGCTTCTCGACGGCGACGAGCACGCGTACTGGACCTTGCGCTCGCTGACCGTGTCGGACGAGGCGATCGCCGCCATAAAGGCCGAGAGGGGAAGGCGGAACGTGAGCGGTGTTGAGACGGGCGAGGACATCAAGCGGGCCCTCCAACCCGGTGGGGACATTGACATCGATGGGATCCCGAACGTCGTGGACCCGGACTCGGACGCCGACACCATACTCGACGGGGACGAGTTGGTCCCCCCGAGAAGAAAAGCGTCGCTCGGACGGGAGGACCTGCGCACCCTGCCGGTCACCGACCCGGGGACGCGCGACAGCGACCAGGACCAGTTGCCGGACGACTGGGAGAACCGGTTCGCCTCTTTCAACGACACGCTTCTTGACTGGAACCTGAACGCGAGCGCCCGGGATTCGCTTCGCCTTTCGGACGGGAAATCCGACGCGGACAGGGACCTCGACGGAGACGGCGCCCGCTTCTACACGGGCGGCAGCGTCCTACGCCTCGTCTACACGAACATCGAGGAGTTTGCCCGGGGCACGAACCCGAACCTCGGCGATTCGGACGCCGACAACATCACTGACGGGTGGGAGGTCTACTTCAAGAGGAACCCGTTGAACTCGAGCGACGCCAGGCAGACGCTCTCAAAACTGGAATACGTGCGCTTCGCGGGGCGCGACGGGAGTCCCACCGCAGGCGAGCTCACCTCAAGCGTCCCGCTTGACGCAAAGAACAAGGAGAGCTTCGTGCCCACGGAGGCGTCCTCGAGCGGTACCGGGGGCGACGTCTTCTACAACATCCCGAAAAGCGGTGGGGGGTCGCGCACGGTAGTACGCGTCCACGGCACGTTCGAACTCACCTATGAGGCGGCCTACAATTTCTTCCTTAACCCCGACAAGACGGACACGGACGACGATTCGCTCCCAGACGCCTGGGAATTATACTACTCGGGCGTGAACCCCGCGATAGCGATAGAGCTGAGCCCGATAAATGGCGAAGGTGCGACGAGCGATTTCGACGCGGACGGCCTCACGAACCTCGAGGAATTCGAGCGCGGCACCTCCCCCGTCCCGACGGACAAGACGTCCGACGGATCGGACGTGGGCGACACGGACCTCGGCGGCGAGACCGATGGGAACGAGGTCGACAGGAGCCTAGACGCCTTGATGCCGTTCGACGACGACCCGAACGGCGATCTCGACTGCGACGGGATAACCAACATCCAGGAGCGGCGCACGCTGGTCGCGGACTTCGACTCCGACAGGGATTCCCTCCTCGACGGACCCTCCATCTCGACTTCGAACCCACCGCCGCCCCGTTGCACCATCGCCGAGATGAGTGCTCGGTTCCGGGCGCGCGGCATCGTCGAAAGGGCCGGAACCTTCCTCGGCGAGGACGAGTTTGGGACCGACCCGGCAGCATTCGACAGTGAAGATGGCGGAGGCGACGGGATGCCGGACGGTTGGGAGGTCTACTACGGCCTCAACCCGACGTTGAACGTCGGCGCAGTCAACAGCGACACCGTCGAGGCCGACGGTGGCGACGGCCTGGACGACCTCACCGAATACAGGCTAGGCCTGCCCCGCGATTGGGACCCCGCGACCGACGGCGTCTGGTGGTTCGGCTCGTCGCCTAGGTCTGTTCCCGGCGGCCCACCGGGTAGCGACACCGACGGCGATTCGTCGAAAGACGGGTACGTCGACGACGCGGACCAACAGGTGGGAAGCGACCTCGACTACGACAACGACGGGCTCGACGATTTCAACGGTGAGGACGCCCAGCCGTTCTTCGACCACAACAACTCAGGTAGCCTCGACCCGAAAGATCCCGTCGCCGCGAGGAACTGGGTGACGTCGCAACGGACGGCCACGCGAGACATCGACCGCGATGGGGACGGCGTGCCTGACGCGCGCGACATGGCAAGGACCAAGCTGACGATCGATTCGGTGTCGGCGAACTCCCTTTTCAAGGGCGACTCGGTGACGGTCACCGGGACGCTCATGGTGGATGAGGACACGGCGGACAAGGGCAAACCCGTCGGCGGGGCCATGGTGCTTGCGAACTTCGTGAGGAAAAGCTCGAACGAGTCGAGGGTCGCGGGCGCCGCGCAGACGATGCCGGACGGGACCTTCACGATGGTCCTTAGCCTCGCAAGCGACCACTCGTTGCTCCTTCGCGCCCCGGCGATACTGTTCGGGACGAACCACTCGGCCGGTGAGACCGTCACGTGGGCGCTCGACACGGGCACCGTCCCCTTGGGGCTCGACGACCGCCTGTTCGTTTGGGCCTACGCCGTGAGCGCCATCGACGGGCCGTACGCCTTTGCCGCGAAGAACCGGGATGTCACAGGCTCGATCGTCACGCGAAACGCCGAGGGCACCTACAAGCCAGACGTCGTCGCCTACGCGCAACCGTTCACCGTGAGGTCGGAGACGCGCATACGATTGCCGACGGACCTCAAGGCCGAGAACGGCGGCATACTCAACGGATCCGGGACGCTCCTTGACCGCGTGGGCCTGCCGATAAGCGGCAAGGACGTGACGATTCGTTTCAACAATGGGACGCAGTCCACGGTCACCACCGACGCCTCTGGCTCTTTCCAGTTCACGATCCCCGTCGGGACGCTTCCCCAGCGCGGACGCTACCCGCTTAACGCGAGCTTCGCCGGCGACGCGGACAGGTTGACGCTTCCCTCCACCTCCGAAGCAGGCGTCGACATACTCTTCGGCACTTCGATGACGGCCGTGGTCGAGAACGAAAGGCGGAGCGTGCGGGCGGGCGAGAGCCTAGTGATAACAGGCAAAGTCGTCGACGTGGACGACCACCCGGCGATCGGCAACGTCACGATGGCATCCTACGGCGCGGCGGTCGAGACCACTCTTGACGCGGCCGGCCGGTACCGCCTGGAGGCGCCGATCCCACGCGACGCGACGCCGGAGGCCCGGACGTTCGTCGTTCAATTCCCGCAGGCCAATTCCTTCTCGGCGGCAAGCGCCGTCGTCGAATCCGTGATCATCACGCAGTCCACGCGCGTGGTGCTTGATCCACAGTACTTCAGGCCCTTGGTGTCCGAGGACGTGGTGGTCGCCGGCCAATTGGTGGATCAGGCGGGTCGGCCCGTCCGGGATTTCTCCGTCAAGGAGAGGCTAACGGTGCGAGTCGCCCTCGGTGCAAGCAACGTCGAGGTCCCCGTCGACAACGCGACGAGCACGTTCAAGACCACGATCTCCAGGTTCTCCACCCCGGGGGTCGGCGAGACCTCCGTCGTCGTGAGTTTCACGGGGACGAACCTCTACGCGCAATCCTCGACCGTCGCCGTCTACAGCGTCGTGACCACGACGAGCCTTGAGTTCCCGCCGAAACGCCTCGAACGCGGCAACGTCGTCGTCCTGGGCGGACGCCTCCTCGACGCGCTCGGACGACCAATCGCCTCGCAGACGGTGAACGTGAGCTTCGAAGGCGAGGCACTCGAGCCGGCCACCACCGACGCGAACGGCCGGTTCGAACGCGGGGTCGCGTTGCCGGCGAACAAGACGCTCGGCCTCGTGGAGGCCCGGGCCCGTTACCCGGGTTCCGTCGACGGCCTCAAGAAAGCCAGTCCTGAGGTAGTGACCTACTTCAACGTCGTGACGCGTGTGACCATCACGCTGCCGGACAAGGTCCTCCCCTTCGGACGCCTCAACATCACGGGGCGGCTCACAAACGATGAAGGCAACGTCGTCCCAAGCGCACGCGTCAACGTGAAGGTCAATGGGGCGAGCATCGGAAACGTCGTGACCGATTTCGGCGGCGACTTCGAGGCCGAATACCTTCCCCAGACGACGGATGTCGTGGATTTCGTCATCGAAGCGAAGTACGTGGGCGAAGGGATATACGGGGACGCGACGGGAAGCGCCAAGTACATAACGATCGCCCGCACCACGGTGAAGCTCGACTCCGTCACGGGGTTCGTGCGCGGCGGCCAGGTCGCGCTCACAGCACGCCTAATCGACGAGTTCGGACGTCCGATCCGCGGCGCCGAGGTGGAGGCACTCCTTGGCGACGCGAAGCTCGCCGTGCTCAACACCGCAAGCGGTGGCGCCATGAACGCGAGCCTGCGCCTACCGATCGACATGGAGCGCGGAAAGTACCCCTTCGTCCTACGCTACCGTGGGGACAAGAACCATTTCGGCACGGATTTCGTCGAGGAGGTGAGCGTCGTCGGGGAGACCGACCTTCGCCTCTACACGCCGAACCGCCTCACGGTCGGGCAGTCCTTCGTCGGGAGGATCCAATTGCTCGACGACGAGGGCGGCCCCATCAAGGACGCGGTGCTGCAACTGCGCGTCTCCGGTTACATCTACCCGTTCCTGCTACGCACGAACGACACGGGCGAAGCGACTTTCCCGGCGAAGGTCCTCTCCGAGGGAAAGACACAGGTCGACGTGCGCTACCAGGGAAGCGACATCCTCCTTCCGGCGACACGCACTTTCAGCATCAATTCGCTCGCGGCCTTCGGCCCCGTGAGCCGCGAAGAGGCGCTCGTTCTAGCGGCCGCCGCGTTCGCCCTCCTTGCGGTGGGCCTCGCCGCCGCCTACGTGTATTGGAGCCGCTCGGCCGCAACGGAGGCGGCTGCGATCCTCAAGCGCGCCGAAGGCCAGTTGGTCGCGGGAAGCGAGTACGTCGCGACGATCCTTGCGGCATACCGGGCGCTCGTCGAGTACCTGCGGAAGTACGGCTATGCGGTCACACCCGACCTTACGGCCCAAGAGTTCTCCGTCGCCGTCAAGGCGGCGTTCCCGGTCGACGAGACCCGGCTCGACGAGTTCATCGGCCTATTCGAGGAGGCGCGTTATTCCGCCCACGAGATAGGTCCCGCCGAGCGCCAACGGGCGATCTCCGCTTTCAGGGCGGTACAGCGCGGCCTATCCGTCAACAAGGGCACGCGGCCAGGGCCCCCAACGGCCGGGGCGGGGGACGTGCGATGAAGGTCGACCTACGACGTGCGGTCGCGATTTCGGTCGTCTTCTTGCTCATCGCAGTCGCGTTGGTCCCGTACGTCCTTTCGCCAGGCAGGTCGCAACTTTCGGCCTACGGCGGCAGAGCCGACCTTTCGCGTTTCAGGGAGACGATACGCGACAACGGACTCGAGGCCGGCTCCATCGTCTCTTCCCCGCTTGTCCTCAACGGCGTCACCGACGCAAACGACCACCTCTACGTCGCGATCGGCGTCGAACGCGAATTCCTTGGCGGGGAGATAGAGGCTCTGCTCGCCTTCCACAGCCGCGGCGGGTCGATACTCGTCGCCGATGATTTCGGTTACGCCAACGCGCTTTCGCGAGAGTTCGGCGTGAGCTTCGACAGGAGGGCCTTGCGTGACGAATCATTCACCGCCAACCCGCTCGAGCTACGCAACCAATCTCTTGTGCCCGTCAATCTCTCATTGGAGGGACGCAACTGGTCGATCCTCACCGACGTCCCGACGTCGCTTGGCATCTCGCCAGGTGCCGACGGGGAGACGGTCGCAAGGACCACCCCGGCCGCCTACGTGGACTCCCCGACGCCGTCCGACCAGGCCGGAAACGGCGTGAAGGACGGGACCGATTTCAACGACCCGCGCGGATTCGCCGTCGCATACGTGTCGAAGGACCGTCGCGTCGCCTTCGTCTCCGATCCGCAGATCTTCTCGAACGAACTGATGCTCCGAAGCGACTACGAGAACCAGGAGATGGCCGAGCGGCTCGTCCTCACCCTGTTTCGGGACGCTGGCGGCTCGGTGCTCATCGACGAGTCCAGGCACGCCCCCGCAGGCGACGATTTCCTGGCCCGGTTGCTCATCTCCGCCGGCGTCGTGCCCACGCAGGACGCACTCTTGCGCGTCGTCGTCCTCGTTGGTGCGCTTGTCGCGGCGGTGCTTGCGATGTTCATGATCGAACGGCCAAAGGAGCTGCTTTCCCACGAGCCCCTCCTCGACGTCGCCGTCCCGCACCCGAACGGGGGGACGCCGATCTCCGAGCGGCTCCGGGAAAGCGCCATACACAAGGTTAAAATCGTCAATGGTATTGACAACGACGCCTGGCGCGACCTTGGCCCGGAAGGGCTCTCCCGGCTCGTCGGCGACGAGCGGTTGAGACAACTCATATATCCGGGCGGGGAGGTCAAGGCCGCCGAAGTGGCCGACCTCATCGGCCGCATCAAGGACTATAAGACATGATGGAGGAAAGATGGCGCAGAATCCTTTGACGGCGAGGGCGGGGCCCCCGAACAAGAACGTCGTCCTGGTGCACAACACGTGCAAGGCCCTCATCGACGAGGTCTCCAAGGTCATCGTCGGAAAACGCGACGTCCTGGAACTTGTCACCGTCAACATCCTCTGCGCCGGCAACATCCTCTTCGAGGACTATCCCGGCCTCGCAAAGACCCTGATGGCCCAGACCTTCGCCCGCGCCACGGGCTGCGATTTCAGGCGCATCCAGTTCACGCCCGACGTGCTTCCCGGCGACATCACCGGGACGTACATCTTCAACCAACAGACGTCGGAGTTCAATTTCCGGCCTGGCCCGGTTTTCACGAACATCCTCCTCGGCGACGAGATCAACAGGGCGCCGCCGAAGACGCAGGCGGCTCTTCTCGAAGCCATGCAGGAGCGTCAGGTCACGGTGGAGGGGACGACCCTGAAGCTCGATAAGCCGTACATGGTCATGGCCACCCAGAACCCGGTCGAACAGGAAGGGACATATCCTCTTCCCGAGGCGCAGATGGACCGTTTCCTCATGAGGCTCTCCGTCGGTTACCCTTCGAAGGCGGAGGAATCGGAGATCCTGCGCCGGCGCATCCAAAGGCGAAAAGACGACGTCGACGTGACCGCCATCACCACCCCGAAGCAGATCCTCGCGATGCAGGCGGTCGTCGAAGCGGTGCACATCGATGAGGAGATCATCGACTACATCTCGGAACTCGTCACTCGCACAAGGGTGGATCCCAACATCCTCGTCGGGTCCTCGCCGCGCGGAAGCCAGGCGCTTCTCAAGGCCTCCCGATCACTCGCGGCCATCCGGGGCCGCGATTTCGTGACACCCGACGACATCAAGGCCGTGATGCCCCACACGATCGCGCACCGCATGATATTGAAGCCGGAGGCGAAGATCCGCGGCATGAAGGCGGTGGACGTCGTGGCACGGCTCGCCAAGGAGACGCCCGTCCCGACGGTCTGAAGGCCATGATAACCGAGAAGGGCGCCTACGTGACGGCCGGCTCAGGGCTCGCCGTTCTTTTCGGACTCGCCCTCGGCGCCGCTCCGCTCTTCGCGTTGGGGCTTCTCGGGCTCATGCTGGTCGCGGTCACGTCGTTTTACGTCGAGACCCTGGACCTCGCTGTCACGCGCAAGATCCCGCGTACGACGATAGCCGAGGACGAGATCCTCGACATCGAGCTCACCGTCGCCAACCGCCGCGCCCACGGCCAACTCTTCTTCGAGCTCCAAGACCAACTCCCCTCCACGGCGGAGCTCGTCGAGGGCACGAATTTCACGCTCCTTGATCTTGCCGGGGGCGAATCGGCGCGCCTCGATTACGCCGTGAAGTTCCCCGTGAAGGGCCGTAACGCCCTTGGCCCCGTCCGCGTGAGGCTCGAGGACCCCTTCGGCATCCACTACAAGGACACGACGTTCGACGCCATCGACGCCTTGACCGTCCACCCGAAGCAGGAAGACATCAAGACCGCGATGACGAAATCGAAATACCCGTTGATCATCAGCGGCGACTACCAGGTCGGTCAACCGGGCCTCGGGTCGGATTTCTTCGCGCTCCGCGATTACATCGTCGGGGACTCGATCCGCGACATCGATTGGAAGGCCTCGGCGAGGACCAAGGGGCTCGTCGTGAAGCAGCGGGAGCGTGAATCCTACGCGCTTGTCACCATGATACTCGACACGCGGGCGGTCTCCAAGGTCGGGACCATGCGCCACAATTCGCTCGTCTACGGGGCGCGCGCGGCCGCGTCGATCGCCTCCTACCTCTTCGACCGGCGCGACAAGCTCCGTTTCGTGACTTATGGCGAGGCGATCACTGAGATACAGCCGACGTCGCCCGACCGCCAGATGCCGGAGATCCTCGACGCCTTGACGGCCGCGGAGGGCGCAGGGCAGCAGAGCCTCAACGACGTCGTCGACAAACTACTCCCGACGTTACGCCCGAAGACGCCCGTTGTCCTCATCGGGAACCTCCTGGCCGATCCCACGATCGATGAGGCAATCCGCAAACTGCTCGCGTACAAGGCCAAACTCATCGTCTTCAGCCCGAACCCCGTCTCCTTCGACGCGGAAACCTACGGAAGCGGCGCCGTGCCCGCCGAGACGCGCATCATGGAATTGGAGCGGGAGACGACGATGGCCGCGATCCGCGGCTATGGCGTCCCCGTCCTCGATTGGAAGACAGGAGAACCATTGTCCATCGTGGTCACGCGTGAGGTGGCGGCGAGATGACGCTCGGGACGGGTCGGGGCGCCCGGACGGTGAGGAACACCGCCCTCCTGGCATTCGCGGCGTCCATGGCGGCCTTCATCTTCGCGGTCCCCGGCGAGGCCCACCTTCTCGCGACCTTGGGCGGCCCGCTCGTCGGACCGGGGCTCCTTGTTCTACTCGTCCCCGCCGCATCATACGTACAGTCGAAGGACAAGCGATGGATCGCCGCCCACGCGATCCTCACCCTTCTTGTCATGGCGACTTTCAATGCGAGCCTGCTATCGACCGAGCAACTGCTCGTCACCTTCGCCGGGGCGGGGGCCTTCTTGCTTTATGCGGAACTCGCGTACATGGGCCTCGAGTTCTCGGGCCTACAGGCGAGGATCAAGAGCAAGGTGACAAAGAGCGGTGGACGCTCACGCGGCGTCCTGGACCTCGACGAGGTCGAGGGCCGTCTCGCAACGTCGCTTCGACAGCCGCTCCTCTCGGCCTTCGTGCTAGTCGCCGCAGGCCTTTACGTGGTGCGGCCCATGATCTCGGGGCTAAGCCCCGCCATCGGGGCCTCGATCGAGCTCCGCTCGCTCTACGGCGCCCTCTTCGGCGCAGGGGTGGTCCTAGCCGTGCTTACGCTGGGTCGCGTTTTCGGCCTCTCCTTCCGGGTGAAGGGAAGGCTCCCCAGGAGGGCCACCTAACTAGTGGCGGGAGCGGCCTCTCTCTAGGGAGCCTGCCCGTTGCCGGCTGCTGATGATGAGCGTGATGGGTCCAGTCCGTTGCCGTTTCCCGCACCGTTCGTGGGCGGACGGCCGTTGGTCGGCGGCGCTTGCGAGTGTCCGTTGAGGCCTCGATTGCCTTCGACGTCGAGGCCGTGGCCGTTGCCGCTCGCGAGGCTGTTGTTGAGGATCTGGATGTACGGTTCGAGGCCTTCGGGCTCCGGGCCTTTGGAATAGCAGACGCGTTTCATCGGGCATGCGACGCACATCTCGCGGCTCGGCCGGTAGGCGACGCCCGCGGTGAAGAGGTCGAAGTGGTTCACGGCGTCATCGACCGTCGGGGACAACCGGTACTTCTCGCCCTTTTGCTCTATGACGCCGTGGCTCACGAGGCGCTGCAGCCTGACCTTCAGGAAATGCTCATAATCATACGAGTTACGCAGTTCTTGGAATTTCTTGACGCCCCAGCGGGACGCCGCGTATTCCTTCAAATGCGCGTCCTGGTATAACGTGATGAAGCCCTTGAAATCGAATTCATCGAATTCGAACCGCTCGTGGATGCGGGCGGTCTCGAGGACCATCGACATGTCCTCGCCGTAGCGTTTCTTCAACCGGACGAACGAGCAGATGTCGCTCTTTTGCAAAGGCACCGACCATTGGTACGTGTAGGCGTCCCGTAGGCCACGTCCGATGAGGTCCACGATGGATTCCTTGTTGAAATGGGCGAGTTTCTCTCGCACCTTGTGGCTAGTGAAGCCGTAGAACTCGGCCGAGAACTGCGGCCGGTGGCCGTTCTCGGGCACGAACAGGAAGTTCGTCTTTCTCGCGGTGAAGCGGCCGAACGTGAGCCGCGCCTCGTTGATGTGCGAGATCGGGGAACCTGCGGCGATGTTCCCGTTCCCAAAAGCCTTGAGGAAGGCCTCATACACAGTGGAGTATACGTGTAACTTGAGCACTGAGTAGAAGGCCTTGTCTACGTCAAAGCCCTCGAGGTCACTCCTCGTCATCGCAGTCAACCTGACGGTACCGGCATCCACGTTCCTCGCTCAACCGCGACGGCTCCCGCCAAGAAGCGTCGGTGGCAAGCTTGGGCGTGTTTCACCCGCGGTCCGCCTTCTATTTCTTCTTCGTACTTCCTGCCTTTATCTGGTCATTTATAGTTTTGTGCGGGACCGTAGTCGGGCCCGTTGGAAGGGCGGGCCTCAGCCTCGGCCCTCGCTCCCACTATCCATCACTATGAAAACGGTATATAATAGTTACCAATAATCGTCGTTTTGACGGTTGTTTTATAAATCGCGAGTTTGGGCGTCCCAGCATCGCCAGCATGGAGCCCCCATGGAACGTCCGGCGGTCGCGAGATCTTCCGCCCGCGTGCCTCTCACGCCTCCTTGGCATCGCTCCCGAGCCTTCGCTTCTGGGCCTCGTAAAGCGTCACCAATTCACTCGTGGCAGTGGCGTCCTCCGGGCCCTTGTCATCGCGTATCCGCCCCGTGAAGCGCGGAAAACGCACTGCAAGGCCGGCGCCGTCCCGTACGCTCCCCCACGCCGCCCGGTGGATTGGTGACAGCGTCAGCTCGGCGCCGACGACTTCGAGGACAAGTCGCGGTTCGAACCAGTAATCGGGGACCATCTCGCAATCGACCCGCGCGCTCTTTCGATCGACCACGGACGGCTTGAGCCGCGCCGTGAGGCCCTCAAGCATCTCGTCAGTGAACCCCGTGCCGATCTTGCATACGCTCTCGAAGCGGCCCGTCTCGTCGTTCCTCGCAGCCGCAAGAAGCGCCCCGTACCGGCCCGCGCGCCGACCCTGCCCGCCGAAAGCTCCGATCACCACCAGGTCGAGTGTGTCCGACAGTTCGCCCTGGTAATCACGCTTCAACTTGACCCATTGGAAGCCGCGCCCGCCCGCGCGGTAAAGCGAGTCTTCGGACGTTGACTTCGCCATTATCCCCTCCGCCCCCGTCTCCACCGCCTTCATGAAAAAAGCCTCGAGTTCCTCGGAGCTCGAAACGATTCGGTACTCGCTCAACTTCACGCCCGCGTTCTCGGTCAGGCTCTCTTCGAGAAGACGACGTCTTTCAAGAAGCGGCCTTGTCGTCACGTCGACGCCGTCGGCGTAGAGGATGTCGAAGGCGAAAAGCGTCACCGGGTGCTCCGCGACCGCTTTTTCCAGATCGTGTTTGCGGCCCCTGCGTCGCGACACGTCCTGGAAGGGCCGTAGCTCCCCCGTCACGGGGTCGACGCCCACGCATTCACCCTCGATCACCGCGTCGCGCCCTTTGAAAGCGGCGACGAGCATCTTCTCGACGTCCGGAAACTGCCCGGAAACGTCCTCGAGGCGTCGCGAGAAGAAGCGGACTTTTCCCTTGGCGATGTGGGCTTGCAACCGGAGGCCGTCGTACTTGAGTTCGAGGGCGCACCGACCGCCCATCCTGCCCAATATCTCCGCCGAGGTCGGGAGCCGTTCGGCGAGCATCGGCCTCACGGGAACACCGAGGCGCAGCGTGAGCCGGCGCACGGCATGGAGGCCGCCACCCGCCGCTTCACGCGCCACGGCCCCGATGTCGGAGCACTTGTTGAACGCCTCCTCGAACGCGGGCCGGTCCTCTTTCGTTGCGAAGGCAAGGGCGAGGGCGTCGAGCACAGACATCTCCGCCACCCCAAGGCGCAGTTTCCCGTTCACCGTGCGAACGATGTAGCGGGCCTCGATGGGCGAGGCGTCACGAAGGAGCCCGTTGAGCCGTTGGATCCTCGCGTCCTGCGAGCCTTGCCCGCTGGACCGTGCCATCGCGTCGAACGCCGAGAAGACGTCCGCGACCGAGAGCGCGGAAGCCTTGACGAGCGATGCCTGACGCTTCCCCTTGAGCGCGGCCTCCGCGGCGTTTCCTATGTCGCCTTTCTCGATCGTCAGTTGGTCGAGGTGATCCTCCGCGACTCCGGTGATGGTCGAGATCGCTTTGGTGATGAGGCGCTCGGAGACGCCGAGCTCTATCCCGAGGAAATCAGGGTAGAGGCGCCCCATGGTGAGGTTCACGGCGTGTTCGATCTCCTCCGCGCGGCTCTCCTTGAAGAGTTCGGCGAGGATCGCCGTCATCTCGAGCCGCTTCGTGGTCGCCGCGAGGCGTTCGTAGTACTCGACAAGGCGCGAGTAGAGCATCCTGGGTGGCCAAAGCCGCTTGAAGCCTAAAAAACCCGCTATGTGGGCGCATCGACCATACGTCGCACGGCTAGAGTCCTTTCCAGCGACCCTTTTTACGCTTTCGCGGAAAAAGCGCCGACGGAAAACGATTGTCCGGTTACGTACGGATTCCCGTTACCCGTACATCGCCGGGCTCGAATCCTTCCCCGAGGTCTTCGGCTCCACCTGGCGCTGCATCATCCGAAGCGTCTTCTCGATGTTCTCCGCCTCACTATAGAGCGGTTTCACGTCGATCTCGACGTTCTCGAGGAGTTCGTCGATGACCTCGATGACCTTCGCGGCCGCGCGCGCGTCCGGATAGTTCGGGTTCGCCTCCGCGAGGATGCTGATGGTGTCCAGGCCGTGGGCCTTGCCAAGATTGAGCAGGACGCCCGAAACGCCGGTGATGATGCCGTTCCCGAACGGCGTGAGCTTGTGCCGGTCGAGGAGCGCCCTCGCCTCCTCCGTCGCCCCTATCGCATAGACGGCCACTTCCGCGGGCGCTTCCGCCGCCTCTATGACGAGCCCCTCGGGGCTGATGATGGTCTTACAACCCTTCTTCTTGGCGAATTCCACGATGGCCTCCGCGATCGGCCGGATGAGCTTCGGCGCGGGCTGGAACTCGCTGATGAAGATGCAGACGCCCTTACCGGCGTAGATTCGGACCGGGTACATCGGCACGGCGTTTCTCACGATGGAGACCGTCGGGAAGTACTTCGAATCCATGGTCCCCACTTGCTCGAGTTCCAGGATGTCGATGAGGTAGTTCGCCGTGATCGTGGAGACTAGCCCCACGCTCGGAAAACCATCGATGATGGTGGCGCCTCGGAGATCGACGGCCTTGAACTCGTGGACGACGAGGTCGTTCTCTTCCATTTTTATCTGGTCGTGTTAGAGTTGCGCATATACTTAAGGCCGCTAGAAGGAGCTGACAGGCCGGCCACATGGGTGGACCTCCGGTGACGTTTTCCGGGGTCGGCCACGCCCGCGCCACCGGAGGTGCTTGGTTTTTGTGCCCCGACGCGCTTTGCGCCCACGATGATGATTCTAGTCGGCTACGACGGATCGGACCCGTCCCGGAAAGCCATTGAGCACTCGTTGAAGCGCATGGAGCCTGAAAAGGACGAAGTGGTGGTCCTCACGGTCGTCCCGAAGGCGGTCGCCGAGCGCTCTTTCGTCGGGATGCTGCTTCCTACGGCCGACATGAGCGGCATCAGCGACGACAAGACCTTCGTCGAATCCGCCAAGGCGCGCGTGAGCGAGGTGGTCGAGAGCGTCAAGAAACGGGGTTACCGGGCGCGCGGCCACGTGAAGGTCGGGAACGCCGCCGATGAGTTGATCGCGGCCGCTGAGGAACTCAAGGTCGATGAGATCTGCCTCGGTTACAAAAGCTACGAGAAGCAGACGATGTACTTCATCGGAAGTGTCGCCGAAAAGGTCGTGCGCCACAGCAACCGGACCGTCACGATAGTACGATGATGGCTCCGATCCGAGGCGGGCCGCGAAGCCGATGGTGGCTGTGGAGCCGGCGAGGCGAGGTGACGCAGTCACCGAAGCCGATGGTGGCTGTGGAGCCGGCGAGGCGAGGTGACGCAGTCACCGAAGCCGATGGTGGCTGTGG